>DASTJZ010000042.1:0-32644 GCA_035716185.1 Candidatus Dormiibacterota bacterium
CACGCACGGCCACTCCGACCACTGGATGGGTCTCGCCCGCCTGCAAAAGCACTTCCCGGAGGCTCGCGGCATGGCAACCCCGGACGTTGTCGAACGCGCTACGTTCGAGGCGACGAACCCGGGACTGTCCGCCTACTGGCAGAACAGCTTCCGCGGCGAGCTTCCGGCCAAGCCTATTCTCCCTGAGGCGCTCTCGCGCGAGGAGTTCGAGCTGGCTCCACGGCGACCGCGACAACCCGCGCACCCTCTGGCACTCGGCGCGCACCGCAATGGCAAATCGGAGCTAACGCAGCCGCGTCCGTGGCCAATGACCGCCTACCTCCGCAGATAGATGCATGAGCAGGATCGACGCTGCAGTTGGGTCGGAAGCGATCCGCTAATGGTGGCCTACCATGACACCGAATGGGGTGTCCCGATCCACGATGACCAAAAGTTATTTGAGTTCATTGTGCTTGATGCGATGCAGGCGGGACTCAATTGGCGCATCGTCTTGGGGAAACGCCAGAACCTCAAACAGGCGCTTGCCGGCTTCGATCCTCGAAAAATCGCAAAGTATGCCGATCGACAATTAGACCGCCTCGTTCGAACCGAAGGGATCATCCGCAACCGCCAAAAACTCGCCGCTTCAATTGCGAACGCCCTGGCCACGCTAAAGGTGCAACAAGACTTCGGCTCGCTCGACGCGTTTCTGTGGCAGTTCGTCGACGGCAGACCAAAGATCAATGCCTGGAAAAATGCAAGCCAGATTCCGGCCACGAGGCCCGAAGCAGAAGCGATGAGCAAAGCGTTGAAGAGCCGCGGCTACAAATTTGTCGGCCCGACAATCTGTTATGCGTTCATGCAGGCAGCTGGTCTGGTGAACGACCACATCACGGACTGCTTTCGCTACGCGCAATTGGCGACCAGGTGACTGTGCCTTGCTCACGAACGCAGCGCAAGAACGGCCGCGCACAGGAGGTTCAGACATGACCACGACGAGTGCTGACCATCGTGCCAGGCCGCTGCCGGCGGGGACCAAGGCGCCCGACTTCGAACTTCCCTCGACGCCCGACCGGACCGTGTCGCTTGCCGAGTTCCGGGGGCAGCCCGTGATCCTGGCCTTTTACCCGGAGGACTGGAGCCCCGTCTGCTCCGACCAGATGGCTCTGTACCAGGAGGTGCTGCCCGAGTTCCAGAAGTTCAATGCAGAGCTCTTGGGCATCTCGGTGGACGGAGTCTGGAGTCATCTGGCCTTCGCGAAGGATCGGAACCTGCATTTCCCGCTGCTCGCGGACTTCGAACCCAAGGGTAAGGTGGCTCGGGCGTATCACGTCTATCGGGCCAGGGACGGCACGAGCGAGCGGGCCCTGTACGTGATCGATGGCGACGGCATCGTGCGGTGGAGCTACGTTTCCCCCGTGGGTGTGAACCCTGGCGCCGACGGAATCCTCCGCGCTCTCGAGAACCTAGGGAAGGAGGGCGCTTCATGAGCACAACCCGGTGGAAGACCGTACTTACCATGCCAGTCAACAGAGAGCGGGACCACATCCAGGGGCCGGCGGATGCGGCAGTAACGCTCGTCGAGTACGGCGACTACGAGTGTCCGTATTGTGGCGCCGCGTATCCCATCATCAAGGAGGTACAGGCCCGGATGGGTAGGCGGCTCCTCTTTGTGTTTCGCAACTTTCCGATCACGACCTCGCACCCCCACGCCGAACAGGCCGCCGAGGCCGCCGAGGTTGCCGCAACCCAGGGCAAGTTCTGGCAGATGCACGACCTCCTCTACGAGAACCAGAGGCGCCTGCGCGACCAGGACCTCCGCGCATACGCCGAGAAGCTCGGCCTCGACGTCGAGCTGTTCGACAAAGAGCTGGCCGAGCACGTCCACGCCGAACGGATCCACGAGGACTTCTTGAGCGGCGTGCGGAGCGGCGTGAACGGCACGCCGACTCTTTACATCAATGGTGCGAGGCACGACGGTTCGTACGAGATCGAGCCCCTGCTCCGCGCTCTGGAGCGAGGCGGGGCGTCAGAACGAGGGACGAGGTGAACGATGGCTTCGGGGCTCTCGGCCCGGATCCGAATCGAGCGCGAGGAATGACGCTGGCTGCTTCCAACTCTGTGAAGCCTCGGGCCAGGAGATCGCCGGCCGCGCGGTTGAGGTGGCCATGCGGGCTCCGAATCAAGCCGCTTAACTTCTAGGGAATTGAAACGTGCGACTCAGCAACCCGACACACGGTTTCCAATCCGTCAGCTTGCGACCCTCCGGCGCAGCCGGGGCGCTTTCGTCCTCAACCGATGAGTTCCGGGCTTCGATGACGTCTTTATGCTCGGTATCGGATTTCGAGATGGAAAGGAGCACGAGCATGGCTACCGAATCGACCACCCAGGCGACCGCCACCGGCAAGTATGCGGTGGTTAACGGCCTCAACCTTTATTACGAGACTCATGGCGAGGGCCGTCCCCTGATCCTGCTGCATGGCGGGCTTGCCTCGGGCGAGGTATTCGCCCCGATCCTCCCGCAGCTGGCGAAGGCGCATCAGGTCATCACCGTCGATCTACAGGGACATGGGCGAACCGCAGACATCGAGCGACCGATCGATGTACGCCTCCTGGCCGACGACATCGCCGCGCTCACTGACCACCTCGGCCTTGATCGACCGGATCTGGTGGGCTGGTCGCTGGGCGGCGGCGTGGCGCTCCAGGCGGCCTCGAAGTACCCGGAAAAGTTTCGGCGGCTGGTCGCCGTCTCAGCCAACATCCGGCCCGACGCCATCTATGCCGAGATGCGTGTCCAACAGGGTCAAGTCAATGCTGCCGCCGCCGAATTCATGAAAGACACGCCGATGTACCAGCTGTACGAGAGGGTCGCCCCGCGCCCGCAGGATTTTCCTCGGCTTCTGGACAAGATGGGCGCGTGGATGGCGACGGATTTCGACTACACGGAGGATGTACGCCGGCTGCGCATTCCGACACTGATCATCGCGGCCGACGCCGACATGGCGCCGCCAAGCCACTACGTGGAGATCTTCAAACTGCTCGGCGGCGGCCTGCGGGACGGCGGTTGGATGGGGGAAGGCCGGCCCGAGGGTGGCCACGCGCTGGCTATCCTGCCGGGGCTGACCCACTACAACGTGACCGACTCGCCGCTGTTTACGGCGGTAACGCTCGACTTCCTGGAACGCTAACCGCCCGACAACCCTTGCCATAATCGCGGGATGACATCGATGGTCGGGAACGAAGCTTTGGTACCCAACCCGGCCTTGCGATCCTTCGAAGCGTTGGTTGGCGAATGGCGTACGACCGGTACGCACCCACAGGTGCCAGGCACGACCTTCCACGGCCGCACGTCGTTCGCATGGCACGAAGGTGGCGCCTTCCTGATCATGCGCTCTGAGATCGACGAGCCGGAGATACCGAGCGGCGTCGCCATTTTCGGCAGTGATGATGCGACAGCGAGCTACTTCATGCTGTATTTCGATGAGCGTGGCGTTTCGCGCAAGTACCACGTCACCATGACCGGCAACGTCATGACGTGGTGGCGCGACGAGCCCAGCCTTTCGCAGCGAGCCACCCTCACGATAAATCAAGGTGGGACCGGCATGATCATGAAAGGTGAAATGTCTCGAGACGGCGGCGCGTGGGAGGAGGATCTCTCATTGAGGTACGCGCAAGTCCGGTTGTAGAGATGCCGTTGCCATTCGGGAACGCGTAGGGCGCCACGGCCAACGGATCAGCGGCGGCCGCGTTTCGTCATCCGTTCGATGTTCGCCGTCAGCTGAGCACCACTCCGCTCGAGGAAGTCTTTGATAATCGCGAGCTCGGTCTTCGAATATGACGCGACCAAGCGGTGGTTGTCTGATATGAGCTCGCCGAACATCTCCGCTTCAAGGCGGCGGGTGCGATCGGTGACCGCGACCAGCACGCGGCGGCGGTCATTTTCGTCGCCGCGCCGACGCCGGGCATAGCCCGCTCGCTCCAAGTGATCGATCACCGTAGTAACGCCTCCGGTCGTCATACCAAGCTCTCGCGCTAACTGCGACGCCTGCATCGGTCCCAGCCGGCTTACGATCTCCAATGCGCGGGCGTCAGTGTCGTTGAGTTTGAAACGGACGGCAGCGAGGTGGTCGACGCGATGAGTCAGGTTCGCGTTCGCCCGCACCAGAGCCACGACCGACTCCACCAGGCCGGGGACTGGCGGGCCGCCGGCACTCGCTCTACGGCTTGACATTCGTATTGCTAGATTACAGAGTAATCAGATGAGCGAGGTAATAGCTGGGGCACGCTCGCGACCCGCAAGGCTGCGTGCGCTTCGCGGGTTGCTGGTCGCCACGCTCGTGATCCTCGCTGTTCAGGGCTGGTTCGGCGACTTCGTGACCGTCTTTGTTTCGCCCGCCAATGGCATAACTCCTCCTTCCATTACGCCAAGCGGTCTCATCCATGCGCTTCAGCGTCTGCCCACTCCGTTCTTCCCTTTGTGGCATGCCTTTGAGGGCCTCGCCCTGGTGGTCCTGAGCATCACGATCGCCGTGCTCGCCTTTGCCTGGTCGCGCTCTCGTGGGGTGCGGGCCTGGGCCGTGGTTGGCCTCGTCGCCGTACTGTCCGCGGCGCTAGGTGGATTCCTCTTCGTGAAGTCCGGCTTCGCCGACGGAGGGAACTCGATGCAAATGGGCGGAAGCTTCATCGGAGCCTTTGCCGCCTATTTCCTGACGCTCTACTACACGAAGTAGCGACCTCCGTAGAGAGATATCGGGACGACTGGTCTTAAACGGTCGAAGTCAGCGGCGCGAGCTGTATTTGTTTCGCCAGCGCGTAAGCGATCGGAAGATCGCCGTCGCTCTCGACGAATACACGGCCAATGACGAGCGCGGAATCGCTTGGCGAAGAAATCTGCTTCATGCCGTTCGGTGCGGTTCCCCTCCAGCCAGGCCCGCTGAGAACAAAGTCGCCGGCCCTGGTTCCCGTCGTACGTTTGCCGACGTAGGCGAAATTGGCGCTCGTCGAGGGGTCGGTGAGCTGCACGCTGTAGTACCGGCCGGCCATGTCCGGGACGTGCAGGACTTGCGGCCCCTTGCTCACGTCGAGCCAGCCGGCGACGTAGAGCAGGTCTTCGGCTCCGGTTGCCATAAGGCTCCCGTGCGACGCCGACGGGGAAGGAGTGCTCGGCACGGCGTACAGCGTGTTAACGGGGATCGGGCCCTCACCGAACCCATCCTTGAGAATCGCCCGCTTGAAGCCACCGACTGTGAGACGGGGCCAGAGGTAGATAAAAGCCGGCGTGCCAAGCGCCAATACGATGACTGCCGCGATGGCGAGTGGAATGATGTCGGCCCCAGTGGCGATCCGCCGGTAGACCACCCAGGCGAAGACCACCAGGATGACCGCGGTGAGAGGACGTCCGTACTGCAAGATGCGGCGGTTCATTTCACTGCGCCCTGACAACGGGCGGCAATTGGTATGTGCCGTCGAGAATTGGCGGGCCAGGCAAATACACCCGGAATGTCAGCTTGAACTTGCCGGAAGGAGTTGGCAGCCAGTTCTGCTCGTGCCGGTCCGGGGTCAGTTGCTGGAGAAAAATATCGATTGAACCGTCGGCGTTCTTGGCGAGATGTGAACGATCACCAACGCTATAGCGATTCGCCCGATTGTTCACCATATATCCGACGACATCGGTCGGAGTCAGGGACCAGAAGGCGTCATTCGGTGGGAGTTTCCCGGCAGGAAAATGTAGGACGTATCGATGCCCGCCGGTCAGTGTTTGCCCTGAGCCATCCCTGGTGGTCGTCCAGTAGGCGGCCTCTTCAAACACGTTGACGACGGGCAGCGCTTTGGCGCAGGCGGCGCGCACGAGGATTCCGTTGCCAGGCTGGCCGCACTTGCGGATAGCACTCCAACCGTTGACCGTCGTTGTGATCGTTCTGCCCACCGCGTCCATGATCAGGATCGCGGTCAAGAACGCAAGCGCGGCGCCGATGATAAGCCCTTGGACAACGCCGGAGTGTGAGACCCACGCAAGGACATTTGCCACGTCCAGACACTAGCACCGGCGGGGCAGTTTTTGGGTTAGCGAGTCATCCGAGGAGCCTTGCAAAGTTCACCACCGCATTGGCGACCTCCTCGGGATATTCGACGTGCGGGTGGTGGCCGGCACCGTCAAGCATCAACAGCTGGGAACCGAGGCGAGAGACAATCCACTTCGCCTCTGCCTGGGGATCCGGCCAATCGATATCTGCCGATCCCATGATCACCAGCGAGGGAGTTCGAACCTTGCCGAGCCGCGCTTCGGCTTCGCGATGGGTCTGATGAAACAGGTATTCCCTGATAACGCGTCGGCGGCTCGGCTCGCTGAGGTTTGCCTTGAGCTTCGCAACATGCTCGTTGAAGTCCGGCACCCGAGGCCGCCGTGGTTCCCAGTTGGGAAAGTACGACATGTAGATCGGCAGCGTCAGGAACGGGATTCTCATGACGCTCGTCAGCCGTCGCTGAATCCACGACAACTTCCCATCACGCACGAATGGCGCGGCGAGAACGATGCCGCGAAGAAGCTCTGGGTATTCTGCCGCGACATAGACGGCAGCCGCGGCGCCGTTCGAGGTCCCATAGATAATCGCTGGCCCCGCATCGAGATGACGAATCAGGGCGACGAGGTCATCAGCCAGCGGAATACTGCCGTAAGCGGGCCATTCTCCGCTCGTCTCTCCTAACCCGCGCTGATCCAGCGTCACAACGCGAAAGCCCGCTCTAACGAGCAGTGGAACAAGGAAGCGGAGCTCCGAGCGGAGGTCTAGCATCGCCGGCGTGGCAACGATCAACGGACCAGTGCCGATGTCGTCGTAAGCGAGACGACCGCCGGGAAGGTTGAGAAACTGCGTGGCAGCGGCCGGTGCCGGCTTTATCGCCTTGCGCTCTTCCATCAGTTTTGGTTCGCGTGCGCTCATGATTCCCCTCCTGGCTTCTTGGCTAACACCGTTAGCCTACTATGGGCGAACGGTGTTAGCCATGTCAAGCCATAATTCGATCTGATGCCCAGGCGATCGCCCACGAGGGTCGGCGGCACCACGGGTATCCTCGAAAATCTTGAAGATCGAGCACGAGAGATCGTGGCGGAGGCGCGCAAGCTCCTCGAGGAGGAGGGAGTGGGTGGGCTTTCGATGCGCAAGCTTGCCGAGCGACTTAGGATGCGTGCCCCATCCCTCTACAAGCACTTCGCCAGCAAAGAAAGCCTTGAGTCCTTTCTGATCGGGATCGGGTTCGAGGAGCAAGGCGCGCTATTTGAGGCCGCGCTTCGTTCGTCGGCAGAGCCACTTGTGAACATGGCCCGGACATATCGGGCCTACGCTCGGAAGCATCCGGCGCTATACCGACTGATGTACGACCGCGAGCTCAACCGACAGCTGCTACCCGAGGGAAGCGAGCAGCGCGCCGCCCTCCCGGTGGTCACGGCAGCCGGCGGCGACCCCGACCTGGCTCGTGCCGCCTTCGCCTTCGCACACGGAATGACGATCCTCGAACTGAATCAGCGCTTCCCGCCTGACGCCAATCTTGAAGCCGCCTGGCAACGAGGAATCACGGCACTCCAGAAGCAGGTTGCCACTCGCCACCCTCGTCGCCGAAGAGTGGCGCCGTCGGGCGGCCCGAAAAGGCAATAATCCCGGCCGGGATGCTCAGGCCGTCGCAGTGCCCGCCTCGACGACCTTCTTCAGACCCTCGAGCAGGGTGCGCCAGTTCTTCGTCGCGTGTTCTGCCTCTGCCTCGTTCTTGTTGTTGTCCTGGGTGAGCGAAACGCGCGTCGCGTGCCCATGCTGGTCGAGCTCGAAGGTGAGGTTGTGATAGTTCTCCGGCTTATCGGGAAGACCTGCCAGCGGGCTGAAGTGACTGACTTTGAGAAGACGGTTGGGTTCGACCTCGAGCACCTTGCCCCTGTCCTCGTAGGCCTTCCCCTCCCACTGACCTCTCCAGGTAATTGGACTGCCCGGTCGCCAGTCAGTCTGAACTCGACTGCCGAAGAAGTACTTCGGGATCGTGTCGAGGTCGGTGAGCGCCTTCCAGACTTCTGGAGCCGGTGCCTCGACGTCAATCCGAGCCGTCGACAGGATGCCAGCCATTCTGTCCACCTCCTGCGCGAGATATATGACTCGATCATATATCATTGAAATGGTTTGGCGGGCGCAAGCGCGAGGGACGATCGCCTGGGCAACTTGCTCGGCGCGTTAGCGCTGGGGATTGGCGATGCGATGCAGGACGCGTTCGAGCGCGAGGGCCTCGATCTGCGGGCAGCCACCGTTCTGGTCGCGCTACTCGACTTTTCGCCTTCTGGCTCGGTGCGGCGGTTGAGCCAGGTCATCGGTCTAACTCATTCCGGTGCCGTCCGCGTGGTCGACCGGCTCGCCGAAACAGGATTGGTCGAACGCCAGCCCGGTCAGGATCTCAGGTCGCTCGGATTGAGCCTGACGGGTACCGGGCACCGTGTGGCGTCGCGGCTGCGTAGTCGCCGTCGCCACGCACTCCGCTCGTTGCTCACCACTTTGACGGCGAACCAGCATGCGGCACTAACAGAGGGTTGCGAGACGCTCATCGCACAGCTGACCTCCCAGAGGCTGGCCATCCGCGCATCAGGCGAAGCACCTGCGGGTGGAGCACTATGCCGGCTGTGCGACTTTGCCGCCTGCGGCCGACCCGAAGGACGATGTCCAGCCGCCTCGAGGGCGAGACGAGGCGTCGCGTGATCTGGCTCGTTCAGTTCGGCACTGCGGCGCCGACGACCTCGACCCGTTCAGCAATGTCGGAGCCGAGTATCGGTGAGCCGGGGCGCGCAACGAACGTCATCGATCCGCAGCACATCGGGATTCCCGTGCCTCTCATAGACGGCCGCCCTCACCTCGCGTGCTGGACCTCAGGGTCGACCATCGCCAATGAGTTTCTCGAATTGGCGCCTCGCACGGCACCCGGTTTGCTGTAAACCTGTCGGATGCTTAGGAGGCGGACGAACCAGGCTGGCGCCGGCCGTCCGGAAAGGATGCGGGCGCTTCGCTTGTTCAAGACCTGGTTCTGGCGCCCGCCTCGCCCGCATGGCGACACGATCATCGACCGGCGCGTCACGCCGCTCGAGGCACTTTATGACCTCGTCTATGCGGCCGTCATCGCGCAGGCTGGTATTCCTCTCGCACGGGACGTCTCGCTTGGCAATCTGATCGAGTTTACGATCGTCTTCTCGCTGACCTGGATCGCGTGGATCAACGGGTCGCTGTACTACGAAATCCATGGGCGCACGGACGGCCGTTCGCGGGCCCTTGTTTTCCTTCAGATCGGCATCCTCGCCACCCTGGCGGCGTTCGCTAGCGACGCAGGTGGTTCCACCGGCCGAGGGTTCGCCGTCGCCTACGCGCTGTTGATGATCCTGATGACCTGGCTCTGGTACGAAGTGCGCCGTCAGGATGTGATCGCATCCCGGCAGCAGTTCGTCGCTGATGCTGGACGCTACGTGGCGGCGATGGCTGTGTCTGCCGTGGTAATCCTGGTCAGCGGGTTCCTGCCTCCGTTCGCACGGCTTGCGATTTGGGCTGCGGTGTCGATCGGATGGGTATTGCTGCTGCTGGTCATGGGCCGCTCCCAGGCAGCGCGGATCCTGGCCATGATCCGGACTGAGTCGCTCGTGGAGCGCTTCGGCCTGTTCACGATCATCGTCCTCGGCGAGGTGGTCTTCAGCGTCGTCGAGGGGCTCTCGCGCACTCCCCACGATCTCACGACCGTAGCGACTGGCATGGTCGGGCTCCTTGTCGGGTTCGGGTTCTGGTGGATCTACTTCGACGTCGTCGGCGGCAAATTGCCGAGGGGCGAGGACCGCGCGGTCGCCATCTGGATCGTCGCCCACTACCCGGTCACGCTCTCGATCGCCGCCGCAGGCGTCGGGATGGTCAGCCTCCTGGAGCGAGCGCACGAGGGGAACACTCCTTCGTCGACCGCCTGGTTGCTTTCGGGGGCGGCAGCGTTGGGGATGCTGGCCGTGGTCGTCATCTCTCATTCGCTAGCAGAATCCAGCCGACTCACCACGATCTACCGTCAGACCGGAATCGCGTTGGCGATGGGGGCAGTTGCGAGTCTGATCATCGGCCTAGCCCGACCCGTGCCATGGCTTTTCGGTCTCCTGCTGTCGACGGTCATGGTGCTGGTCTGGGCGGTCGCCGTTCGCGGCTTCCTTCTCACAGGCGCCTGGGAGCCGGAACATCAGGCACGCTAGTTCGCGTGGGATGCCGTCCAGGCGAGCAGCCGGTCGGTGTTCCAGGAGTTGACAACCTTAGCGGGATCAACGGTGGCTTCTGCCCCTTGCTCGCAGCCGAGCCCGATCCATTCCAGCTGGCCGGGAGCGTGGGCGTCAGTATCGATACTCACGTAGCAACCCGCCTCGATAGCCAAATGCAGAAGCTCTGTTGGGGGGTCGCGCCGCTCGGGCCGGGAGTTGATCTCGACCGCCGTGCCGGTTCTGGCGCATGCTCCGAAAACCTTCTGTGGATCGAAGGTCGAGGGCTTACGACCACGGCCGACGATGATGCGGCCGGTGCAGTGCCCGAGGATGTCGCTGTGGCGGTTCTCGATTGCTCGCACCATGCGTTCAGTCATTTCGGCAGACTCCATCCGCAGTTTGGAGTGGACGCTGGCGACCACCAAATCGAGGCGGGCCAGCAGCTCCTCCTCTTGATCCAGGGCGCCGTCTTCGAGAATGTCGACCTCGATCCCGGTCAGGATCCGGAAAGGAGCGAGCTCAGCATTTAGCGCGTCGATCAGTTCGAGTTGCCGGCGAAGGCGCTCCGCACTGAGACCGCTGGCGACGGTCAGGCGCGGACTATGGTCAGTGATCGCCAGGTAGGTGTGCCCCAATGCTGCTGCGGCTTCCGCCATCACCCGCACCGGGCTGCCGCCGTCGGACCAGTCGGAATGGCTGTGGCAATCTCCCCGAATGGCGGAGCGCAGCGCCTTCCCCAGCTCGCTCAACGCCGGTCCACCGCGGCGCTCGAGCTCGACCAGATAGCCCGGGGTCTGTCCGGAGAGTGCCTCCGCAATGATCTTGGCGGTCGTCTCACCGACCCCCGGAATCTGGGTCAGCCTTCCCGACCGATGCAGCGCTCGTAACTGCTCAGGCTCGAGCCCCGCCACCGCGATCGAGGCGCGACGGAACGCCCGCACTCGGTAGGACTCGGCGCGCCCTCGCTCGAGAAGGTACGCGATCCTCTCGAGAGCCTCAACGGGCCCGGGCGCTCGCGTGGGGACGGTCCTGGCTTTAGCTCGCCGCTTTCTTCACGAGCGTGCCGATCCGTGCCTCATCGGCGGGGGTCAACTCCTTAAGCGCGAAGGCCACCGGCCACATGTTGCCTTCGTCGAGGTTCGCCTTGTCGTTGAAGCCCAGCGTTGCATACCTCGTCTTGAACTTCTGCGCGGGTTGGAAGAAGCAGACGGTCTTGCCATCCCTGGCATACGCAGGCATGCCGTACCAGGTTGTCGGTGATAGGCCTGGCGCGCTGGCCTTGATCAGCGCATGGAGGCGCTTGGCTATCGCGCGATCGGGCGCCGCCATCTCGGCGATCTTCTCGAGCAGGACGCTTTCCTGGTCCGCCTTGCCTGCCCTCACTTCCTTGGCCCGCTCCGTGATCGCGCTTCGTTCCTCTTCCGTGAATACCTTGGTTCCCCTGGCTTTCCCGGCGGTACTCTTGGCGGACCTCGTCGCGGCCTGCTTTACAGGTTTCCTTTGAGGCATATCAGTGATGGCGGATTATAACCAGATAGGTAGATGGACAGCGAGTCGGCTCTTCCCTCGATGAGTTTCGGTGATTGACGCAGTCTCTACTGGCGAATGGCCAAGCATGCCAATCTGGATGAGAGGAAGTGACTAACGAATGGGCATCGTCAGGTGTCAGATCGCAATCTCGCTCGACGGCTTCGTCGCCGGACCGAATCAGAGCCTCGAAGATCCGGTTGGTGAGGGAGGCTTGCGCCTGCACGAGTGGATCTTCGAAACCGCGTTTTGGAAAGAGCAGCAGGGTGAGAAGGGCGGCGCGCGTAATGCCGACTCGGAGGTCCTTGAAGAGGTCTTTCAGAACGTGGGCGCCTACATCATGGGTCGCAAGATGTTCGGTGGCGGGCCCGGACCCTGGGATACGAGCTGGAGAGGGTGGTGGGGTGAGGACCCGCCGTATCACACGCCGGTATTCGTCCTCACGCACCATCAACGCGACCCCCTGCCCATGCAGGGTGGAACCACGTTTCGGTTCGTCACCGACGGCGCTGCGTCGGCGCTCGCCCACGCGAGGGCGGCCGCTCGCGACAAAGACGTGGTGATCGCGGGTGGCGCGCAGGCGGTCCAGCAATACATCGCGTCGGGAGAGCTCGACGAGCTCTACCTGCACATCGCGCCGGTTGTTCTCGGGTCGGGTGAGCGACTGCTCGAGAAGGTCGGCGACCCTAAGCTCGAGCCCGTGAAGGTTGTGGCCTCGCCCACGGTCACGCACATCAAGTACCGGATCCGGCATTAAGGCCGGGAATGCTGCGGGTTAGCTTCTGACGGCTGCGGGGAACCCTACGTCGGTCAATCGTTCGCAGGCGTCCAGAAATGCATCCTGTATCGCGACATTCGATGCCGCTGGATGGGCGGCTCGCTGTCGTTTGTGAAAGAAATATCCTCCACTCACCAGCGCGCCCGGCTCGACGCTGACGGCCAACCAGACCTGTGTTTCGGCACCTTTTTCCAGGTCGTCGGGCGCGGACCGGCCGCCCATCTTCGTAGGAACCCACCCAGGATTGACGGCGTTCGACAATACAGTCGGCCACAGCCGGGCGACCGCGAACGCCAGGATCACGTCGAAGAGTTTTGAGTTCGAATAGGCTTGCGATCCGTCCCACCGTTGCTGGCGTCGCTTGAGGTCGGTGACCTGCGGGTCACCGCCAGCGTGCATTCCGGAGGTGAGATAGATCAAGCGCTGCGGACGTTCGATGAGCGCGGTCAACAGATAGGGCGCCAGGGCGTTGACGGCGAAAACGTCGGCGAGGCCGTCTACCGTCTGCCGGGGCCGTTCGCCCGGATGGTAAATGCCCGCATTGTGGATCACGGCCTGGAACGGTCCCGCCGCGTTGGCCTGGTCGGCGAGGGCACGCGTCTCGTCGATGCTGGCGAGGTCGCCGACCAATGCCGTTTTGGCGCCCGGGACGGCGCGCATGGCCTGCTGGGCCCGCTCGCGGCTGCGTCCGTGGAGGACCACCTCGTGCCCGAGTGCGACAAGCTGCCGCGCTGCCTGCTGGCCCAGGCCATCGGCTGAGCCGGTGATGAAGACCCTTGCCACTACCGGGACACTATCAAATGTTGAGTGGCCCCATGCGGTGAAATCTCAGCCGCGTTCCGATACCATCTGTGGGTCATAGGGGATCAGGTTCAGGGGCGGCACCGGGGCCTCAGGTTGGCTCCGGCCGGTGTGTTGCTGGTCATTCTGCTTGGCGCGGCGCCATGGCTTCCGGCTCGCCACGCCACGGTTGCGCAATCTGCCACGGTTTCCAATTCCGGCTCGGTCGTGACTGCTCCGGATTCCGACCGTCTCATCTTCCTCACCACCCACCATCTTGTAGCCTCCGCTCCGACGCCGGCGCCGCCGCAACAGAAGGTCGCGGTCGCCGCTCGCACGACAACCGCGCAGGCCAAGCCGCCCGCACCGTCCTCGAGCACCGTCGCCGCCGGGACCGGCCAGCTGGGCTTAATCAACCAGGATCGCGCTGCCGCCGGCCTGCCGCCGCTCCAGTGGAATCCGTGCCTTGCGGCCGTCGCCACACAGAACGCCCAGCGGATGGCGGCCCAGGGGTATATCTCGCACGCCGGCGGTTCGGTCCAGGACCTCAGCTGCCATCTGGGTTCGCGAACGGGCGAGAACATCGGATTCGTGGGCGGTGGCCCGAATGACGCGATGATGAACTCGTGGTTCATGGGTGACGCCCCCCATCGGGCCAACATCCTGGGACCGTATCACTACGTGGGGAGCGCCTGGGTGATCACCGGGAACGGCACCGCCTATCTCGCCGTCGAATTCGGCTAGCTCTCGGAGGACACCCAGCCGGCGATCTGTGCCCGTGACATGAACCCGAGCTTGTTCAGGATGTTGCGGACGTGGCTGTCGACGGTGCGCTCCGAAATGAACAGGCGTGCCCCGATCTGCTTATTGCTCAGGCCTTCCGCGACCAGCCGGGCGACCGCCGCCTCGCGCTTCCCCAGCGGCCCCACCTCGCCGTCTTGCTTACTACCGGCCGCCACCGCAGTGCGAGGCTCTCCAAGTGCCAACCGGATTGCCTCGTCGCGGCTCAATTGCTTTCCAGCATTGAGCTGGGCGTCCCAGGTCGATTGACCAACGGCCGCAGCGCCTGACGCTTCAGCCTGGGCGATCATTGGCGCCAGGATGGGAATCAGGCTCGCTCCGGCCTGGGTTCGGATGTTTTCCGCCGCCCCAATCAATTGCGCCGCCAGCCGTGCCTGGCCAGAACCCGCCGCGGTGCAGCCCAATCCGTCGAGCAAAGCGTATTCCGCAACCCGGTCGTCGATCCGGCGCGCGATCGCAAGGGCTTCGGTGTAGAACTTCTTGGCCTGGTTCAGATCGCCCGTGATAAAGGCGGTGCCTCCGAGATTCAGCAACATCATTTCGAGGCTGTAGAGGTCACCCGCCTCTCGACCCAGGCTCGCACCTTCCGAGGCCGCCGAGACGACGGCGGCGATATCGCCACCGAAGAATCCGTGGAGCGATCGAGCCTGGAGGACGGAAATTCTGCATTGGATGTCATCGAGCGTGCTCGTCACGAGATTCGCCTCATCGAGGAACCGGATCGCCGCGGTACGATCACCGGCCAGGTTCGCGGCGATCGATGACATTGACAGCGCCTGCGATACAAAGATCGGCTGGCCGAGCTCTCGAGCCGTCGCGAGGGCGCGTTCGATCGCTTCCGTTCCGGCCGCCGCGTCCGCCTTCAGGACGGCGAGAAAGCCCCGCAAGAAGCAGGCCCAGAACTGTGCCTCGGGATTTCCGCGTCCGCACGCGAGGAACGCCTCGAGCCAGCGCACGCCCTCGCTAGTGGCGCGCGTGATCCAGTACCAGGCGACGCCGGTGGCGAGGTCGAGGCCCCGCACCGCGTCCCGCCGGGTGAGGCAGTGGCCAAGCACTGCGCGAATATTGTCGATCTCGAGGTCCATCCACTCGAGCCACTCCGCCAGGTGGTATCGAACTTCCGGCTGATAGCGCACGCACCTCGACCGGTAGTACTCCGTACAGCGCTCGCCGAGGGTGTCCTCCTCGCCGGCGGCACGCAGCTTGAGGGTGGCGTATTCGCGCATGGTCTCGTGCAGCCGATAGCAGGCGATATCCCTGACGTCTTCTTTGATGACCAGCGACTTCTCGACGAGCGAGGAGAGCAAATTCAATACCTGCGCTGGCGGCACATCGCCGAATGTGCAGACCGGCTCCACATCCTCGAGTGCGAAGCGTCCGGCAAAGACGCACAACCGGCGTAGCAGCGTGCGCTCGGCCGTGGGCAACAGGTCATAGCTCCAGTCGATGGTGGTTTGCAGCGTCTGATGGCGGGGAAGAGCGGCCCGACCTCCTGCCGTTAGCAAAGTGAACCGGTCGTTCAACCGATCGCGGATCTGCTCCACGCCGAGCACCCGGGTTTTGACCGCTGCCAGCTCGATCGCCAGCGGCAGACCGTCGAGCCGGCGGCAGATATCGACGACGGCGGCACGGTTCGACGCGCCGAGCTCGAAGCCGCCGGATGCGGCCGCCGCCCGCTCGGTGAACAGGCTGATCGCCTCGTTCTGGCGCAGCTGAGCGAGCGACTCATCGCGGTCGGATAGCGGCAGCTCGAGCGGTGGAACGGGGATGACATGTTCGCCAGGCGCCGAGAGCGGCTCGCGGCTTGTCGCAATCACGCGCACACCCGGAGCCCCACTAAGCACGTCGGCCACCAGCTGCGCGGTGGCCTCGAGGAGGTGTTCACAGTTGTCCAGCACGAGCAAGAGGTCCTTGTCCCGAACGTAGGCGAGGAGCAGCGCCAGCGGATCGGCCCCGGCCTGGTCGCGGAGATCCAGCGCCGTCATCACCGCGTTGCTGACCAGGGCAGCATCACGAACGTCGGCGAGCTCAACCCACCAGGTGCCCTCCCGAAACCCACGGGCGAGATCCCTAGCCATGCGGACAGCCAGCCGCGTCTTGCCAACTCCGCCGGGCCCCACCAGGCTGACCAGGCGAGCACCGGCGAGCTGCCTTCTAATCTCCGCTAGCTCGCGCCGCCGTCCGATGAAGCTCGTCGTTTCAGCCGGCAGGTTGCCAACCCGCTGGCCCGGCCTCGCCATAGTGAGTGAGACGTTACTACGGCACTGCGTTACCGGAGCTGGCGAGGTATCCGTAATTCCACTGATTTCAACGCTCGGGCCATCCCCTAGCGTGGAGACCATGACAGAAGAGCCACTGGCGCAGTGGGTTGAGGTCAGCTTTGTGGGCTCGCCACCGGTTCACCAGATCAAGCGGGCGTCAGGCGTCAGCGAGGTGGTAGCGGACGGTGCCACCCTACGCTGTCTGGTCCTAGGCAGTTTTCAGCCGTTTCTGGAAGCCCTTCGCGGCCACGAGGTCGTCAGCCTGAAGTCAAGTCCGACAAAACCGCCACCATTTCCCGGAGCAGTCCAGAGCATTGTGACCGTGGGCTGCCTGGGCGAATTGGGATTCGTCGTCTGGCTCGTGATCAAGACCGTCCAGTTGCAATTTCGGAATTCAGTGAGGTGACAACATGGTAAGCAGCTACCCGGTACAGTTCGACGTCGAATTTCCCACCCGACCGCTCGATCGGTTCACGACCTTCTTCCGCATTTTCGCGGCGCTACCGATTCTCGTTGTGCTCGGCTTGCTGTCGAGCTGGACGCTAGATAACCACGATCATTCGGCGACCCTGGCGGGCGGCGCAGGACTGTTGTTCCTCCCGCTGCTGCTGATGATTCTGTTCCGACAGAAGTATCCGCGCTGGTGGTTCGACTGGAATCTCAACGTCCTGCGTTTCTCCAATCGCGTCACGGCCTACCTGGCTTTGCTCGACGACCGATATCCATCGACTGACGAAGAGCAGGCCGTGCATCTCAACTTCGACTACCCCGATGCTCATCGGCTCAACCGCTGGCTGCCGCTGGTCAAGTGGTTTCTCGCCATCCCGCATTACATCGTGCTGCTCTTCCTTGGCGTCGCTGCCGTCGGCGCTGTGATCGTCGCCTGGTTCGCCATTCTGTTCACGGGAACCTACCCGAGAAGCCTGTTCAACTTCGTCGCCGGCGTCCTTCGTTGGAGCAACCGCGTCACTGCTTATGCATTCTTGCTGGTGACCGATCAGTACCCGCCGTTCCGGCTGAGCTGACATGGGTGTGACCACCACTGCTGCCATGACAGAGCCACGTATCGGGCGGGGCTCGGAAAGCATGAAAGCCATCGTCTGCCACACCCACGGCCGTCCAGATGCATTGAGAATTGAAGAAATCGACAGGCCGATCGTTGCCGACGATGGCGTGCTCATCCGGGTCCGCGCCACGTCCATCAACCCGGTCGACTTCTGGCCGATGAGCCGCGCTGCCTACACCGCGCGGTGGCTGGCCGGGCGCTTCACGGCGAAGGCCGTGGTCCTTGGAACTGACTTCGCCGGGATCGTCGAATCGGTTGGCAAGAATGTCACACAGTTCAACGTGGGTGATGAGGTTTTCGGAGGCCGCCCCGGCGCCTTCGCCGAGTACATCTCCATCCCGGAGAGCGGTCCAGTGGTGCGCAAGCGGGCCAACGTGACGTTCGAGCAGGCGGCCGCCCTGCCCGTCGCCGCGGTCACCGCCTTGCAGGCCGTTCGCGATCGAGGCCGGGTCAAACCAGGCCAACGGGTCCTGATCAACGGAGCTTCCGGAGGTGTGGGCAGCTTCGCCCTCCAGATAGCGAAGCTGCTCGGAGCCGAGGTCACCGCTGTCTGTAGTCCGCGGAATCTCGACCAGGCGCGGTCGCTCGGGGCAGATCGGGTCATCGACTACACCAAGGAGGACTACACCCAGAGCGCCGAACGCTACGACGTGTTAGTGGACATCGCTGGCAGCCATTCGTGGTCTGAAAACACGAAAGTCCTGAAGCCACACGGCACGTTCATCCTGGCCGGGGCCTCGGCCTATACCGTCTTCGGCGGGAACCGCGCGATCATGCACATCGTCCGCTTCCGCCTGGCCTCCCTGTTCGGCAGCCGCAGATTTGCCTTCTTCATCGCAAAGCTCAACAAGGCGGACCTGATGGTCTTGGGCGAATTTGTTTCATCTGGAAAGCTGACCGCTGCCATCGACCGGCAGTACGAGCTGAGCCAGGCTGCCGAGGCCATGAACTATATGGGCGAAGGGCATGCCAAAGGAAAAATCGTGGTAGGGGTGGCGTGAAACAATAGGTATTACCCATGGCAAGCGGTCAGGTTTCGGTCTCCGAGCAGTTCAAGCTCGTCCCGCCAGCGGTTCGACCCATCGCCGTGGCGGCCCGGAAGTTGATCAAGGAGATTGCGCCCTCGGCGGAGGAAATCACCTCTCAGAGCAAGCCACCACGCGCCAAGACGTACATGTGGAAGATCGTCCGCTATGCGGTTGATGGCGAGAACGTCGTTGGCATCGGGACATTCACCAACCACGCAGCGCTTACTGTCTACCGGGGCCGTGAGCTGGACGATGGCACTGGCCTGCTGGAGGGCTCGGGGAAAGACTCCCGATTCATCACCCTCCGCGAGCCCGCCGACCTTGCCCGGCCCGCCGTCAGGCGGCTCGTGCAGAAGGCATTCAAGCTCGCCAGATGACCGATCGCCGGTCACGGCCTTATGCCCTGAAGGCGGGCAAGGGATGGACCTACACCTACGGCATCGACTTCACGGTCAAAGCTGGCGAGAAAGGCCAGGGACGGCGGGTTGGGTTCATGGAGTACACGACTCGAGCCGGTGAAGAGCCGCCAGACCACACGCATGACACGGAAGACGAAATCTTCTACGTGCTCGATGGCGGCTTGACCTTCCAATGCGATGGGGAGACCTTCGAAGTCGACAAAGGAGGCTTCGTCTTTCTCCCGAGCGGGCTCGAGCACGGTTACCGAATTCGCAGCGGAATTGATGTTCGGTTGCTGGTGGTGACCGCGCCGGCTGGTGGCGCTTCTGCACCTGGCTGGGGAGGTTTCATCGGCGATATCGAGGAACAAGGCGAACCGCGCGGCTCCTTTCCCGCGATAAAGACCTGAGTCGCTAGCTCTTGGAGCGTTGCCCTTCGACGGCTTCTGGTGGGATGCCAGCGGTCCGGCCGGCCACCCGCAGAAAGGTGCTCGGCGCGATCAGGGCGAACCGGCCTCCAATCCGGCCCATCACCGGAGCGACCGTGATCTCAGCTTTGTCCTGCTGGATGGCGTGCAGGACGGCATCGGCCACGCGCCCCGGCGGAACCTCGAACGGACTGTGCTGTCCCGAGTCCGCCCACATTCCCGCTTCGCTGACGAACGACGGACTGACGACTGAGGCGCTGACACCGGTGCCGCGAAGTTCGGTCCGTAGGGCGTGGCCGAAGCCGCGGAGCCCGAATTTGGTTGCGTTGTAAACCGAATTTCGTGGACCCGGGATCTGGCCGGCGAGCGAGGCCATTACGACGACGTGACCGGCCTGCCGTTCGAGCATCCCTGGAAGCAGGAGACGCGTCAGCACGATCGCAGCGCGTAAGTTGACGTCCAGGCCGCGATCGATGTTCGGTACCTCGAGATCGACGAGACGGCCGCTCACTGGAACGCCGGCATTCGAGATGAGAATGTCGACGCGGCCGGCTTCAGCCGCGAGCCGCTCGGCCTCCCCTCGCCGGGCAAGGTCGGCGACGATCACCCGCGAGCCGGGCAATTCGGCGGCCAGCCGTTGGAGCTCCGCCTCCCGGCGCGCACTCAAAATGAACTGCACCCCCTCGGCGTGCAGGCGGCGGGCAATGATCGGCCCCAAGCCTGACGAGGCGCCCGTCAACAGCGCGGCGCGACCTTTCAGCTCGCGCATCGATCTTCCATCTCATCAGGCTACTTGCCCGATGGCGAAGTGCGCCAATGATGAGTACGTCGAGGGCTTTGTCATCGCTCCATCTGGCCAGCTCTCGCACGGCTCGAAAGGGCGACATGATTGCTGGTCGAAGCTTTCGCCGTTCATAGAGGTCGGCGGGGACTGGGAGATCATCCAGGAGGCCGCTCCGAAGAATGACCGATCCAACCGCGCGGTGCACGTCGTTCGGCATCAGGAAGAACCACCCGCGGCCGATGCGCCGGGGATCGTATCCGAGGGCCAGCGCGATCGCCGCCACGGGGCAGGCCGGCCGACCAGGCTTCCCGCCAAACCGGAAGCGCGCCCGTCCGTGGTCCTCCATATAGCACGCTGCGAGATCGAGGATTCGCCCCAGGTCCGCCGGGGTTTCGTCGTCCATTCGGATGAGACGTTTGGCGCGGCGGAAGTCTTGCGGCTCGAGGGTCTCACCGTCCGACTAATCTAAGGCTCACTCATGGCACGGGTAGCGGATGCCGGTGAGGCCGGCAGCTCGCGCTGGGCGCCAGCGTGGTGGGCGGTCTTTCTCATCGGACTCGTGCTCTGGCTGGCGACGATCGGCGTGGTCAATCTCACCGGCAACCTGATCATCCTGCCGACTGTCGTACTCCTGGGCAGCTTCCTGGTGCCGGTTACCGCGGTGGTCTGGTACCTCGACCACGATCCGAGTCCCGAGTTATCGCCCCGGCGAATCGTTTCCGCTTTTCTGATTGCGGGTGTCATCGGTGTGATCGGTGCGTCGGTCCTCGAGTACTACCTGCTGACGCTGACAACGGGGCTTCTGGCCGTCGTCGCGGTGGGCCTGATCGAGGAGTTTGTCAAGGCCGTGCTGATCCTGTTCGTGGCCTGGGGAATCCATCGATTTCACATCCGGGATGGCATGGTCCTGGGAGCCACGGTCGGCTTTGGATTTGCCGCGCTCGAGAGCAGCGGCTACGCGCTGGTTTCGATGTTCGTTGTCCAGGGCCATCGACTCCTCCTCTCACTGGACTCAATCGTCGTGACCGAGTTGATCCGCGGGGTCCTGTCGCCGTTTGGCCACGGTATGTGGTCCGCTCTTGTCGGTGGCGCCATCTTCGCGGCGGCGCGGCGGCACAACCGGCTCCGCCTCAGCTGGGGAATTGTGGGCGCCTACTTACTGGTCGCCGTGCTCCACACCGTCTTCGATTCGCTCAACGGCATCACCGGTTATGTGGTGGTCTCGGTTGTCGGACTGGTCCCGCTGGTCTGGCTATGGCGGCGCGGCAAGTCCGAAGGCGTGACCCGTCCGGCCAGCTACCTTTCGTAGCGTCAGCAGCTCTCCGCGACCAGGAATCGCCAGCCTAAGATGGATTTAAGGTGAAGGACGTCTATCAGTTCCGCCAGCGAATCGTCAATCCGGACGACCCCCGAGACCTGATCGGCGACAAGCAGCAGGCCTCGAGCGAAAATCCACCGCCGCTTCCGCCAGCCGAGGAGCAGTAGACCCTCGACTTGGCGCCCCGACCACGCTTACTCTGCATCATCGGTTCAGGCGAAATGTCGGCGCAAATGGCGCCCGTCCATCGCGAGCTGATGAGCCGCGTCGGATCACCGCCGAAGCGCGCGGTGATGATCGATACGCCGTACGGATTTCAAGAGAATGCCGACGAACTCTCGAAGCGGGCACTGGACTTTTTTCAGCGCAAACTCGGCCGTCCGATGGAAATTGCGTCGCTTCGCAATCGGGAAACCGCGGACCAGCTGGCCCTGGAGCGGCTCTACGTCCAGCTCGCGGATAGCGAGTACATCTTCGCAGGCCCGGGGAGCCCGAGTTATGCCCTGCGACACTGGAGCGGCACGCGGGTGCCCGAGAACATTGGCAGGCATCTTCTGGACGGCGGCTGTGTGACCTTCGCCAGCGCGGCAGCCATCACCCTGGGGAAGGTGGCTCTTCCAGTTTATGAGATCTACAAGGTTGGTTTGGCCGCCCACTGGCTACCGGGTCTGAATCTGCTGGCGCCACTTGGTCTCGATTTCGCGGTCATCCCGCACTACGACAACACCGAGGGTGGAAGCCACGACACGAGCTACTGCTATATGGGAGAACGCCGGCTGCTGCAGCTGGAGGGCCAGCTGCCGCAAGGAGTGGGAATCCTCGGCGTCGCCGAACACACGGCGGCCATCTTCGATTTCGACCAGGACATGCTCGAGGTGCGCGGCCGCGGCTACGTGGCCATCCGGCAGGCTGGAGCAGAACGGCTATATCCCACGGGGGCGCGGGTCGGGCTCGCTGAGGTGCGCAGCAGAGTGAGCTCGAAAGCGCCGCTTGTGGCGGCCCGATGGCAGCCGAGCCCCGAGCGGGAAGTCGAGCGTTCTTTGCTGGACAGCGCGACTCGACATCGGCGCGACTTCGATCGTGCCATCGAACGATCCGACCTCGAGACTGCTGTCGCAACCTTGCTCGAGCTCGACACGCAGGTCAGTGCCGCAACTGCGGACGGATACGAACGCGAAACGCTGGAGCGAGCCCGGTCGATCTATCGAGGCATGCTGGTCCGCCTCGCCGAGGCCGCTCAGCGGGGGGTGACAAGTCGGACGGAACCGGTGCCGGCACTCATCGAGCTGGCGCTTCGGCTGCGTGACGAGGCGCGCCGGGACCACCGGTACTCGGAAGCTGATCTCGTCCGCGACGCCCTGGCAGAACTTGGGATCGAGGTTCGTGACACCCCAGTGGGGCCGGAGTGGTCCTCCAGGACTGAGCACTAGGCGGGCCCTCTCGGCCAACGCCTTTGACAGGTCTCGTCATGCCGATCGTTGCACCGCATATGCGACGTATGGATCGGGTCCAAATTGGCTGGCTCGGTGAGCTTGCCGTCGACGAAGCACTCGTTGTTGGAAGCGGAGGCCGGCTCCACCCGTGGATTCCCTTTGTCGATGCCCACGGCGTCGACCGCGCCTACAGCTGGAACGGAGTTGGACCGCCAACATTCGCGCAGCTAAAGCTGAGCCGATATGTGGCCTCACATGGGCGTCACGAGTGGGACTTTCGGGCAAGCTCGTTTCCAACCCACGACCGATTCTCTGTTGTGCTGTGCCTGTTCGATCCGGTAACCAGCGAAGTTGGCGAACCCTGCTGGTGCATGGATGGGAAAACCGTCCTTCGGATTGCCGAGCGGCATCACGACTCGTCGCGGCGGACCATCTATCGTCTCGAGGGTTCTCCAACGGGTGCGGATCGGCTCGCCCCGTACCGCTATCCGCGCGCCGAGCTCTGGAAGCTCTTTGCGCCAGGTCGGGACCTGAAAGCCCCGTCGCCCCAAGCGCTGCCGACGTTGCGCATCGACCAGGGCGGACTGTATGAGTTCGCCTGGATTACAGAACTCCTGAAGGCAAATCACAAAGACTTGCTGGTTTTCCGACCGGCGTTCGATACCGCCGGGCGGGACCTGCTGCTTCAACTCGTTGGCACGCCCCTGGCGCTTTCTCTTCAAGTCAAAGGCACGGCATTGCTCCGGGAGAATGGCAGCGTCCATTTCTCGGTCCATCGATCGACCTTCGTCGCGTCCGAGGATTTCTGGCTGGTTCTTTTGTTCTGGGAGCGGCGGGCCGATCGGTTCTTTCCCGAGTGCTGGCTTGTGCCGTCCCTCGAGCTGGAGCGACGTATGGCGAGGACCACGCGCGCGCCGTACTGGACCATCGACGCGCACCTGAAGCGGACAGACGACCGTTGGTCCGAGTTCCGCCATCCCGTCGATGAGGCGGCCGGCGTCCTCCGGGACGCCCTCACCGCTCTTCGCCTGGCCGCCGATCCGCGAGCTGCCTAGCTGTGAGCTGCCTAGGGTCTGAGGGGGAGTCCGGGGAAGGGAACGCCGAGTACCGACAACTTCGAATTCGCGCCGGCGGTATCGAGCGACAGATTGGTGATGTACAGCGCCCGCTCATGAAACACGAGGCTGGCTGGGAAGTCCAGGTCGTTGTTCCCGATACCGTCGTAGCGGGCGATCAGCTGTGCGTCCGGCGATAGCACCTGGATTTCTCCGGGAAGCCCCGGAGCGGGATGCTGCGCCGAGTTCGCGCACACGTAGAGGTTGCCGCGGACATCGAACATGATGCCGTCGGCGCCGTGAAGCGCCTCGCTCGTGTGCTGGCTGGCATCGATCGCCGCGCCCGATGCGAACAACTGCATGGCGCCGGCGCTGCCATCTTTCTCAACCGGGATGCGATAGATCTTGCTGTCTGAGGTGGTTGCGACATAGAGGAACCGCTGGTTCCGATCGAAGGCCACGCCATTTGCACCGAACGGCGGCGATCCGCCGGGTTGCGGCAGCAGGCGTGGGTCCTGGATCCAGACGGTGTTGCTCGAACCATCCGGACTCACCTTGAAGATCGCGCCCAGGAACGAGTCCGAGACATAGAGGTTGCGGTGTCGGTCCTGGGCGATCGCGTTCGGTGCCTGGAAACCGGTGGCGAGCACGGTCACGGCGTGGGTCCGCACGTCGATACGCAACAGCCGGCCGTTGGTCGGCGCGCCATCGGCGAAATCCACCACATAAAGGCCCTGGCTGGGTTCGAAGAGCTCGCCCAGCAGCGAGGCGATCCCCGCCTTCCCGGCCGCGACCGGAATGACGTCGACAATCTGGCCAGAGCGATTCTCGACACAGATGTTGGCGACCGGCTTGAAAGCGAAGGAGGCGGCGTAGAGGTTGCCGGTCGGGTCGATGGCGATCCCCTCGGGCTGTGGACAGACGGCGGCCAGGTTTGGTCCGAAGTTGGTGACCACTCCGACTGCCGGCTGACCGGCGAGGACTGGTTGTGGGGCCAGCAACGCGAGCAAGGTCATTAATGGCACGAGCAAACGGCGCATGACATCCCTCCCAGAACTCGAGTTCGCTTGCAAGACTTAAGGTAACCGAATGAGCGATCGCGACCGTGCCCTCACCGCGATCTGCGACACGCTGGTCCCGGGTGATGGTGCGGCCCTGCCCTCCGCCAGCGCGCTGGGCGTCCCGGCGCGAATACGAGCGGAGATCGCCGCTCTGGATCGCCCAGCGGATCTGGCGGAGCTTGATCGCCTGCTCGATACGCTGGAATCGCCGCTTCTGAACCTCGTCTTGAACGGGCGGCCGGTCCGGTTCAGTTCGCTGACGCAGGACCAACGCGAAGCCTACCTGCGGCGCTGGGCAGCCAGCCCGCTTCCCTTGAAGCGGCGCGCGTTTCAAGTCCTCAAGCGTCTCACCCTCTTCTACAGCTACGGTGCCGAGAACTCGCCCTACTGGAAGCTCACCGGCTACGCGCGGCCGGAACTGGTCGCGCCGGCCACTCCGGCGGGGCTCATGGTCCGCCAACCCAAGGCTGGCGAGAGCATCGAGGCTGATGTCTGCGTCATCGGCTCGGGTGCCGGGGGCGGTGTGGCCGCCGCAGAGCTCGCTGCCCGGGGCAAGCAGGTCGTCATCCTCGAGCGGGCCGGCTTCTGCCGCGAATCCGATTTCAAAGGACTGGAGCTGGCCGGATCGGCGGCGCTCTTCCTCGATCGCGGTATCGGCTCGACCCAGGATCGGTCGATCTCGTTGCTGGCCGGCAGCACCGTCGGCGGCGGAACAGCGGTCAACTGGTGCACCTCGCTCCGCCTCCCTCCATCGATTCGCGAGGAGTGGGCCGCCCTCGGCGTTGCCGATGACCTCGATCCGCACTATGACGCGGTCGAGGCCCGCCTGGACGTCGATACGAATGAGAGCGAACGTAACGGCGCGAATGCGGTCCTCGAGAAGGGTCTGCAAGAGCTCGGACTGGCGTATGGAACGATTCCGCGGAACGTCCGTGGCTGTGGCGACTGCGGACATTGCGGTTTCGGCTGCCGGTTGGGGGCGAAACAGTCGACCATGCGGACCTACCTGGTCGACGCCTGCCGCGATGGGGCGGTGATCCTGACTGGTTGCGACGCCCAGCGCGTGGAGCTCTCGGGCGGCAGCGTCACCGGTGTGGTCGCGCGCGTCGACGGCGGTGAAGTCCGAATCAAGACACCGATGGTCGCGCTGGCCGCAGGCTCGTTGCGCTCGCCCGCGGTCCTGCTCCGTTCGGGCATCGGCGGCGAGCATGTTGGGCGGCATCTTGCTCTGCACCCGACCGCCGTCGTGGCGGGTGAGTACGAGTCCCCGATCCGGATCTGGAGCGGCGTGCCGCAGTCGGTCGTGAGTGAAGCCTTCAACGACGTGGCGCCGGGCTATGGCTTTCGCATCGAGGTCCCTCCCGTCCTGCCGGGCAATATGGCGGCGTCCCTGCCGTGGTGGAGCAGTGCCCAGCACCGGAATGAGATGCGCCGCGCCGAACGGACCGCCGCCTTCATCCTGATCACTCGCGACCGGGAAGGCGGTCGGGTTTCCGTTGACCGAAACGGTGCCCCGCAGACCACCTATCGGATGGAACCCAAAACGGCGGGCTTGCTCACCCAGGCGATGATCGATGGAGTGCGGATCCATCGAGCCGCGGGAGCCGTACGGTTCGGCACCCTGCACACGCCTCCGCTGATCTTCGATCGTCAAACGGAGATGAGCGCGGCCGAGGCGGAGATCCGCCGGCGTGGCGTGGCGGCGAACCGGGTCACGATCTTCAGTGCGCACCAGATGGCAACCTGCCGCATCGGGCCGGATCGCAGGAGCTCCGTCGCAAATCCGGACGGCCAGGTGTGGGGTGCTCGCGGCCTCTACGTCACCGATGCCAGCGCCTTCCCCATCAGCTCGGGCGTCAATCCGATGCTGACGGTCATGGCCCTGGCGCGCCGCACCGCGCAGCGGATGCCCTAGGTCGATGCCAACCCGGGAGGAAGTCCTCGAGGTCGCCGGCCGCGAGGTAACGATTACCAATCCGGACAAGGTCTTTTTCCCCAAGGCCGGATACACGAAGCTCGACCTGGTTCGCTATTACATGGCCGTGGCCGAAGGCGCCATTCGTGGAGTAGATGGGCGCCCAATGGCGTTGAAGCGCTTCGTCAACGGCGCCGAAGGCGAGGCGTTCTTCCAGAAACGGGCGCCCACCTCGCGACCTGATTGGATCGAGACCGTCGTCCTTTCCTTTCCCTCCGGGCGCACGGCAGAGGAGATCGTCGTGCGCGACGCCGCACAGCTCGCCTGGATCATCAACCTTGGCTGCATCGACCTGAATCCGCACCCGGTTCGCGCCGACGACCTCGACCATCCGGACGAGCTCCGCATCGACCTGGACCCTGTGCCGGGCGTCACCTGGTCCCAGATCCGCGACGTCGCGCTCGTGGCTCGCGACACGCTGCGCGATTTCGGCCTCACGGGATGGCCGAAGACCTCGGGATCGCGCGGCTTCCATATCTATTGCCGGATCGAACGACGCTGGACGTTTCCGGAGGTGCGGCGGGCGGCGGTCGCACTGGCGCGCGAGGTCGAGCGGCGCGCGCCCGAGATTGCCACCAGCCGCTGGTGGAAGGAAGAACGCCACGGCGTCTTTCTCGATTACAACCAGAACGCCAAAGACCGTACCGTCGCGTCAGCCTATTCGGTACGACCACTGCCCGACGCTCGGGTGTCGACCCCGCTCACGTGGGATGAAGTCCCTGACAGCGATCCGGCTGCGTTCACGCTGGCCACCGTCCCAAAGCGCTTCGCCCGGATTGGCGATCCATCGCGCGGCATCGACGAAGCCGTCGGTTCGCTGGACGCGCTGCTCGAGCTTTCCGCGCAGCACGAGGCCGCCGGGTTCGGCGACGCGCCCTGGCCGCCGCACTTCGTGAAACAGGAGGGCGAGCCTGCGCGGGTGCAACTGACCCGGCGCAAACGCGAAGACCGTTCCGCTGTGCCGAAGGGCCAGGTTCCTCCGCCGGCGCCCGGAAAGAGCGTCGGGCCAACCGGTCGCCGCCGCAGCCTGATGCCGTTGATCGAGATTGCCCGCGCCGCGAACGAGGCCGAGGCTCGAGCCGGGTTGCAACGCTGGCGGGCGCGCCATCCCGAGGTATGGGCGCATCTCGCGCCGGCTGACATCCTGGTCGATTCGATGCGTGGTCGCAACACCACCTGGACCAGGATTCGGATCAACCTGGTCAACGTTCCGGAATCCGAGCGCCCGCCACAGGAAGCGCTCGAGGTCGACTACGACCCCTGGGCGGGTTACGAATGGCCCGACCGATCCGGTCAGCTCGAGCGCCCGAAGCGTAAGCGGGCCGAGCCGTCTGGGGGAGGGTAGGCGGGGCTACCCGAGGATCAACGGCGCCAGGCGTCGCAGGTCATCGAGCGGCGCCTTGTTCGGCGGCGCCGTCAGCACCTGCACCGCCACGTGGTCGGCGCCGGCTTCGTGATGCAGCCGGAGCTTGCGAGCGATTTCCCGGTCGTCGCCCCAGGCAACCATCGCATCGAAGAGCTGATCGCTGCCCGCTGCCTCGAGCTGGTCATGCGGCCAGCCCAGCCGCACCAGGTTCTGCCGGTAGTTGGGGAGGGCCAGATACGTCTGCATGTAACGGTCGCCGGTCGCGCGAGCGCCCTCCCGGTTGTGACCAAAGACCACCGCGGCTTCGGGCGCCAGCACCCGGTGATCGCCGAGGATGCCGCGCGCCTCGAGGGTGTGCTCGACCGGCACAAAGTAAGGATGCGCGCCGGCCGTTCGCTCCCTGGCCAGCTGCAGCATCTTGACGCCCAACGCGGCCAGCACGATGGGTGGCGGCGGGTCCGGCATCGGCGGGCGGTAGCGCGTATTCTCCATCGCCTCGAGGTATTCGCGCATCGCCGTGAGCGGCCGCTCGTACTGATGGCCACGCTCTTTCACCATCGGTTGATGGCTGACCCCAAGGCCGAGGACGAATCGATTCGGCCAGCCTTCCGCCAGCGTCCGCGCGCCGTTTATCATCGCCGTCGCGTCCCTAACCCAGATGTTTGCGATGCCGGTCGCGACCTTCACTTGCTTGGTGGCCGCCAGGATCAACGCCGACGCCGCAAAGGGTTCGCGCGCGACCGCCTCGCCGATCCAGATGGTTCCAAAGCCCATCTCTTCGATGGCGGCGACCGCCCGCCGCAGCTCGGTCGCCGGCAGGTTGGCCATCGAGCCCAGCCAGACACCGGCGCGTCCGAGCTTCAGGCGCGAGCCGGCTGCCGTGTGTGCTCCTTGATGAAGGCCAACACCTGGCGCCAGGCATCGGCTGAGGCTTCCTGGTATTGCTCGAATGTCCGGTCGAAGAAAGAGTGTGGCGCGCCTTCGTAGATGACCTTCTTGTGTGGAACCTTGGCCTGCGTCAGCTCCCGGTCGAACTCTTCAAAGTCCTCGGGCGTGGTTGCCTGGTCGGCGCCGCCGAGCAGGAGGAGGAGCGGCGCCTTCATCCGCGGGATGGCGTCGCACACCCGGCTCGGAATGCCATAGAAGCCGATAGCTCCGGCGAGTCCCGGCTGTTCCGCCGATTGCCGCCATGACTGGGCGCCGCCGAAGCAGAAGCCGACCGTGAAGATCGAAAGCTCCGGGCCGCCAGGTTGGGAGCGGAGGTACGCAATCCCGGCAGCCACGTCGCTGGCAATGCCGGCGGGCGTCGTCTGGCCGATATGGGCTCGATAGTCGAAATCCGCCGGCCGCTCGCCCTGTCCGGCCGAGCGGGCCAGGTAGTCGATGGCGATGGCGTCGATGCCGGCTTCGGCAAACCGGCGGGAAAGCTCCTTGTAAAACGGGATCACCCCACGTGGGTCGGGGATGATGACGATGCCGGCGCCGCTCGGCCTGGCGGCGCGAGCGGCGTAGGCGTTGAACCGATTGCCGTCGGATCCTGTCAGGACGAGGTCCTGGTCGTCGGAAGAGCCGCCGATGATGGGCGGCAGGGGAGGCCGGGCGTCGTCTGAGTAGCACATCTCCCTCATTGTCGCCTCTGGGACCGGGGGCTGGTCTTGCCGGGGAATTCGATTTATGATGGCGCTACTGATCAGACCGCCTGGGGGGTGTTAGGCATGTCGATCGCCGTTGAGGCGCCGCCGTCGACTACCACGCGTCAGCGGCCGCCGTCTGTCCTGGTGGCGATGGCGGATACCTTCATCGGCGGCATGGGGCATCCCGGTTCGCCGATCCGGGTGGCGGGCTCGATGGACGACACCTTCAAGCGGCTGCCGTCCGCGTCAGACCGTCGACGCTTGCGGATGATCGTGGGCGTTTTCGGTAGCCGGCTTGGAACCTTCGTCCTCACCGGCCGTCCGCTTCCATTCCATCACTGGCCACGCGACGAGCGCGTGGCGCTGATGACGAAGTGGTCGACCAGTCGCCTAACCTTCAGGCGTCAGCTGTTCCAGGTCTTCAAGCGTCTGTCGCTGCTCGCCTTCCTGGGCGATACCGAGGCCGACGGCAGCAATCCGGTGTGGCCGGAGATCGGCTATCCGGGACCGATCAGCATCCCGCCACCCATCCCCAAGCCGATTCGGACAACGGTTTTGGACGGCGACACGACGTTGACCTGCGACGCGGTGGTGGTCGGCTCGGGCGCGGGCGGTGGCGTGGTTGCCGGCGAACTGGCCTCGATGGGTCGAGAAGTGATCGTGCTCGAGGAAGGCGGCTATTACAACGAGGCGGACTTCGACCAGATCGAGCTTTCTATGATGCGCAAGCTCTACTTCCAGGGCGGGTTCGCCGCGACGGCGGACGCATCGATCGCCCTCGTAGCGGGCGGCTGCCTGGGTGGTGGCACGGTCGTCAACTACAGCACGAGCTTTCGCACGCCGGACTGGCAGCGCCTGGAATGGGCAACCCGGGACGGCCTATCGGAGTTCATGAGCGACGAGTACACGGCGTCACTGGATGCCGTCTGCGAGCGGATCGGCGTGAATCGCGATCAGACGGAGGTTCCGGCGCGGGAACAGGTCTTGCAGCGCGGCCTCAACAAGCTCGGCTGGCACGTGGACCGGATGGCCCGCAACGTGCGGGGCTGTACCCAGGACGCGCGCTGCGGCTACTGCGGTCTGGGTTGCCAGCTGGGCGCCAAGCAGTCGACGCTGCGTACCTATTTGATGGATGCCTATCACCGCCGGGCGCGGATCGTCGTGAATTGCAAGGTCGACCGCGTGCTGATCGAAAACGGGCGGGCCGTCGGCGTCCGAGCCACGGTCCGCCAGGAAGGCATGCCGGCGTTCACGTTGATCGTCCGCAGTCACGCCGTCGTCGCCGCGGCGGGCGCCATTGGGACACCGGCCTTGCTGCAGCGGTCAGGACTGCGCCGGGAAGCGGTCGGGACCGGCCTGCGGCTTCATCCAGGGACGGCGGTGGTCGGGATCTTCGATGAGCCACTGCGGCCCTGGGAGGGGACGATGCAGGCGATCTTCACCGATGAGTTCATCAACCTCGATGGGCAGCATCACGGGGTCAAGCTGGAGTCGGGCCCGATGCATCCGGCGATCCTGGCCCTGGCGATCCCCTGGCGGAATCCGGCGCATTATCGCCGCCTGATGCGGGCGCTGCCGAACATGTCGGTGCTCGCTCCGCTGGTGCGCGACCACGAAGGCGGTCGGGTGACGGCCACGGATGGGACCGCCCGAATTGACTACCGGCTGACGGCCAAGGACGTCGCCGACATGCGGCGCGGTATCGAGGCCAGCGTGCGGATCATGGAGGCGGGCGGTGCGCTGGAGATCTTTACCAGCCAGGCGGCCTTCGCCGCGTACCATCCTGGCCAGCGTGGCGGGATCGAGGCGTTCATGGCTGAGGTCGACCGCGCCGGATACGGCCCGGGCGAGATGGGTTACCTCAGTTTCCACCAGATGGGCTCGGCTCGGATGGGCAATGACCCGAAGGCCTCGGTCATCGGGCCGGACTACCAGGCGCATGCGGTCAAGGGCCTGTTCGTCGCCGACGCCAGCGCGTTTCCCAGCGCCTGCGGCGTCAACCCGATGATCACCGTGATGGCCATGGCTCACCGAGCTTCTCGCTTCATCGCCCAGGCCTGCTGATTCATACTGCCCATATGCCAGGGCAGTGGCTGCCGCTGTTTCCGCTCAACGTCGTGCTTTTCCCCCACATGCCTTTACCGTTGCACGTGTTCGAGCCGCGCTACCGGCAGATGATCGCGGACTGCCTCGAAGAGGGACACAGTTTCGGCGTGGTCGCCATTCGGGAGGGCAGCGAGACCGGCGCATCGACACCCTATGACGTCGGCACGCTGGCCAAGATCGTGCGCATCGATCGCCTGGAGGACGGACGGATGAACCTGCTGGTGATGGGCGCGTCTCGCTTCGAGATCCTGCAAACGGCAGCGGACCGTCCCTATCTGCGCGGCCGGGTGCGCATCATCCAGGAGGCCGGCGATGACCTCGATGCCACGGCGCGCTTGACAGAACAGACCGCCACAACGTTTCGCGAGTACTCCAACCTGCTGCGCGAGCTGGTCGGCCAGAAAGCGGACGAGGCCGAACCGCCGATGGAACCGGAGCTTCTTTCCTACCTGATCGCGGCCGCGTTGAACCTCCAGGTGCCGGAGAAACAAACCCTGCTGGCCGAGCCACGAACCGACTCCCGACTCAAGCACGAGCTGCGCCTGTTGCGCAAGGAGATCGTGCTGCTCAAGCAGATGGTTGCCCATGCCGCCGCCGCTGGAACGGTCCGGACGTCGTTGAACTAG
>DASTJZ010000043.1:0-12821 GCA_035716185.1 Candidatus Dormiibacterota bacterium
GAGCACGGGAGCCGCCGCCAGGGCCGCGCCGCCGATAAACGGGGTGGTCAGCCGGGCGGCGACTCGGGCCAGGATGGCCGGTCGGCCGGCCGTTGCCGGGTCGCGAGCCATGACGACGGTGTAACGGCGAGTGTGAGGAACCCCTTCTCGCACCCGTTATAGGTGGGCAGTGTCGACGCCTTCCCCCACGACCGGCACCCGGCCGGCACCCGGGACACGCTCTGTCCGGCCGGCCTTCATTGCGCAGGCTTCACTCATCGGAACGGCGCTCGCCATCTATGGGCTGGTGGTCGTCCAGAGCGGCTTTCGGCACCAGGACTTCGGCGCCTACCTGGCGGCCGGCCACAGCATCCTGTCTGGTCAACCGCTCTATGCGGCGTTTCTTCACCATCCCTTCCCCGACCCAACGCTGCGGCCCGCCTACATCTACCCGCCGGTCTTCGCCCTGCTGATTGCGCCCCTCGCCCTGCTCCCGGTCGATCTGGCGGGCGCGATCTGGCTGCTGATCTGCCAGGGCTGCCTGGCCGCGTCGCTGCTCATCGTCATCCGCTGGCTGCGCCCGGCGGCCTGGGCGCTGACGGCGATCACGGTGGCCACCCTGACCTTCTATCCGCTCTGGATCGATGCCGTCCAGGGGCAGGCCAATCTGATCGTGGTGTTCCTGGTGACGGGCGGGGTGGCGGGAATCGTCCGGGGAGACCCCCGGTTTGGGGCAGCGTTGGGACTGGCCGCCGCCCTGAAACTGACGCCGGCCCTCCTGTTGGTCTGGCTTCTGCTGGATCGCCGCTTCCGGGCTGCCGCCTGGATGCTGGGGTCCGTTGCCGCCGTCACGGTCGCCGCCGCATTGGTACGCGGCTCGGACTCGGTCGCGTTCTTCACCCAGGTGGTCCCGGCCCTGGCCCGCGGCACCGCGGTCTACGCGAACCAATCCCTGAGCGGCCTGCTCGGTCGCGTCGCCAGCGCCAATCCCTACACCGATCCGTGGCTCACCCTGTCATGGATGTCGTTACTGGCCACCGCGGCGGCCATCGTCCTGGTTGCCGTCTGGTACTGGCGGAGTCGCGATCAGCAGGGACTCGCGCGCGCCGCCGCCTTTGTCCCCTTGCTTCCGCTTCTATCGTCGGTGACCTGGCCGCATCACCTGGTGATCCTGTTGCCGGTGATATGGTTTGCGGCCATCGCCATTGCCGAGCGCGGTTGGCCGGTGGCTCAGACGGTGATGCTGGCAACGCTCCTGATCCTGTTCAGCGTCGTTTCCCGCCTGCCCCTTGGTCCAGCGTTCAACCAGCCGGGCTTTCGCCAGGCTCAGACCCAGGATCCGATCGTCTTTCTGGTCGCCAACTCCCTCTTCTTTGCCACCCTGTTGCTCTTCATCGCCGGTCCATGGCTGCTGCGCTCCCGCTGAGGCGGCCGGCCCCGGAGGCGATGGGGCAAGCCGGTCGATGGCCCAGGTTTCCATTGGTCTTGGCTGGCATCCTGGCGATCCTGTCACTCCTTCCCTATCTGCTCGCCTACCTGTGGACACCGCCGGGCCACCACTTCGCCGGCTTCTTCTTCATCGCGGACGACGCCACGACCTACCTGGCCAAGATGCGCCAGGGTGCGCAGGGTTCGTGGCTCTGGAATGACCCCTATACGAGCGAGCCCCACGGGGGCGTGTTCCTGTTCGGGTTTTATCTCCTCTTCGGCCACCTGGCCGCCCTCCTGCATCTGCCGCTGATCGCTACCTACCATCTGGCGCGAATTTCTGGCGGCATCGCGCTGATCATCGCCGCCGACCGTCTGTGCCGCCGGGTGCTCAAGCCGGAGCTCCACCGTCTCGCGCTGGTGCTGATCATCCTGGGTTCGGGCCTGGGATTCGTGGCGCAGGCAGCCGGAAATCCGTCGATCTTCGGAACCCGAATCCAGGCGCTCGATCTCCATCTCCCTGAACTCAGCGGCTGGTACTCGATGCTGGCGATCCCGCATTTTGCCTGGGCGACGGCGCTGATCATCGCCGCTGTCCTGGGCCTTTTGCGCATCGCAGACGGCCGCAACCTATGGCGTCCGATCGCTGCCACGTCGCTTGCCCTGATCGCGTTGACGGCGATCCATCCGCAGATGATCCCGGTGCTCGGTCTGATCTGGCTCGCCTACCAGGCGCTGCTGTTCGCGTGGGGCGACCGAACCCCCTGGCGTGTCCTTCTGGCGCAGGCCGCGCCCTTTGCCGCGACGCTGCCCCTCCTCGCCTACAACGCCTGGATCCTTTTTCGAGATCCGACCATCGCGCAGTGGGCGAGCCAGTGGCGGCACCAGGCGCCCGATCCTGTCAGCCTGGTCATCAGCCTCGGAGTGGCGCTCGGGCTCGCGATTATCGGGATGGTCGTCGCCGGGCGACAGCGCGACCGCGCGCTCGCGCTCATGCTCGTGTGGCCACCGCTGGTCGCCGCTTTGCTGTATCTGCCCAACCTGGCCAACGTCCAGCGCCGGTTGCTGGACGCGCTTTACGTTCCGATTGGCATCCTGGCCGCTGTCGGCTTACGTGAGGTCGCGACTCGATTCCGGCCGGCGGGCGCCCGGCGCATTCGAGCGATCCTGGTCACGGCCTGCTGCTTCTCGTCTGCGATCGTGCTGGCGATCGCTCTGCGCTTTGCCTCGGGCGCGTTCCCCGAGGCGTACGTCAGCAACGACGCCTGGCAGGCAATGGCGTGGCTGTCGGCGAATCACCAGCCGGGCGATCGGGCGCTGTCCGCACCAGGCGCTGGTCAGCTGCTCCCGGCTTGGTCGGGGGTGAGCGTCTACGTCGGCCATTACAGCGAGACACTCGACTATTTCCAGAAAATCGCCAACGTCCGCGCCGTGCTCCAGCCCGATGCGTCGGGCGCGGATCTCCAGGCCTTTCTCCGAACCAATGGCATCACCCTGCTCTACTGGGGCCCGGACGAGGCGAAGACTGGATTTCAGCCGGATGCTCAACCCTTCCTCCAGTCGGTTCACCGCGACGGCGGGGTGACCATCTACCGGGTTAGTCCGTAGGTCGCATCCTATATATGTCGTGACGCCGGGCTTTGCTCAGGCGGAAGCCAGTCGCTCGTTCGGTTCGGCCTTGGCCCCGGGGGTTGGATGCCTGCGCACGCGGTCCGGGATGGCGAGCAGCTCCAGGAACATGGCGAGTGAATCACGGACCGGATGCACCCGACTCTGCGGCGAATTGATCCAGCGCGTGGGGATTTCGGCAATCCTGTAGCCGGCCTGCTTGGCTCGATAGAGCACCTCCACGTCGAAGCCGAAGCCGGTGGTCTGCAACGGAGGGAACACCCGATCGGCGACCTCGGCGGTAAAGGCCTTGAAGCCACACTGGGTGTCCTTGACTCCGCCGAGCACGAAGGTCCGCACCAGCTTGTTGAAGATCTTCCCCATCGTCTCCCGATACCAGGGTTGATGGAGCTCGACCCGCGAATCGCGGAGCGCCCTGGAGGCGATCGCGACCCCGGCACCGGCGTGGAGCGCCTCCAGCAGGGCGTCGAGGTCATCGATCGGCACGCTCAGATCGGCATCAGAAAACACCCGATAGCGGCCGGTGGCCGCGGCCATCCCCAAACGGACTGCCGCCCCCTTGCCGGCGTTGTACTCGGCCGACACCAGCCTGAGCTGCGGCCACTGGGCAGCCCGCTGCCGGACGACCTCGGCGGTGGCATCCCGGCTACCGTCATCCGCCACGATGACCTCGGCCGTCGTCGGTAGCTGGGCGAGATAACGCTGGATGCGGTCGAGGGTGGCCGGGAGCCGGGGCGCCTCATTGAAGGCCGGGATCACGATCGAGATCTCGGGCCTCATGCGGCTTTCTCCGCCCGGCGGATCTCGGCCCGGAAGGCCAGCAGCTCGGCAAAGGCGCGTAGCACGACGCGCGGATTGCCTCCGGTCTGCCGGCCCGAGATCCGCGGGTAATGATGGACTGCCACCTCGACGACCCGGGCCTGCATCTGCCGGGCCAGCACCAGGATCTCGGTATTGATCAGCGCGCCCTCCGAGTGCAGCTCCATCCGGTCGAGCAGATCATGCCGGATCAACTTGAAGGCGCAGTTCACATCGCGCGCCAGCGGCCCGAACAGTATCCGCACGAGCGTGAAGAAGGCCCAGGCATTCAGCCGCCGGCCCACGGGATCGCGCCGCTGCTGCCGGTAACCCGCCACGATGTCGGCATCGGGGGCTCGGGCGAGCAAGAGGCCAACCTCCTCGGGATCGAATTGGTTGTCGGCATCCATCAAGAAGATCCACCCCAGCCGAACCGCCTCGAAGCCGGAGCGCAGGGCGGCTCCGTAGCCGCGGTTGACGGGGTGCCGGACCACGCGCAGCTCGCGATATTGGGTCTTGAGACGGTCGAGCAGAGCCGGCGTCTCGTCCCGGCTGCCATCGTCGACCACTACGATCTCGAAGCTGCGGGCCTGGTTGGCCAATGCTCTCGCGACCCGGCTGATGGACTTCTCCAGGTTGCCCGCCTCGTTGAAGGCGGGCAGCACCGCGCTGATGTCGGCGACGGCGGCCGGCGTCATGGTGCGAAGCCTACTCGGATGAAGACGGTGCTGACGGGGTCACGGCTGAATTGTTGCCATTCCGCGTCCTGCTGAAGCAGCCGGACGAGAGGATGGCCGGTCGGCAGCAAGATCGCATCCGGCCGGGCCTGGGCGATCACCGATCGCCAGCCATCGCCAACGTAATTGACCTGGAGATAGTTCGCGAAGATCCGGGTCCCGTAGACCTCGACCCGGCCGTCGATATATACCCGGCCGCCGGATGGGAACAATCGCCACACCAGGTAGCCGCCGTAGTCGTAGTAGTTGAAGACCCGCACCGGCCGGCCCAGGCTGGCCAGCGCGTCGGAGACGTGGACTGGCAGCGCGCCGCTGATGGCCGCGGCTTCGGTCGCCGGCTGAAGATTGGGCATGGCTCGGTCACCGACCATTCCCGCACCGACCACCAGGAGAACAACCAGGTTGACGAGGCCCAACAGTGGGTTGCCGCCTAACTTCACCCTCCCCCTCCGAGGCGCGCCCGCCGGCCCCGGCGAGCCGCGCTTTCGTGCGATGCGCGCGTTTGAGGCGTTCGGGAGGGAAGCGACCAGCGCGAGCAGCGCCTGCGCACAACGCCCGTAAAGAGGCGCCGCACAGAGCACGAACAGGGGCACGTGCCGCTGCGATGAAAAGGCGAGGTAGAGCAGCGCAAATGCCAGCACCCACTCGCTGGAGCGCAACGCCACTCGCCGCGTGGCGAGCCCGGCCAGCATCAGGAAGACCAGTCCCTCGAAGAGCAAGCCGGCGAGCGAATGGAAATCCGGTGACGCCCATTCCTGGATGTTGTTCTGGATCAGGGGCGAGGTCAGCGTTCCGACCGCGAACAGCAGCGTCGCGATGCCGAAGGGATTGATCACCGACAGCGGAATTGATGCGGCGATGGCGACCGCGAGGGATAGCAGGCGGGGACGCGGCATGGCCTGTGGACTGGCCCGCCAGATGTCGATCGCCTCGCCGGCGACGAAGAGGCCGCCGATGATGACGCCGACGACGAAGCCGGAGTGGAGGTTGGCCCAGACCCAGATGTACGGTGGCAGCATCCAGCTTCGCAGCTGCCCATCGCGGTAGCGGAGCAGCCCGATCATGAGGACACCGGCAAACAGGACGTTGAGCAGCTGGGGTCGCGCGCCCCAGGCCGTGGATCCGGCCAGCGCGCCGATTAGCGTAAGGACCACGGCGGCGGCCGGCTGCACGCCGCTGCGTCGGAGCAGCCAGAACAGGCAGCCGGCGGAGGCGGTGACCACCGCGGCAAAGACGCCGACCAGCAACGGCAAGCCGCCCAGCCGGAAGAGACCGTACATGCCAAGATCCGCGAGCCACTCGTGCATCACCCAGGGTTGCCCTGCGGCGCTGAAGGAGTACACATCAACATGCGGGATGGATCCGGTCGCGATGATCAGCCGCCCATTCGCCAGATGCCACCAGAGGTCCGGATCGAGCGGGGGCACCGCCGCCAGACTGAAGATCGCGACGAACAGCAGGCCCCGAAGGACGACACCACTCGTGATCTGGGTCAGGATCGCCGGCCGACCGAACCAGGCCGCTGATTCGCTCCTCCCTTCTGGAGCAGGCTCGGGGGGGGGCATGGCGGCCCCCGTCTGCTGTCCACTCATCCCGGTCCAGGGTGTAACGGGCGGGTGACGGACTTCCTTCGTCGAGGTTAGGGCGGCTGCCTCAGGTCATGCGGCCAGCGCCTGCCGGTAGGCCTCGGCCGTCTCGCGACCCAGTCGTTCGACGCTGAACGCCTTGGCCCGGCGCAGGCCGGCGTCTCGCAGGCGGCGGGTCTCATCGTCGAAGCGCAGCAGGCGCTCCATCGACTGGGTCAGCTCCTCGACGCTCTCGGTGCGCAGGACGACGCCCGCGTCGTCCACGAGCTCGGTCAGGGCCTCGGCTGAGGAGACGATGACCGGCGCGCCACAGGCCATCGCCTCGAGCACCGGCAAGCCGAACCCTTCATAGCGCGATGGGTAAACGAACACGGCCGAGCCGCTGTAGATGGCGGGCAGCACCTCGCGCGGCACATAGTCGAGCCCGATGACGTGGCCGCGCGGTCCGGGGCGGCGGAGTAAGCGGGCCAGCCGTTCCGCTCCCCGGTTGATGCGGCCGACGAATACCAGCGCCGAATCATCGGCGAGGTCAGGAGGGAGCAGCTCATAGGCGGCGCGCAAGCGGGCCAGGTCCTTGCGTGGATCGACCGTGCCGACGAAGAGGACGTAGCGCTCGGGAAGGCCAAACCGCTTGCGCACGGCGGCGATCTCGTCGGCCGGACGGGGCATGAAGATCGCGTCAGCGCAGAGCGGCACATAAGCCACCCGATCGGTCGCGATATGGTACAGGTCGATGAGCTGGCGGCGGATGGCCTTGGAGGACACCATGATCCGTCGCGCCCTGCGGATACTGCGTGGTCCGAGCACGCCGAAGTACCAACGAGCCCTCGGGTGCATGTCATCGGGACGGATCCGGTACGTCAGGTCGGGGACGGTCAACGCCAGGGGCACGGCGCTGACCAGCGGGGCCACGCCCAGGACCGAATGCAGCAGGCGAACGCCGCGCGGGTGGGCGCCGAAGCGCCACGGGACGGACCACTGCTCGCGCCCAAAACGCAGTGAGCGCGGCACTGGCGGGAAAGCTACCAGGCGATGCCCCTCGACCGCATCGCCAAGCGCCGGGATCACATCACGGGAGACGAGGACATCGACGCTGGCGCCCACGCGATGCAGGCCGCGCAGGATATGCAGCGCGTGATGCTCGAGACCTGTGAATGGCTGCGCGGCAAACAGCAGATCGATGGTGATGCCATCGGGCACCGAGCCAGGCATGCTCGCGATGCTAGCGGAAGAGCGGGCATCGAGGCCAGCGCATGATCGTCGCCATCGATGGAACGCCGGCGCTCCGACCTTACCTCACCGGAACCGAGGTGTATGCGCGCAATATCATCGACGAGCTCGCCACTCAACGAAGCGATCACACGATACGCGTCTATGCGAATGCGGTGGCCAGGCCGCACTGGCTCCCGCCCGGGGTCGACTGGCGAGGTATTCCATTTCCTCGTTTGTGGACCCATTGGAGGTTGCGCCAGGCGCTGCGGCGCGACAGGCCCGACGTCACCTTTATTCCCAGCCACGTCTTACCGGTGGCACTCGGTCTGCCGTCGGTCGTCACCATCCACGACGTGGGACACCGGCACGAGCCCCGGACCTATACCCGCCGGGCCCGCTGGTATCTCGAGCTCACCACCCGCTACGCCGCGCGGCGCGCGAGCCGCCTGATCGCCGTCTCGCAATCAACGGCCGACGACTTGAAAGGCTTTTACGGGGTGCCCGGTGGTCGGATCACCGTGGTGCACTCCGGGGTCGATCCCCGATTTCGGCCACAAAGCCCGGAGATCGTTGGCGAGGTTACCCGGCGGCTGCAGCTCGATCAGCCCTACTTCGTCTACGTCGGCCGGAACCATCCACGCAAGAACCTGCCAATGCTGCAGCGGGCCTTTCGAGCGGCACGGCGCGCCGGGCTCGACGCGATGCTCGTCCTGGCCGGGCCCGGGCACGATCCGGCCTCCGCCGGCGACGGGATCGTCATCGTCCATTACGTTCCGCCCGACGACCTGCCGGCCCTCTATGCCGGAGCCATTGCGATGGTGCTACCCTCGCGCTTCGAAGGCTTCGGCTTTCCCGCGCTGGAAGCGATGCGCTGCGGCACGGCCGTGATCGCCGCGAATGCGGGAGCGCTACCTGAAATCGTCGGCACCGCCGGCGTGCTCCTGAGTCCTGAGGACTCCGGCGAATGGAGCCAGGCGCTGCTCGAGCTGGCGAACGACCCCGAACTGCAACGGCGTTTGATCGCGGCGGGAATCGCTCGGAGCGCCGGCTTCACCTGGGAAGCCGCTGCGCAAAAGACCTGGCGGGTGCTCGACGGCGTTGGCGAACGAGGTCAGGCGCACGCCAACGATCCGTAGACCGCGCGGTGCGCCGCCGCGCTCGCCGACCAGGTGAAGAGCGCGGCCCGGGCGCGACCGGCCGCGACCTGCTGCTCTCGCAGCTCCCGATCGCTCAGGATGCGCACCAGGTTGGCGGCCAGCGCGGCATCATCCTCGGGTGCAACGAGCAGCGCGGCACCGTCAGCGACCTCTGGAATCGCGCCCGCATTGGAGGCCAGCATGGGTGTGCCGGCGGCGAAGGCTTCCAGCACCGGCAACCCGAAGCCCTCGTCGAGGGAAGGAAAGAGCGCCGCCTCGGCCATCTGGTAGATCGCCGGCATGTCGTCGATTGGCGCGTAGCCGACAAATCGCACCCACGACGTCAGATCGAGCTCGCGCACCGCGTCGACCACCGGTTCGAAGTTCCAGCCGAAGCTGCCCACCACGATCAGCGGGATCCGGCTGGCGGCTGGGATCCGCGCCAGAGCGCGCAGGCTGGCCAGGTAATTCTTGCGGGGCTGTATCGTCCCAACCTGCAGGAGATATCGGTCGGGTAAGCCATAGCGTGCTCGTACCTCCGCGCGCACGGTGGCGGAGGCCGGTAGGGCGAACTCCGTTTCGACACCGTGCGGAATGACCCGGCACCGTCCGGCGTCGATCGAAAACAGGCGCCCGACGGCCTTCGCGGTGGCCTGCGATGGACAGATGATGAGCTCTGCCGAACGAATCGATTGCGGAACCACGACTTTCGTGGAAAACCACTGGCCCGCTGGGAACCATTCGGGGTGGTCATAGATGGCGAGGTCGTGAATCGTCACCACACCGGGCAGGCCATAGCGCACCAGGGGCAGGGCATTGGCCGGGCCGTGAACGATATCGGCGCGGTCGAGCCGCATCCGCAGCGGGCTCAACAGCTGGGGACCGAGAAGGGGCGGCCGCTGATCGCGGTACAGGGTGAGCTGCAGGCCAGGGGACTCGGCAAAGGCCGAGGTCAGGGCCTGGATATAGCGGCCGACACCGGTGGCTTCGCCCTGCAGCGCGCGGGCGTCCAGGGCAACCCGCAAAACATCCTCCCTCCTCATCTGGGGGAGGGCAGGCTGGGGGCGCTCAGGCGTAGGTATCGACTCGCGCCTGCCTGGAGAGGACCTCCGTGACCTGGCGGGCCGGAAACCGGTCGTAGTCGTCAACCCAGCAGGTCACGACCCGCTCCCCCTTCGGCGGCAGATCCGACCGCCGGGCGACCGCGATCACCTGCGCCCCGGCCGCCGCGGCCACGTGCAGGCCGTCACTATCGTGGCCCACCACCGCAACGCTGAGCTCGCTGACGGCGGCCAATTCCTCCACCGTCAGGTCGGTGAGCTTGATGATGGTGGTCGGCTTGACGATGCCGGCCCGGGTCTCGCGTGCGGCTCGATCGTCGCCGACCCCGCTGACCAGGACGATCCGCTCCGCCGCCGCCTGGTTGGCCACCACCGCAAATCGCTCCGCCGGCCACAGGGGCCCGTTGTGCGCCGCCGACCAGCCCCCGCCACCTGGAACCAGGACCAGCGGAGGCCGGCCGGTGCCGAACAAGCCTGGCCAGCGGCTCATCGCCGCGTTTCGAACCGAAACCGGCGGTTGCAGGCGGGGCGGGTCAGCTGGCATGCGCGTCGGCCGGTTGATCGCGGCCACCGCCAGACGCCAGTTCGCCTCAACCGGGTGCTCGCCGTTGATCCGAGGCAGCCGCTCGGTGGCCGCCCAATCGTTTGGCCCCGGGACGATGAGACGGCGAGGAATGGCCGAGAAGTAGGCCAGTGCCGCATGGATGAAGCCGCCCGGGAAGGGCACCACGATGGTCGAAATCGGCTCGGTGCGCAGCCGGCGGAAGATCGTAAGAGGTTCGGCTGGCGATGCATCGAAGACCACGGTTCGACCCACGGAGGCGAGTCCCAGCAGGGTGCCCATGGCGTCGACCGAGGCAAAGACCGTCGCACCCTCACAGGTGCGCACGACCGACTGCGCCATCAGGGCTTCGCGGACGCCACCCCCGAGCAGAATCGCGGTCGACGAAACCGGTCGCTCCGCGGTGCTCATGTGATGTAGTGCTGTCCACGACGGATGACCTGCAGATTGTCGAGGGCCATCCCGGTACCGACCGCCACGCAGGTTTGGGGGTCGCGCGCGATTCGCGCAGGGATCCCGGTGCGGGCGCTGATGAATTCTGCCATGCCGCGTAGTTGGGCGCCGCCGCCGGTGAGGATGATGCCGTTCCGGCGTAGAGCGGCCTGCCGCTCCGCCGGAACCTGAGCCCCGACCCGCTGGATCCCCGCGGCGATGGTGTCCAGTGGTTCCCGGATGGCGGCCTGCACCTCAGCGGCGGCGATCTGCTGCTGGACCGCGCCGCCGGACGCGTTCGTCGCACTGGCTTCCAGCGAGGCATTCTCGGAGAGTGCCGTCGCGGAGCCGAGCCCGAGCTTCAATCGTTCCGCCTCGCCCGGAGACAGCCGGACCTTGTGGCGATCCATCACCGCGCCGTCGATGGCCGCATCGAGCGCCTCACCGCCAACCCGCAGGGTTTCCAGCGCGAGGATCTCGCCCTGGGCGATGGCCGCCACGTCGGTCGAGCCGGCGCCCAGGTTGACCACCAGGACGCCCTCGGTCGTCGCCACCGCAACGCGGGCCCCGATCGCCGCGGCCATCGGCTTGTCGATCAGATAGGCCGTCTTGGCCCCGGCCTGCATGGTCGCCTCGAGCACGGCGCGACGTTCGACCCCGGTGACCATCGGCGGAACCGACAGCATCACATCCGGTCTGAACAGACGCTGCCGGCCGATGATCCGGTTGATCACGTGCTGAACCAGGACGCCCGCTGCGTCATAGTCGACTCCGTCGCCGTTGCGAACCGGTCGAAACGCCTTAACCTTGCCGCCACGATCGACCAGGTCTGACGCCGCGCGCCCGATGGCGAGCACGCGCCGGCTCTTTTCATCCGTCGCCATCAGCGCCGGTTCGTTGAGGACCACGCCCTCCCCCTTGACGTACACCAGGACGGTGGAGGTCCCCAGGTCGATGCCGATCTTCTTGGAGAGCACTGGACCTCAATCTCCGACGACCCGCGAGAGATCGGGACGGACGTCGGCCTCGCCCTCGACCCGCGAGACGTGCGCTCCGACCGCTTCCAGCTTGGCCACCATGTCCTGGTAGCCGCGGTCCAGGTGATAGATGTTGTCGAGCAGCGTGGTGCCCTTCGCACAGAGGGCCGCGACGACCAGCGCCGCACCCGAGCGGATGTCGGGCACGCTCACGGCGCCGCCGTGCAAGGTCGTCGGACCGGAGATGATCGCGCTGCGACCCTCGACGTAGACGTCGGCGCCGAGCTTGCGCAATTCGGGCACGTGCTGGAATCGGTTCTCGAAGACGGCTTCCGACACCACGCAGTGGCCATCCGCCTGGGTCATCAGGCTGACGAAGGGCGCCTGGAGATCGGTCGGAAACCCCGGGTGCGGCCAGGTCGTGACGTCCACCGCCTGCAGCCGGCCCTCGCGGCGGACCAGGAGGCTGTGGGTCTGGTCCTCGACCTCGGCGCCGGCGGCCCGCAGCTTCAAGATGAGCGCCCGGAGGTCGTGCGTTTCCAGCTCTTCGAGCACCGCGTCACCGCCGGTCGCCGCAACGGCGATGGCGTAGGTACCGGCTTCGATGTTGTCGGGGATGACCCGATGGGTCGCCCCGCTGAGGTCCGGCACGCCCTCGATCACCAGCACGTCGGTGCCGATGCCGTCGATCCGGGCCCCCATCTTGCCCAGGAACATCGCCAGGTCGACCACGTGCGGCTCCCGCGCCGCGTTGTGAATGGTCGTATTGCCGTCGGCGGTGGCGGCCGCCATCATCAAGTTCTCGGTGCCGGTCACCGTGGGCATGTCGAGGTGGATGGTGGCTCCGGTGAGGCGGTCGGCCCGCGCGATGTATTCACCGCCGGCCAGGTCGATCTTCGCGCCCATCAGCCGCAACCCGACGATGTGCTGCTCCACCCGCCGCATCCCGATGTCATCGCCACCGGGCTTGGGCACCCGGGCCTCACCGCGCCGGGCCAGCAGCGGCCCCATCAACAGGAAGGAGGCCCGCATCCGGCTCGCCATCGTCGCCAGCACCTCGCCGCGGGCCAGCCGTTCGGCGTTGACCTGGAGCTGGTGGGGATCCAGCCAGCGAATCTGGACGCCCATCCCCTGGAGCAGGCTGATCATGGTGAAGACGTCCTCGATGCGAGGGACGTTCTTGATCCGGCACTCCTCGTCGGTCAGCAGGGAGGCGGCCAGGATGGGCAGTACCGCGTTCTTGGAACCGCTGATCGGCACACGCCCGACCAACCGGGTTCCCCC
>DASTJZ010000044.1:0-9223 GCA_035716185.1 Candidatus Dormiibacterota bacterium
CCGCCCGACCAGCGGCGGCTGGCTCGACCAGGGAAAATTGACCCAGCGATCGGTTCGCCGCCAGACGTATTCACACTTGACGACGGAGCGGGACTTCTCGTAGAGGACGGCGCAGCGCACCCCGGCGACGTGCTCGGCGCAGAAATCCTTGACCAGCTTCAGCGTTCCTCCGGTATCGGCGACGTCGTCCACCACGAGCACGCGGGCACCGGCGATGTCGACCGCATTGAGCAGGGGAGGAAGCATCACCGGCAGGTCAAGGCGTTCATCCTCGCCGGTGTAGAACTCGACGCTCATCATGAAGACGTTCTTCACCTCCAGCGCATAGGCCATGGCCGCGGCCGGGATCAAGCCACCTCGGGCGATGCCCAGGATGATGCCGGGCTGGTAGCCGCTGTCCACCACAAGCTCCGCCAGCTCCCGGCTGGCATCGCCGAACGCCGACCAGGTCAGCACTTCCTTGGAGGGCGGCATAGCAGCCATCTCGGCTAAAGCGTACTGCCCCTCGCTGATCTCTCGTTCGCATTGGCGACGGCGACACGAAGACCGTACGCTGTTGGATTGATGCCAGCGGCTTTCTTCACCCCGGCCTTCTTCACCTTCTTCCGGGAGCTGCAACGCCATAACAACCGGCCGTGGTTCGAGAAGAACAAAGCCCGCTACGAGCGCGAGGTTCGTGATCGCCTGGTCGATTTCGTGATCGCCGCCGGCCCCCGGCTCAAAAAGATCAGCCCGCATTTCGTCGCTGATGGGCGGCCGGTGGGCGGCTCCGTGTTCCGGATCTACCGCGATATCAGGTTCTCCAGGGACAAGACGCCGTACAAGACGGCGGGGGCGGTGCACTTTCCGCACGAGCATCGGAGTGGCAGCGCGCCCGGCTTTTATCTGCATCTCGAGCCGGGCGGCGTCTATAGCGGGGTCGGCATGTGGCATCCGGACACAGCGGCCCTGGGCAAAGTCCGGGACGCGATCGTCGCGCAGCCCAAACGTTGGACCACCGTGACAACCGCAAAGGCGTTTAGCAAAACGTTGACCGTGGAAGGGCGTCTGCTGAAGGTGCCGCCGCGCGGTTATCCCAAAGATCATCCGCTGGTCGAGGACCTGAAGCGCACCGACTTCACGGCGGGCCGCAGCTTCTCCGAGAAGGAAGCTTGCGCAGCCGACTTCCTGGACCGGTTCATCGAAACCTGCCGGGCTGCCGCACCCTTTACGAAATTCCTGACTGACGCGCTCGAGCTTCCCTTCTAGGACGGGTCTGCTTTCCTGCCTCTCCGCGAATTCGCCGCGCATATGCCTTGACAGGCATATTCCTCTTGAGGTATATTCATCCTCGATGACCGCGCTGACCGCCCTCGCCGAACCGCATCGGCTCTTGATCGTCGAGCTCCTGCGTAACGGGCCCCGCCCCGTGGGAGAAATTGCCGACAAGCTCCAGCTCAACCAGCCGCAGGTGTCGAAGCATCTGCGGGTGCTGACCGATGCCGGCGTCGTCGAGGTTCATCCCATCGCGCAACAGCGTATCTACAGCCTGCGGCCGCAGGCGTTTCGCGAAATCGATGATTGGCTCGAGCCCTACCGGCGACTAATGGACGACCGCTACAACCGACTGAACGACTATCTGCGCCGAGCGCAAGCAAAGGAGAAGCGACATGCCAGAAAAAACTAAGACCTCGATGTTCACGCTGCCATCTGATCGTGAGATCGCCAGCAGCCGCGTCCTCGATGCGCCGCCCGATCTCGTCTACAAGGCGTACACCGATCCCGATGCCATCGCACAGTGGTGGGGACCGTCGCGATACACGACGACTGTCGACAAGCTCGAGCTTCGACCGGGTGGCGCCTGGCGATTCATCCAGCGTGCTGAGGATGGTGGCGAACATATCTTTAGCGGTGTCTTTCGCGACGTCGTCCCGTCGAAGCGCCTCGTCTTCACGTTCAACTACGAGGCGATTCCCGGGCACGAGGCTGTCCAGACCGTCGCCATCGAAGCGGTCGAGGGCGGAAAGACCAAGGTTTCGGACAACATGCTTTTTTCCAACCGCGAGGATCGCGACGGTATGCTCCAGTCCGGGATGGAGGAGGGCGCTCTCGAGAGCCAGGAGCGCCTCGTTGCTCTTTTGGAGAAGCTCAAGGCGCCGCGTCGATAGTCATCGCTTCACGCGCTAACGGGGATGGTCATGTGACTGTCCCCGTTGTTTTTGACCGGTGAGGCCGAGTGACCCTCGTTTATCTAGGTCCGAACCAGGTGGTTAGCGCTTCATGAAGCCGCAGCTGAGTCCCGTCTCCGACCCAGGCAACATATCCATCCGGCCGAATCAAGACGGCACCGGGAGCGGTGACGGCGCCAATTACCGGAAGTTCCCAGGCACCGTCGTATGTTGCGTCGACCAATTGGACCCGATCCGCCCACGCAGTGATGTCAACGGCACCGGACTGGCCGAGGTTCAGCAGTAGTGGCCGGGCATCATGGAGGAACGTGAAAAGCCGCCGTGGGCCGTTGGCGGTTACCAGGTCCAGATCGGGCATGCGCCGTCCGAGCAGCGGATGTCCCTCACCGAAGTGGTAGTGAATGTCCAGCCCCGAGATGAGCCCGGCAAGCCATTTGCGAGGCTTCTCCATTTTCGCCAGCTCCGACAACATCTCGATCAGGGCCTTCATGCGCTCGTCCTGGCGCTGGAGCACGGTCTGCGCCATCGTGTACTTGAGTGCGCGGGCAATCACCGGATGACGCTCGGCCTGGTAGGAGTCCAGCAGACTCTCCGGCGAGGTCCCATTGACGACCTGAGCCAGCTTCCATCCCAGATTCACCGCATCCTGCACCCCGAGGCTGAGGCCCTGGCCACCCGCCGGGTAATTGACGTGGGCGGCGTCACCAGCCAGCAGCACGTGTCGCTCGCGGTAGGCCGCGGCCTGCCGAGTCGCATCCGTGAACCTGGAGATCGACGTGGGATTGTGGATCCCGAAGTCGGTGCCGTACACGGTGATGAGCGCTTCGCTCAGATCGCGCAGGCTGGGCTCGCTGTCGGGGCCCAGCTGCTTCTCGGTCACGACAACCCGGACCGTTCTCCCGTCCTCCATCCGCTGGAGACCGTGAACGCCGATCGCGTCCTGACGCACGCCCCGCGGCGGCTCCTCGGTCACCTCTACTTCGGCGATCAGGTTGCTTCTGGTCGCCTCCCATCCCGGGAACTCGATGCCGGCTGCCTTACGGATGAAGCTGCGTCCGCCATCGCACCCGACGAGGTACTGCGCCCGCAGTGGCTCGCCGTCGAAGAGCCGGACATCAACCCCCGTGTCTTCCTGCGCGAAGCCGGTCACCTCTCGTCCGCGATAGATGGGCACGGCCAGCTCGTCGACCCAGCCGGCCAGGATGCGCTCGATCTGCGTCTGCCAGATCCCGAGCGAGTACGGATGACGGGTGGGGAAGTCGCTCATGTCCAGGACAGTCGTGCCGAACGTCGCGATCTGCGCCACCTTCCCCTGCGAAAGGAAGCGATCCGCAACTCCACGCTGATCCAGCACCTCGATCGTGCGCGAGTGAAAACCGCCGGCTCGTGAGCCGACGAGCATGTTGTTGGCACGCCGCTCGACGACCGCGACGTCGACCTTCGCCAACGCCAACTCAGCCGCCAGCATCATCCCGGTCGGACCTCCTCCGGCAATCAGCACCGCGTGCTCCGTCATAGCCATAGCCCGGCGATTATGGGGCAGGACCCGGGGCTTGTGGCAAGCCCCCCGGTGCGCTATATATTGAGGTGGAGGGTAGCGTGCGAGCCGTTGGGGGGTTTGGTGTTACCGAACCCGCACTTATCTCTCCTGCAACTGGGTAACGGCGCGTTATGCGTCAGGCTGTGAGTCGCGCATCGACGGAGTGATTGTGACCCCAACCAGCAAGCCCTCTGGGCTAATGAGGCGCGTCACGACTTGACCCCAGGGCTCGGTGCGAGCTCGTACGAGGAGTTGATACCCGTGTTCTTCCAATTCCTTGGTCGCGACCTCGAGGTCATCGACATCGAATTCGAGCCAGGCCTGAGGCGTGACCATGTCCGGCGGCCACTGTGCCGAGCCGAAACATGACTCGGCTGCCTGGGCCAGTGGCCACACGGCGAAGGTGTTGGCGCCTTCGACTTGCTCGGTGTGCAGGTAGTCACCATCCTCGACCTTGAACTGGATACCGAGCGCCTGCTCATAGAGGCGCCGCGAGTTGGTCACGTCGGGAGCGATCGGTCCGAACCCCGCGATGAAGAGAACTTTCACGTGCCGCACCTCCAATGCCTGGCTGTCCGATGATGCCATACCGAATATGGAATGAACCACCATGCCCACCGGGTATGGAAGAGTAATGTCGGTGGTTTCTCCTCGCCCGACCGAACCTTCACCGCGCGCGATCGCCGCTTCGATGACGACCGTCGAGCGAGCACGCCTCTTCGTGCTGCTCGGCGGCCTGACTGCCTTCGGTCCCCTCTCTATCGATATGTACCTGCCCGCTTTGCCGATGATCGGGCGCGACCTTCACGCTTCGGAGTCGATCGTCCAGCTCACCTTGACCGCGTGCCTCGGCGGATTGGCTCTTGGTCAGATCGTCTCTGGCCCACTCAGTGACATGCTCGGCCGGCGCCGGCCGCTCATGGTTGGCGTGGCCGCGTACGCAATGGCGTCAGTTGCCTGCGCCTTTGCGCCATCGGCTGCGCTCCTCGTGGCCTTCCGAGTACTGCAAGGCCTGAGCGGAGCCGCTGGGATCGTGATCGCGCGCGCGGTCGTTCGCGACATGTATACCGGCGCCGCCGCTGCCCGCTATTTCTCGCGACTCGTCCTGATCATGGGCCTGGCTCCGATCCTGGCGCCGGTCCTGGGCGCACAGCTGCTGCGATTCACGACCTGGAACGGCATTTTCTTCGTGCTGGCACTGATCAGCCTGCTGCTCTTGCTGGGCGCCGCACTGGCCCTGCCCGAAACGTTGCCGTTGGAGCGCCGCCAGGCGAGCGGATTCCGCAATACCGTACGAGCTTTCGGAAACCTATTCCGGGACCCGAAATTCGTCGGCTTCGCCCTGGCCGGCGGCCTGGGCTTCGGGGCGATGTTCGCGTACATCTCTGGCTCGCCGTTCGTGCTGCAGGGCATCTACCACGTGAGCCCGCAGATCTTCAGCCTGATCTTCGCCACCAACGCCCTCGGGTTCGTCATCACCAGTCAGGTCAACGGTAGCCTGGTCTCGCGGATCGATCCCGCCCGCCTGATGCTGATCGGCCTCATCGGCAACCTGGCGGGCGGCCTCGCGTTGCTGGCGGTCGTTCTGTACGGGCACGGCCTGGGCGTGGCCGCGATCCTCCCACCCCTCTTCCTGCTGGTATCCAGCGTCGGTTTCATCGTCCCCAATGCCGTGGCCTTAGCGTTGACCCGCCATCCCGAAGCCGCTGGCACGGGATCGGCCTTGCTCGGCCTGGTTCAGAGCGGCGTCGGTGCGATCGGCGCACCGCTGGTCGGCATCGAAGGGACGGCGACGGCCATTCCCATGGCCGCCGTTATCGCCATATCCGGCTCCGGCGCGGTCCTCGCCTACCTGCTGCAAGCCCGCCGTTGACTCGTCGTGACACGGTCAGCGGCCGTTGATTTCGTAGATGTTGCCGTCGGGACCGCGGAAATGCTGCCAGGCTTCGGCTCCCTCGCGCTGGATGGGGCCGATGAGTTCGGCGCCGGCCGCCTGTAACTCGTCCCTTGCCGACGCGACATCGCCAACCATGAAACCCGCCACCGGCCCGGTGGTGAAGTGGCTATGCGACGTCATCGCCGGGCCGAAGACTTCGACTTCATCGCCATCGGGAAGCCTGAATTTGACGAAATCCCGTTTTTCGACTTGTGGACGGAGGCCAAGATGGCGGAGGAAGGAAACCAGCTCGTCGAATCGTTCGGTTCGAATGCCGACCCACGACACGCCCTCAATCTGCATTACCACTCCTCCTCAGCACTCTATTCTGCGATCGCCTTACGCCGGTGAATGACCGCATCGTGTGTTGATGGTCCTAATGAGAACAGGTTGAAGTTCGCTGACGGGCATTCACGACCGACTGTCCGGGTCTCGAGCATTTGCCCAATGAGCCCTTCGAGGCCAACTTCACAGACTTCGACAATACAGTGTCATCTTCGGCCTTGAGGAACGTAAATACATCAGCGACTGAGAATGCAGCCGTACTACCGCCTGAGAACGAAGGGATGCCCGAGGCCTAGTATTCTGCCAACGGTCATGCGGCTTGGAGCCGGAAGGGCGTCAGGCGTCGCTGTTTTCTCCCTCGTCCTGCTACTTGCTGGATTTAGTTCCTGCGTTAGCGAACCCGCCAATGGATCGTCGACGCCACGAGCGCAAAGATCTACTTCCGTCGCTACGAAGCTCCCAAGTGGGTGCTTCGGTGCAGGGCACCAGTACATCGCAGTAGCGACACCAATGCCGTCCGTACCGTCAATCCCAACGACTGCCATTTCGATTATGGTGACCCGTTCCGACGACTCCGAATCGCAGGGCTCATTACGCCGGGCGATTGAGCAGACAGACAGGTCGCCCGGGAACTACGTGATTCGATTCAGCTCCAGCCTTGCCGGGTCAGTCCTCCACCTGCGCGATCCATTGCCCGCTCTGACCGTTGGATCGGTCTATATCGAAGGCGATGATGTTGGCGACGGTAGGCCACACATCACACTTGAGGGTCCCGCCGGTGGTCCCGCAGCCATCCGCATTGCATCGGGCGGCAACACGATTCACGCGCTGGCGATCCGCGGGTTTTCGACTGGCATCGTGGTCGATTCGACCAGCCATGGGAGCACGTTCGCCGCCAATACGATTGCTGCTGTTGACATCCAAGCCGACCAGCAGGCCGTCGATTTCAGTCCCTTCCTTCGAAGCACACCGAGGGTAGACGGCATGACCTGGAACGGTTTGCAAATAATCCAGAGCAGCCTGGAAGCAAAGTGGGTGGTCATTCACGTGGCCGTTGTAACCGCTGACTCGCTCAAAAACGTCACCGTCAGAGATAACAAAATCACCGCCGACGGCCCGGGCAATACAGGCGGCGGCATCGGTATAAGCGCTGGTCAATTCATCGGCGCCGATGGCAATCAGATATCCAACGTATTGATCGCAGCCAATCGGATCACCAGCAACGGCACGAATGCGATTGCGCTAGCCGCTGGCCAGGGGGGCGCGGGTCGGAACACGATTTCTCAAGTCCAAATCATCGATAACCAATTGGAGATTGCACCGGGGGGCTATGGCCAGGGTCAGGCTCGAGACGGTATTAATATCGTGACCGGTGACTCAGGCACGGACGACCTGAACCCGGGTTACCGGCCGATTATATGGCCGGAGGGCAACCTTGTGCAGAACGTTCTGGTCGCCGGCAATGTCATCGACGGCCAGGGCGGTTCTGGGTTATCCGTACAAGGTGGAATCAACGGAGCTAAAAACAACCACATCAACCATCTAGTCATTGAAGGAAATCAGATCCACGGAAGCGCGCCGACGGAAGGCGGACGTGGCGACGGCATCTTTATCGAGGGAGCGGAGACCGGTCCTCAGGCGAGCCGTCCATCGTCAGCAAATGAAATTTCAGACGTCGAAATTCGTGCAAACGACATAACGGAAGACGTGCCAGCGCCTCTGGGCTGGCTTGCCCCGGTAGGGGGAATCGTGTTGGTCGGCGGATCGCGGGCGCAAGGAAACCAACTCGGTCAGATTCTGGTTGACGCCAACACTATCTCAACCACTGAGCTCGCGATCAGTGTAATCGGAGGTTGGGCTCCGAGCGGTCCACTCCATGCTACTGGCAACTCCATCTCTGGCGTCAACATCGAGTGCACGAGCGCAGCTCGTAGCCTGCCGCTAGTTTTGAGACCCGAGGTTATTGGCATTTCGGTCGTGGGCGGCTATGGAAATGCACAAAACAACACGGTCAAAGCGCGTGCGTTGAACAACCTCATTGGGGACAAGCTCAACGTTATATCTCAGGCCCCCGACGAATCCGGCATGAATCGGGACGCTACAGGAGCGGACGCGATTGCGTCCGCCAACTCAGTGGATGTGACCACTGGTTGAGGTTTGAGGGCCCGAGGTCGCCTCCCAAAGCTTCCTTAGCGGGAATCAGTTTTTCGGGTTTCTCATCTGGTACAGTCCTGACGGACCGCTCCAGGAAGTAGCCGTGGACGTGCTTCCGATACCAGTCGATTGTCTTCGGGCTGCGGCCGAGCACCTGCAGGTCGAGCAGCCACTCACGAACCAATGGCTCAAGCCTCATCTCTGCGTGGCCGTTCGCGGCCGCCGGCAGAGCGGGTGCCGCGGTCTCTTCAGCGTCCGTGGCGATGGCGATGGGGCGGAGCAGTTTCTCCTGTACGGCACGAGGCCGCCCCGGCAAACCCTTGGGCGGACCCACCGCCAAAAACCCAAGTGGTCCCTCGAGTGGTTTGGCGTATTTCGGCACCCCAGTGGTTTGCGAAAAACCCAGTGGTTTTGGACTTTTTCCCGACACCTTCACCTCTCCTTTTCGGCCACCTGGCGCGTCTTTGACAGCGCCCAGAAAACGCCGAAGACCGGCCCTTCAGCCGGTCTTCGTATTCAGCCTAGCGCGAGAGGCGCCTTCGAAAAAGCGCACTGGCGGAGGGAGAGGGATTCGAACCCCCGAAGGCTTGCACCTTAGTGGTTTTCAAGACCACCGCCATCGACCACTCGGCCATCCCTCCAGCGCTCCACATGATATCGCCGGATATTCAGGCGGGGTGTCGACGCGAGCTGGTGAAAGCGGCGGCTCGAGATGGAACCCAAATCAGATTGGGAAGGTGAAGCAGGCCGGCGGCCGGCTGGCGGTCTGGCCTTAGGGTCGAGAGATCGTTGAGGATTTGGACTAGGCGGTTTCCGAGATCGGCCTTTAGCACAAGGTGCGGCATCCATATGTCGTTGGCGGTCAGCTCCATGCTTGTCTGGAATTGGAATCTTGCGGTCCCATCCCGGAATCCGTGACCAGCGTGGCGGATAAAGAAAGACGATGGAATCAGGAATAGGGGATCGTCGAGGCACATTGCTGGAATGTCGAACCGCGCCATGAGAAACCACAAACGAGGATCCACGACAAGCGGCAGTTTCACGTCGAAATCGATTTGGAGCCGGCGCGACTTGGCATGCATCCGCAACCGTCTGGCGGGTTTCACCTGGATGGCGATGGTCTCGCGAAAGTGGCGTCGC
>DASTJZ010000045.1:0-9393 GCA_035716185.1 Candidatus Dormiibacterota bacterium
GAGCGATCCGCCGGCAAAGCCGGCATCCCAGACCCAGCGCAGCCGTTGCGTCTTGTTGCGGTATTCGAATGCCACGCCGCGCAAGATCAGACCGGCGAGCATGACCAGCAGCGGAAGGTAGAAGGCCGAGAACAGTGTCGCGTAAACGACCGGGAAGGCGCCCCACAGCACGACTCCGGCGACGACCAGCCAGGTTTCGTTGCCGTCCCAGATCGGCGCCACCGCGTTCATCATCGCGCGCCGCCGCTCTTCATTGCCGGCAAGGCCGAACAGAATGCCGACGCCGAGATCGAAGCCATCCAGCAGCACGTACAGGAGGATGCTTATGGCGAGGACTGCCACCCAGAACATCACCATTGCTATTCTCCTGCGGGAAGGTGACGAGCGGCCGATGTGAGCGGCTCCTCATCGGCCACCGACATCGGCCGATTGGGAATGGCGGCGACCGGCGGCAATCCGAGAGGGCCTACGGGGCCCTCACGCAGCAGCCTGTAGATGTAGAAGACGCCGAACGCGAAGATGAAGGTGTAGACGGCACAGAAGACAATGAGCGAGATCGCCGCCGTCCGCGTCGTCAGGAACGGCGTCAACGCGTCAGCCGTCCGCAATACCCCGTACACCGTCCAGGGCTGGCGCCCGACTTCGGCGGTGAACCATCCAGTCAAAGTCGCGATGAATGGCAGCGGGAAGCTCAGAAACGTCGCCCAGAGCAACAGCGGATACTTTTCGATGCGATCCCGGTGCAGCAGAAAGGAGCCGCCCCCCGCGATCAGCAGCATGACGGCCCAGCATCCGGCCATGATGCGGAAGCTGAAGAACGGGATCAGCACCGGCGGCCGATTCTCCGGCGGGATGCTGTCGAGCCCGACCTCTGCCGCCGACAGGCTGTCCGAGTCGATCAGGCTGCCAAACGGCGGTGGTAATGTGATCGCGAAGAGGTTTCGCTGGTTCTCGACATCGGGCCAGGCGAGCAGCACCTCGGAAGCGGGTTGCTCATCGTGCCAGCGGGCTTCGATCGCCGCCATTTTGGCCGGCTGATGATGAACGATGTATTCGCCGTTGAAGTGTCCGAAGACGAACTGGATCGGCAGCAGCACGACGGCGAGGTAGAGGCCCATGCGCAGCATGATGCGGGCCTCCGCGGCGAAGATCTCGCGCAGCAGATACCAGGCCCCGGTCGCGGCGACGCAAAAGGCCCCGGTCAGATAGGCTGCCAGCAGCATGTGCGGGAACCGTACCCAGAGCACCGGGCTGAAGAGGATCGCGAGCCAGTCGTTCGGGACAAAGGCGCCATTCTCGACGGCATAGCCAACCGGCACCTGCATCCAGCTGTTGTTGGCCATGATCCAGAAGGCGGACAGCGTGGTTCCGAGCGCCACCATCGCCGTCGAGAACAGATAGAACCACTGCGGCACGCGCGAGCGGCCGAAAAGCAGGATCCCGAAAAAGCTCGCCTCGAGGAAGAACGCTGTGAAGGTCTCGTAAGACAATAGCGGACCCTGGATCGGCCCGGACATGCGCGACAGCTCGCTCCAGTTCGTGCCGAACTCGAACGCCATGACGACGCCAGAAACGACCCCCAGACCGAACGCGATACCAAAGATCTTCAGCCAGAATTCGAAGACCTGACGGTAGGCCGGCCGCCCGGTCCACAGATAAAGCGCCTCGAGCACCGTCAACCATGCCGCCAATCCGATCGTGAAGGACGGGAAGATGATGTGGAACGAGACGGTGAACGCGAATTGCAATCGCGACAGCAGCAGAGCCGTGACATCCATTGTCGACCTCGCTATCGCCAGAAGTTAGGGAGCGACGCCTGACGAGTCTTTGGGCCGCGGGTGAATAGATCTGACAAATCCTGACACACGCGCCATCGGCAGGCGGCACCCCGGTTCTTCCTGAAAAGACCAGCGCGGCCGGCGTTGCGGGTCCGTGATCACCTCGGACTCGCGCCCTGCGTCCCTGGAGTGAAAAGCCACCTATGCGTGTGACTCGGCGATCGGTAGGTCATTTGAGGTTCCTTTAGTTCTCGCAGCATTTGGGCGCCTAGCAGCTGGTATTCCAATATATGATTCTCGCTTTCGTGATCTGTTTTGCAGATGACAATGGAGCTCCGCCACATCCGCTATTTCCTCGCGGTCGCCGAGGAGCGGCACTTCACCCGCGCGGCGGCGAGGGTCGGGATCGGTCAGCCGCCGCTCAGCCAGCAAATCAAGGATCTGGAGACCGAGATCGGCGCGCAGCTGTTTCGCCGCGTCGCTCACGGCGCGGAACTCACCGCGGCGGGTGAGGCTTTCCTGGAAAAGGTCCAGGGAATGCCGGCGCTCGCGGAACAAGGGAAGCAAGCAGCCCTTCGGGCGTCCCGAGGCGAGATAGGATCGCTGCGCGTCGGCTTCACCGCCTCATCGGCGTTCAACACTGTCGTACCGACGGCGATCCGCGCGTTCCGACGTGCCTATGCCGATGTCGAGCTCGCGCTAGAGGAAAGCACACGACGCACCTTATTATGGCCCTCGAGGAGGGATCGCTCGACGCGGCGTTCTTGCACCTCACAGATACCGGTGTCGAGGCCTTCCACCTCCGACTTCTCTCCGAGGAGCCGATGGTTGCGGCATTGCCTGCCAGCCACCCTGCCGCCGCGCAGCAAGCCGTAGATCTTGCAACCCTGAAGCTGGATCGCTTCTTGCTTTTTCCGCGCCAGATAGGGCCGACGCTCTATGACATCATCACCGGCGCGTGTCGCAAGGCTGGCTTCGAGCCGGTGATCGGACAGTTGGTTCCGCAGCTCTCCTCGGTGATCGCGCTGGTGGCTGCAGACCTCGGCGTGTCAATCGTGCCAGTGTCAATGAACCAGCTGCAGGTAGCGGGAGTCGTGTATCGCGCGATTGCAGGCGACGCTCCGACCGCAGGGCTGGCGTTAGCCCATCGAAAAGGCGAGACATCTCAGATAGTTCGCAACTTCATCGCGCGCGCTATTTCGTGACCGTAATCGGCGAAAGCGTGCTGTAGACATCTTGTACCTCAAACACAACCGGCATCGTCGGATGCTGTGGGCGCAATGACCGTCCAACTTGTCTCAGACGGCAAGTGCCCCCAGGATCAGATTCGTGATCGCATCGGGATGTGAGATCAGCGCCAGGTGGCTCGCCTCGATTTCGATCGTCTTCGCACCCATCCGCTTGGCCATGAAGCGTTCCAGGTCGGGATTGATCGTCCGGTCTTGGGTGGACACGGCATAGAAGCTCGGCTTGATGCGCCAGGCGGCGTTCATCGTCTTTTCCGTAGTCAGCGACTTCTTGAACGGCTGCTGAACCGCGTAAAGAATGTGGGCCTCGTCCTGCGGGAGGTCGGCCGCGAAGTCATGCAGGAAAGCATTCTCGGACAACTCGCCCCAGTCGTCGTTGAAGACGATGCCCGCTGAGGCCGGGGGCGTCGGAAAGTTCTTCGCGAGCGCCGAATAATCCTCGCCGGCATCGGGTGCCCGCGCAGCGATGTAGACGAGCGCGGTGACCTTCGGGTCCACTCCCACCTCCGTCACGATCATTCCGGAGAACGAGTGGCCGACGAGCACCGTCGGGCCCGACTGTGCCGCGATCGCGCGTCGCGCGGCCTCCGACGCCTCATGCAGTGAGCTCAAAGGGTTCTGGACGCTGGTGCAGTTCACGCCCTTCTGCTGAAGGCGGGCGATGACCTTCGACCAGCAGGAGCCGTCTGCGAACAGTCCGTGGACGAAGACGACATTCTTCGTCTTCGGCGATGTCTGGGCTTTGGCAACTCGATTGAGCAAGGGAAGGGTAGCACTAGCAGCGACAGCCCCAATCAATTTCCGGCGGTTCATCTTAGTCTCCTATTGAACTGCAGATGGCATCGCCGGATGCTGCACGCGCTGGCGAGCGCTCAGGCGACGATGAAGTTCTTCGGACGGTACAAGTCCACGCGGATCAGTCGAGTGGCGACTGCACGGTCGGGGTGAGCAGGGTCGTCAGGTGAGCAATGTCGTCGAGGGTGTCGATGTTGAGGATCGTGTTTTCGATCGCGGTCTGGCGCTTTTGGGAGATAGCGCGATCTGTCAGCTTGCGGTACTTGTCGAGAATATCCGCATTGACGAGTGCTCGGTCGCCGGTACCACGCGGATGTGTGACTGTCTTGGCGCGAGTGCGCCCGTGGGTGAGCGTCAGACGCACCTGGGTGGTGAGCCTCTCGTCTACCGGCAGCCGGTCGTAGGCCTGCTCGTGATGGGTCTGCGTCCGGCCGATCAGGTCCCACACGTCATCGCTGTTAATTCTTTGGCGGGAGAACTGGCCGATCAGAACCTCCCCGTCCAGGAGGGCGACTGCGATGGCGTACGCGACGTTCATTTGCGCGCCGATCGCTTCGAGCGGACGCTCTGCCTTCCAGCCACCATGTCCGTAGGCCGCTTCAGGCATGTCGATGTCGATCCGTTGGATTTCGCCGATGCTCACCTCGGAGCGGAGCTGTAGGGCGGCGTCGATCCCGGCGTGCAGTAGTCCCATGGCTGCATAGGGTTTTACGGCGATGCGCTGGGTCTCCCAGATGCTACCCAGGCCGGCGTAGATTTGTTCAGGGTAGGTGTGGTGACACGCGCCGAAGGTGGACAACCAGCCGCCGTACTCTCGCTCGAACACGCGCTTGATGCCGACGTACCCAGATGCGGCGAGCGCGGCAGCGGTGAGGCCATTGCGGGAGGCGAAGCCGTGCTGCATGCGCTTGACCATCGATTCGAACTGCGCCGACATAAGCCCGCAGGATTGCGTCGCTGCTATGCCAAAGGCGCCCTCGAACCCCGCGGCATCCAGTCCATAGAGGCATCCTGCGGCGGCGGCGGCTGGCAACGGACCAAACACCGTACCCGAGTGCCAGCCTCGGGAGAGCATCTCCAGGCCGCCCAGGGCCTGACCGACTCGAGGTCCCGTTTCGTAACCGAGGATCGCACCAAGCAGCAATCGCCTTCCGGAAACGTGTCCGATGTGCGGGGCCGCAGCAAGCATTGCGGGCAGGACCAGCGAATTGCTGTGCAACGGGGCTATCGGGTGGTAGTCGTCCAGCTCAAACCCCTGAATGAAGCTGGAGTTGAGCATCGCAGCTGACGGTGGGCTCGTGGTGCGATCACCCCAGCCGATGAGTGCCGCACCTCCGGTGCCATCGAGCGCTGTGGCCCCTGCCACGCCCTTGCGGGACACAGGCAGCTGCGCACCCACAAGGGCGCACGCGATCCCATCGAGCAGCAGATACTTGGCCCGTTCCCTGACGAGGCCGGGAATATCGTCCAACGTAGTGTCAGCAAGCCAGGTCGCAAGTCGGCCCGTGGGTCCCTCGGGGTCGCTCGCCGGGCGGCGCGGGGTGCCGTCTTCCTTACCAGTAACCTTCCGAACGAAAGTTGGGTCATGTTCTCTACGCGTGTTCATGGCTTCTCCTCATCTTGGATTGGAGCGGCGATCTCTCAGAGCAGATGCTGCGCCTTGGCGGTCCGCATCACTTCATCGCGAAAATCGGGATGGGCGAGGCCCACCAAAGCGTAGGCACGCTCGGTCGACGACAGCCCTTTCAGACTGACGGCGCCAAACTCGGTGACGACGTAGCGCGTGTCGATGCGCGGCGTCGTCACCGGGCCATCGAGCTTCGGTACGATGCGCGAGGCTTTGCCGCCCGACGCCGTTGCCTTCGCCGCGATGAGCGAGATCCTACCCCTTGAGGCGTAAGCACCCCCGGACGAAGTCGATGGCGATCGTCTCGACGGCGGCTAATCCTGCGGCGCCGCACTGATTTCTCGGAGACGTTGCCGGACCGGGGATCGAGGTGGAGCATCCCGTACAAATGTAAGTGTCGCGGCCGAGATCGCGTGAGAATGGGGATGACACAGCTCGCCTCCAGATGAGCTATCATGTCCTGATCCAGCGCATCCATTCCTTGGCGTAATCCTGAAAAATTCTAAATTGCCCAATGGAACAGCGGGGTCACGGGATTGACGGTACAGCGCCGACCATTGGATGACGATCCTGGACCGTGGGAGATGGACCTCACGCGGCGTGAACTGCGGACGCATGGAGTTCCTGTCCCGTTGGGGAACCGCGCTTTCGACATTGTCGAGGTTCTCGCTAGGTCGGCCGGTGAGCTCGTCACTAAGGACGAGATCATGCGCCGGGTTTGGTCGGGCACGATCGTCGAGGAAAATGCGCTTCAGGTTCACATATCCGCGATCCGCAAAGCGCTCGGCCCGGATCGAGGGATGCTAAAGACGGCATTTGGTCGCGGTTATCGCTTGCTCGGAGCTTGGACCATTCGGCAGGAGCGCATATCGGCAGCTCCGGTAGTCCTCGAAATCGTGCCGCCGACTGAATTTTTGACGAACTTCCCGTCCGCGTCATCCGAGCTGATCGGCCGAACGGGCGCTGTGCGGCATCTGGGCGATCTTCTGTCGGCATATCGCGTGGTGACGCTGACCGGGCCGGGTGGGATCGGAAAATCCGCACTAGCGCTCGCGGTCGCGCGTAGCTTGTTCCCGCTCTTTCAAGGAGACGGTTGGCTTGTCGAGCTGGCCTCGCTGTCCGATCCCGAACTGGTGCCGTCCGCGGTCGCCAGCGTCCTCGACTTGAAGCTGGGAGGCGACGAGATTTCAGCCGAGGCCGTCGCCCGGATTATCGGCGACAAGAAACTCTTCCTCATTCTCGATAATTGCGAGCACGTCATCGACGCGGCGGCCGAGTTGGCGGAAGCCGTTGTGCACCTGTGTCCGCGCACGACCGTGCTTGCAACAAGCCGGGAGGTTCTGCGGATAGATGGGGAGTATGTCTATCGCGTCCCGCCGCTCGACGTGCCGCCCGAAGATCACATGGAACCGGAGGTGATTCTCGAACACAACGCCGTGGAGCTTTTTATCGCCAGGACCAGGACGCAGGACCCGGACATCTCCTTGCATGGTGAAGACCTTCAGGCAATTGCCTCGATCTGTCGCCATCTCGACGGCATCCCGCTCGCCATCGAGTTTGCCGCAGCTCGTGCCGCCACGCTTGGCCTCGAACATGTCGCCTCGAACCTGGACGATCGTTTCACGCTGCTGACGAGCGGGCGTCGTACGGCGTTGCCGCGGCATCGGACGCTGCGCGCGATGCTCGACTGGAGCTATGAACTGCTGCCTGAAACCGAGCGGAAACTATTCCGTCGTTTGGCCGTCTTCTCTGCCGGATTTACTCTTGAGGCGGCGGCAGCGGTCGTGGGCGACAGCACCGCGCCAGCTGTCGCGGAAAGTCTTGCGAACCTCGTGGCCAAGTCCTTAGTAACGCGGGATGGATTCGTGCCGGCCGGTCGCTGGCGATTGCTCGAAACGATACGCTCGTATGGGCTTGGGAGGCTCACCGAAAGCGGTGACGCTGAGCAGGTTAGACGAAAGTGCGCGGAGTTTTTTCGAGATCTATTCGTGCGGGTCACACCTAGCTCCTTTCCCGAGCGGTCTAGGGCGGAGATGGTCCAATACGCGCGAGAAATCGACAACGTTCGTGCTTCGCTTGACTGGTGCTTCTCGCCGAGCGGGGACTCGGGGATCGGGTTCGCCCTTACAGCCGCTTATGCACCGGTGTGGCTAAATCTCTCATTGACCGCCGAGCTTCGTGAACGTGGCGAGCGGGCGTTGGAGGAGCTCAATCCCGCCTTGAACCTGGATACCCGACTGCGGATGCACCTTCAAATCGCACTGGGGATTTCTTTAATCGTCACGCTGGGGTCGGTCGAACGAACCAGGAGCGTCTTGACGGGCGCGCTTGAGCTCGCGGAGGGCTTAAATGACCTCGATGCACAAGCGCGTACTTCGTGGGCTCTGTGGGCCTTGCACTTCAACACTGGCGAATGTCGTGTTGCACATTCTGCCGCGGAACGGTTCTTGGGCATTGCACTTTCCGCCGATGATCCGGCTGTCGTCCCGGTCGCCCATCGATGCATGGGCTACACGCTTCAATACAGCGGCAATCAGCGGGAGAGCCGCCGGAGCTTGGAACGCGCGGTAGGTTTTTACATGGACGGGCAGGGCCGGAGGCAAATGCTCTGGCCCTTCTATGATCCGCATGTCTTGGCGCGAGCAACGCTCGCGCGGTCGCTGTGGCTGCAAGGCTTCCTGCAGCAAGCCGAAACTGCCGCGCAAGGGTGCCTGGCAGACGCCCAGGCAACGAACGATAAGTTGACACTTTGCTTCGTCCTCGCGTTGGCAGTCAGTCCTATCGCCCTCTTTACGGGCGACCTCGTTACTGCCCAGCGATCGGTCGCCGCATTGGTTGATGTCGCGACGAGGCAAAGCTTCACCCAGTATAAGCGCGTGGCATGCGCCCTTGATGGAATGCTGCTTATCCAGCGCCGGGAGTTCGTGGCAGGTACGGCTCTTTTGAGCGACGTGCTCGAGACGGGCGAGAGAACCGGGTGGGCCGCAGATGCCCCGACATACCGCGGAACTCTTGCGCAAGGTTTCGCTGGCCTGGGACAAATTGCACAAGCGCTTGCCACCGTCGATGAGGCGTTAGCGAGCGCTAACCGCGGGGGAGAGTGCTGGTATGTTGCCGAGCTCCTCCGTATCAAGGGGGAATTGCTCGTTGAGGAAGCGACAGCGCAGTCCGTTTCGGCAGCCGAAGACTGCTTCGTCGCTGCGATCGACGTCGCCCAGGAACAGGGCGCCCTTTCCTGGGAGCTGCGGGCCGCCACGAGCCTCGCTCGGCTGCGATACGATCAAACCCGCTGCGCCGAGGCCTCCGCGCTGCTTCAGCCAGTCTACGATCGCTTTACCGAAGGCTTTGACACCGCCGACCTGAAAGCGGCGAAGGCGTTTCTCGATTCCCTGCCGTAGGGCGTACGCCCGTGCCCAGATGCCGGCAATCCGATTTTGGCGGTCGCTAAATTTTTGTTCTCGTTCTGATGTTGGGCGATGTCCGCTGTTGGCGGATTGTGTTGAAAAACTCGAAAATCGGACCTGGCGAAGAAACTCGCCAAATTGAAATCCGACGCTAGATCACCACTCGACACCATCGCAGTCCTGCTACGGGCTGCGCGCGCTGCTTAAGCGCTAAATCAGCTGGTCCCCCAGCCAATTTTTCAAATGCCGCTCCGTAGGGCTCCTATGAATCGAGCGTCGCCGAAAAGAGACTTTTTCAACATCGGGTAATGGTCGGTGGCTCTTCCCGGAGGCCGATAGGATCGGCTCTGTCATTGGAAGAGGAGACCTACAATGGAGTATTTTGCTGGACTGGATGTCTCGAGTTAGCGTCCTCGCTCGTGGTGGAAATTCGGCGATGAGCGCGCGTCGGGCGGAATGCCCGATTCGATGAAGCCCGGCGCGCGCGTGAGCGAAAGGTGGTCACCGGGAAGGTGCTGCTAGGGTGGATTTGCGAAGGGCCA
>DASTJZ010000046.1:0-2728 GCA_035716185.1 Candidatus Dormiibacterota bacterium
GCCCCAGCCGACGAAGCCGACCACCTGGCCAACCCAGCCGGGACAGGGCCGCTAGGCTCAACCTTCAATAAGTCGGCGCTCCATCCGGGGATGGGGCGCCGATTTCTTTTTTCCGCCAGGTGGTGTTGACGGCCTCCTCCCAGTGCTCGGTCAGCGGGCCATTTCACCGAGGCGGCGGAGGAGTCGGTGGTCGGCCTCCTGGAATGGACGCCACTCGAGCAACTGTTCGCCGGTCGAGCCTCGAATCATGCGCACCCTGTTCGAGCTCATCGCCATCCGGCTCGAACGCAGTGAAGAGCATCTGGAGTGGATGGGGAAGGAACGTCAGATCGCCATCGATAGCGCGGCGCGAACGAGAAATGCCGCCAGCGCCAGGATCAATGCGAGTCGAGATGGGTGAACGGCCGAGCGTAATGAAGACGGTTGCGCGGAGTCGCGTGTGTCGCCTGTATGTCGAGGTCCCTCCGATGAGCGGTTAAATGAAGTTCCACCGATAAGACGCAGGAAACCGGGCTGGCGGCGCAAACGGGGGTAAGGTAGGCGAAATGGAATCCCAGCCCAGCCGGCTAGCGCAGGCGCGCGATTGGTACGTGCAAGCGCTCGACGCGGTGCCGGACGATGGCTGGAATGGCACGACTCTCTGCGCGGGCTGGACGCCGCTCCATGTCGTGGCGCACGTCACGACCGGCGACCAGCTGGTCAGAGGCCTCCTGCTCGACGTCCTGGGAAAATCGCGCGCTGGAGAGGATTTGCCGATCGATTTCGCCGATCGACAACGACGGTTTCAGGGACTCTTGACCGGTCCGCCGGCTGAGGTGAAGATGCTGGCTCGAAATGAATCGGAGAAGACTGTCGCCGCGGTAATCGACGCCGTCGAGCAGGCGCCGCAAACGATGGTCACCATGCCGGTCGGTCCCGTGCCTATCACCGGTCTGAGGGCGCTGCGGTTGAACGAGTACATCATCCACGGGCACGACCTGGGACCTGCGATCGGTCGGGCGATTCCAGCCCCCGACTGGTTCATCGATCGTGCGCTGGCGGACAGCATCGGCCTCATGCCGCGGCTGCATCAGCGATCACCGCACAAGGGCAAATCGGCGAGCTTTCACATTCATCGCACTGACGGCGATGGTGAATGGACGCTCCGAGTCAGTGATGGGCGGGCAACCGTCGAGCCAGGCCATGACAAGGGCGACGTCGCGATGCGCGGATCGGCAGAGGTCCTTTACTGGATGCTGATGGGCCGCGGTCGGCCCACCGAGCCTGGTATCGAGACCTTTGGCGACCCAGCCCTGGGCGCCGCCTTCAAGGAGTGGTTCCCCGGCCCTTAGACGGTGGTAATCGCCGGCACGATCGCGGCGCTGCTGGCGGCGGCGCTGTCTTCGGCATAGAGCAGTCTAAGTGGCGGAACGGACCGGCTCGAGCTTGTGTTGATAGGGCTGAACGGCCCCAAAAGCCCACAAATGGCGAACTCAGCCGTAGGGACTGTTGGAAATCTTTATAACGTTTGAGTTCGATTTGAGGAAGTACTAGACGAAGGCTGTCTGAATACGTCAGGATATGGGTAGAAAAATCGCGTGACCAAGGTTAAAGCACGGGTACAGGTAGACCCGCTAGTCCTGAGCGCGGAAGCGCTGATCCTCAAGGGGAAGGATCAAGGCTACCTCGCTCCTGACGATGTGATGAAGGCGTTCCCTTCGATCGAGGGGAACGCAGACGGCTTTGTTCGAGTTGCGGCCGTATTCCAGGAGATGGGCATCTCCGTTACCGCCGACGGCGAGGCGGAGCAGGAGGCTGAGGACGAGGAAGTCCTCACCGAGGTCGAAGTCGTCAGCTCGGTGGCCCTGGACGACCCGGTCCGGATGTATCTGAAGGAGATCGGGCGGGTCAACCTGCTGACCGCCAAGGAAGAGGTTGAGCTGGCTAAGGAGATGGAGGCCGGTTCCGAGGAAGCGCGCCACCACCTGACTGAGGCCAACCTCCGGCTGGTTGTGTCCGTCGCCAAGAAGTACCTCAATCGCGGGCTGTCGTTCCTGGACCTGATCCAGGAGGGCAACCTGGGACTGATGCGCGCGGTCGAGAAGTTCGATTACAAACGCGGCTTCAAGTTCAGCACCTACGCCACCTGGTGGATTCGCCAGGCAATCACCCGCGCCATCGCGGACCAGGCGCGCACCATCCGCATCCCGGTCCACATGGTCGACACCCTGAACCAGCTTGCGCGCGTCTCGCGGGCGCTGCTCGAGCAACTCGGCCGCGAGCCTTCTGAGGAAGAGCTCGCTTACGGCATGGGGATCACGGTCGACAAGGTCCAGGAGCTGAAGAAGATTTCGCAGCAGCCGGTGTCCCTCGAGTCGCCCATCGGCGAGGAAGAGGACTCTCACCTCGGCGATTTCGTCGAGGACAAGGCGGCGGTGGCGCCGCTGGAGGCTGCCAGCGAAGCCATGTTCCGCAACGAGGTCGAGGACATCCTCGCCACCTTGCGGCCGCGCGAGCGGCGCGTTGTTCAGCTGCGCTTTGGTCTGGTCGACGACGAGCCGCGCACCCTCGAGGAGGTCGGCCGTCGGATGGGGCTCACGCGCGAGCGCATCCGTCAGATCGAGGCGACCGCCCTGCGCAAGCTGCGCCATCCCAGCCGGTCGAAGGTCCTGCGTGACTACACGGAAGACCGCGACCACGTGCGCACCCGGGAAGAAGAAGCCGTCTCCTAGCGTTCGAGCTTGAGGTC
>DASTJZ010000047.1:0-2867 GCA_035716185.1 Candidatus Dormiibacterota bacterium
TCTCTGCCTCGGCTGGCGGGTGTGATCGAGGCGGCGCTCAGCAGCCCCTTCGCCATTCCGAGAAAGACCTTGATGCTCAGGAAGATGGACGAGCTTTGCTATTCACCGATCGCGGAGGCTGAGGCGATCCCGACCGGGACGGTGAAGTTGCGGCTCGCGCGGGCACGGCAGCCGTTGGAGCCGGCGCGGACGGAGGTTAGGCTTGTGAAGGCGGGCCCAGGTAAAAGAAACGGGGCGCTGGTGAGAAGACGTTTTGCGATCCGGCATCGCCTCCGGCGGGTTCTTCGATGATCCGGCGGCTGCGGCTCCTTTCCGGCCTAGTGATGCTCGCATATGTGACGATGCATCTGGCCAACCACGCCGTCGGCCTGATCTCGCTAAAGGCAATGGAAGACGTGCTTTGGTATATCTTCCGGATTTGGACGAACCGACCGGCACAGCTGCTGCTCTATAGCAGCTTCCTCATTCATTACGCGTTGTGGCAGCGGCGGACATTGCGACTGCGCCTTTCCGAGCTGAGCCAGATCGTACTCGGCTTCGGCATCCCGCTCCTGCTCGTCCGCCACGTCGTCGCGACGCGCATCTCGGACAGTTTCTTCCACACCGATGTCGGCTATTACGCCTATCTGCTGTGGATCTATTTCGTCCGCTCGCCGGATCATGGGGCGAGTGGCGCGGGGCAGTTGCATCCCCGCGCTCTCTCAGAACCGGACGTGATACTCTCGCATCATCCGGCTCCCATTGTTCGGCCGCGTCCATAGAGCAGACCCCAGTGAGCAAACAGCCGAGGCTGATGGCGTGCGATGCGCGCCAGCCAGTATCGGGATCGCCGCTTGTGCCCGCGTAAGGACTTGAACTTTCCGCTCGCCCACCGCGCCAAGGTCAGGTCGATGCGCTGCAAGGTTGGGTAGAGGGCCGAAGGACAGAACCGCCCATAGTAGTTGATCCAGCCACGAATGTGTGAATTGAACATACGCGCGAGATCATCCAGGCCTTTGTCACTCCGCCGATGCATCGACCAACTCCGGATAGTCCGACGGATCGCCGTGAGCGCCTTTGTGCTGGCTGCAGGACTGAACGAGACGCCCATGCCCCCTACCCTCTTGCTCACCATTCTTGGCCTGAACGTGTAGCCGAGAAAGTCGAACTTGAAGGTCGGATGGTTCTCGCGCCTACTCTGATCCTTGCAATAGACGATTTTCGTCTTTTCAGGATGCAGCGTCAGTCCGCATTCAGCAAACCGCGTCGCAAGAGCAGTCCGCAGTGCTGTGGCTTGGTCTTCATCACGACAGTGACAGATCGCATCATCGGCATAGCGCTCGAACAGTATGTCCGGGAAGTTCCGGCGCATCCACACATCGAACGCATAGTGCAGAAAGAGGTTGGCCAGGAGGGGGCTGATGACCCCGCCCTGCGGCGTCCCTCTCTCTCGCCCGATGAGGCTCCCATCCGCCATCTGCATCGGGGCTTTCAGCCATCTGTCGATGTATAAAAGCGCCCACGGGCAATCGGTGTGCTTGCGCACCGCCCGCCTCAGCAGTTCCGGTTCAATGCTGTCAAAGAAGGCCTTAATGTCAAGATCAAGGACCCAGTCACGACGCCAGCATCGCTGCCGTGCCATGCCGACCGCATCGAGCGCCGATTTGCCGGGCCGGTATCCATAGGAATCCGGGTGGAATTGTGGCTCCACTAACGGTTCGAGATGCCGTTTGACCACCATCTGGGCGATGCGATCAGCAACCGTGGGGATCCCCAACGGGCGCATCCTGCCATCGCTCTTCGGTATGTCGACCCGCCGCACCGGTGGCGGAAAGTAGCTGCCGGACGACAGACGATTCCAAAGTTTATAGAGGTTGTTTTCAAGATCAGCCTCAAAATCCGAAATCATCTGGCCGTCTACGCCAGCCGCCCCTTGGTTGGCGCTGACCCTCTTATAGGCTTCCCACACCTCCCTTTTCGGAATGTCATACGGCTTGGCTCTATCCATGAGGGTCCTCCCGTTGCCAGTTGCCCTCTGGCCAGAGCAGAACAACGCAACCCCTTCGCTCCAGCCCCATTACAGGACCTTCATCACTACTACGGGTTGCTCCGCCCCTGTGCCCCGCATCGGTACTCTCACCCTCATAGGGTCCTCCTATTTGGATTTCTCCCTTAGCATCGGAGCGACAGGTTCCCGCGTTCCACATAGAAGCCTGGTTCAGGGTCACGCCGCCTTCACGCCGGATGCCGCCTGGGCAGCAATCAGGCCACCCCCCAGGCTCGTCCCGGGTTAACGAAATCCCCCCGGTTTCGACATCGTCTTGCACTTTTCGACGCGTCATCAGCGGTTCGCTTACGCTCGTCTTCCTGAACCTTACCTGACGGGATCAGGTCCCGCCTTTTTCCGCAACGCTCACCACCACGGCTCTTTACCGTCGCAGCTTGCGGTAGTTTGAAGCCTGCCCCTGACGGCCGGCTTCGAGGGGCCTACCCTCATCTTCTATGCAGCTCCGCACTCCCGTTGCTGGTCGTGCGTTCGCGGCGCACTTTCGTCGACGATGCCATCGATCGCTCGGGCGAGGACGGCGCCGCCGTAACCGCCGCGCGATCACCGGTCCGAACTTCAGCACCCCGCTTCGGACGGTTTCGTAGGAGATGTCAAGCCCACGCTCGGCAAGGAGATCCTCGACGTCTCGGTAGCTCAGCGTGAACCGCAGGTAGAGCGTAAGCGATGAGCTGTGGCCACGATCTGAACGGCTTGACGGGCGGGTTTTGCGCAGCGCCGGATCGGCCTTCTCCTGTTCGGCCTCGCTCACGGCAATCGCCTGTTCGAGATCTTCCAGCGCCAGGTTGAACTGGTCGGGATCGAGCTTTTCCGAGCGCCGGCC
>DASTJZ010000048.1:0-10869 GCA_035716185.1 Candidatus Dormiibacterota bacterium
ACGACGACGACCTCGAGTGGTGCGACCGCCAGATCCTCGATCTCATCCAGGTGTGGGATCTGGCAGACAGCAGCCAGCGAGCCCGGATGGTCGCCGGCATCTTCACGGAGATCGAGGCCAACACCGTGGCCAATGGTCAGGTGAACTTAGTGGCCGTGCCAAGACCCAGCTGGAAACCGTTCTTCGAACGGGTGGTAGCCACCAGAACTCAAGCGGAAAATCAGCGGGAGACGAGTCTCGAACTCGCGACCTCAACGTTGGCAACGTTGCGCTCTACCAACTGAGCTACTCCCGCGTTGCGACTCGACATTATAGCCAGCACTGATTGCCGGCGAGGCCCAAGTGCTGAATGGCGCGAATTCGCCGTCACCGGCACGTGGCGGGTCCGTCACGCGGCCGCAGGGGAGGCCGCAATACTCCGGCGCTATCACTGCCCTAATGGGTCTGAGGGGGACCGTTGGCCGCTGGCTGATCGCCGGCGGCGTCGGCATGAGCCTGCTGTTAGCGACCGCGCCACCCGCGGCGGCTGATGACATCACCGATGCACAGCAGCGCCTCGAAGTCATCAACCGGGTCAAGGGATCGCTCAAGGACAACTTGACCAAGGCCGAGGCCCAGGAGGTTGCCCTGCAGCAGCAGCTCCAGGAGACGCGCGACACCATCAACCAGACCATCGACAAGATCGCGGCCGCCGAACGCCGGATCGCGGAGCTCGAGAGCCAGATTGCCGCACTGGACGCCAAAATCGCCCAGGAGCAGTTGGAACTGCGACGGACCAGAGACGAGTACGCCGCGTTCGTCCGAAGCGCGTACAAGAGCAATGCCGATCCGCTGGCGCAGTTACTCGCGTCTCCGGACTTCCAGGGGTTCCTGAACCGGGCCGTCGCCATCGAGCACCTGACGTATTTGAGTAACCGGCTGATGGATCACATCCGTGTCGTCGATGCCGAACTCCACGCGCAGCAGGACATCGTCAAAGGCACGAAGGCCGAAGCGGACAAGCAGCACGCCGACCTGATCGGTCAGAAGGCGGTGCTGGTTCAGGAACAAGCGCACGAACAGGACCTCGAGAGCAAACTCAAGCAGAGCATCGCGCAGGTCAAGTACGAACTCACTGTCGTCGACACGCAGTCCGCCGCGCTCGCCCAACGTATCGCCGACCTGGAGATCGCAAGGCAGGACCAGCTCATCGCCGAAGCCGAGCAGTCTGCCTGGCAGCAGGCCCAGTTCTGGATGCAGAACAACCTGTTCAACCTGCCGAATGCCAGCGCCAACCACTCGACGAAATACCCACTCATCTGGCCGTTGCAGCAGGGAACCCTGACGTTGTTGTTTGGTCCCTGCAGCCAGGTGTTTGAGCCGCCGGCGTTCGGCTATCCGCACTTTCACACTGGGGTCGACATCGCCTACAAGCAGGGCAGCCCGATTCTCGCCACGGATGACGGCGTGGTTGTGGCAGCGAGCTCGAGCGTGATGAATGGCCAGTTGGTCGGGTACGGCAACTACGTCATCGTCGCGCATGCGAACAACCACTTCTCGCTCTATGGCCACCTGCTGGGTTACGTGGTCAAGGCCGGCGACATCGTCCATCAGGGCCAATTGCTGGGCTATGAGGGATCGACGGGCAACTCGACCGGGCCTCACGTCCACTTCGAGTACCGCTACGGCGGCCAGGCGACCAACCCGCTCCCCTACTTGCCGCCGAACGGCCCAAACAGCTTCAACCAGTAAGCGGCAAGGTTCGATCGTCGCGCCGACTCCGCCGGTGATCGAGCCGGTCGCGTCGCCGTTCCAGGTCTGCTTGCCACTGCGCATTCGCCACCACCGCCACGCTCAACAGCCGGAGGGCATCACCGACGATGCGGCGGGCCGCGTCGATGTCCCGTGCCTGGTGCTCCAACAACTTGGCGAGCTCGATCGCGGCCGGATAGGGAAAGACCTGGGTCTGCCAGCATTCCTCCAGAACCGCGCGAGCTTCTTGCCACAAGCCCTGACGGCGGAGCAACCGGGCCAGCCGCACGCCGATAGCGCCGCGCACGATCGCGCCGTTTCGCGATCCGCCGCGCGCCTCCAGCCAGAGGTGGCGATACTCGTCGATCGCCTGCGACCGGAGACCTCGGGATTCCAGAAAGCGCGCTCGGCCGAAGCGATCAAGCGGATGCAGGTCGTCGCCACTGCGCAGCACCGCCTCGAACCGGGCCAGTAGCAACGCCATCGACAGCACATCCTGTCGGTTGTGGAGGAACACCGGCTCCAGCACGTGCTCGTCGCCGCTGCGCAGCCAGGCAAAGTACCGGCCGGGAATCAGCGTACCGGGCAAGTCCTCCGAGCGGTGCAAATCGAGAACAGCCTGCTCGATTGTCTGCAAGGCACAGTCCGGCAGCCGCGGTTTGAAGATGCGGCGTGCCAGTGTGAGGAGATCGAGATGTGGCGGCGATCGCCAGGCCGGATCCGTCCGCCGCATGACGAGACGCGTTTGCAGCAGTGGCCAGTCAAAGGTCTTGCCGTTGTAACTGACGAGGACCCCGGCATCGCGCAGGTATTGCCCGACCGCCCAGAGCAATGCATCCTCCTGGTCGAAGTCGCTGAGAAAAAATTGGACCAGCGCCAGCCCGCCGCCGTCCCGCCAGGCGAGGCCGACCAGGAAGGCGACGGTTCCGGAGCCACCTGATAAGCCGGTTGTCTCGGTGTCGAGGAAGACCGGGTGTTGCAACTCCTCGGCCGCGAATCCGAGACACGAAGACAACGCGTCGACCTCACCTTCGGTGTCGTCGGGAAACCACTCGCGTCGTGCGATCACCGGCCCAAAGGGGGTGGCCTCCTCGACGCAATTTGGCGGCAAGCGCCCGACCACACGAAGGTCCCCACCCCGCGCTCCAGCGGGCGAGCGTGAGACCGGCGAGGCGCTCGGGCGCGAGGCGATCGCGGCGATGCGGGCCCGCAGCGCGACGAGGTCGGCGGTCACCGCGCGGGAACGAGGGCACCCGCTTCGAGCAACCGCATGGCGACTGCCTTACCCCCCTCCCCCACCTCGAGCGCCGGACCAACACAGGACGGGCAACCGCTCTCGCATTCGCATTGAGCCACGAGATCCAGCGCCGCCTTTAGAACGGCACCCGCACTCTCAAAGAGGCGCGCGCTCATGCCGACGCCGCCGGGGTAGCGCTCGTATACGTAAACCGTTGGTGCGCCGGTGTGTGGCGCACGGATTTCCGGGTGGGCGCCCAGGTCGCGCGCGTCGCACATCAAAAACAGGCAGGCCACCTGGCTGACGACATTGGCCACCCCCTGCAACCCTCCCTGCATCGCGGGGCGCGGAAACTGACGGGCAACCGGCTCCGGAACTTCGACCCAGAACGCGGTCGTGTGCAGCTGCTGCTCCGGAAGGCTGATCGGACCGGAGCCGATGTTCTCGTGGCTGTGGAAGCGGATCTTCTTAAAAATGGTGGCGAGCGCGCGGATCTGGACTTCCCCGTGATGGACCGCTAGTTCCGACGCCGGCGCGCTGTTCATGGTTTCCAGCACCTTGATGCTGACCGCGAGGTTGGCGTCGGTGTAGTAATCGACCTTCACCGGCCGCACGTAGGCCTTTTTTTCATCCCAGTCCAGTCGGTCGACGTGGTACTGGGCGCCTTCGTGCAGATAGATCGCCTCCTCGTGCAGGAAGATCTGGGCCGAGAACTGGTCCATTTCGCCGATGATGCTGGCGCCGCGGGTGACGTCGACGATCACGACGTTGTCGGCATTCGCGCTCCGCAGACTGACGCCCTCCGCGGGAAACGCATCCGAGCTCCAGTGCCAGGTGTCCCCCGCCTGATGGACGGCTCCATCCTCTTCGAGAATCCGCAGCAGCTCGGCGACTGGCGCGCCGCCAAAGCGTTCACCGCTCGGCAGCGGCAGTTCGAAGGTCGCTGCTTGCAGGTGCGCGCTCAGGATCAACAGGTTGTCGGGATCGATCAGCCCGTGCTCCGGATCGCGGCCGAGGAAATATTCGGGATGGTTGACCAGGTATTGATCCAGTGGGCTGCTCGATGCGACGTAGACCGCCGCCGCGGCAGAGCGGCGCCGGCCGGCGCGACCGATCTGCTGCCAGGTGCTGGCGATGGTCCCGGGATAGCCGCACAGCACCGCCGCATCCAGGTGACCGATGTCGATCCCAAGCTCCAGCGCATTGGTGCTGACCACGCCGCGCACCGAGCCGTCGCGCAGGCCGTGCTCGATCTCGCGTCGCTGCAACGGCAGATAGCCGCCGCGATAGCCCCGAATCGCGCTGTGGTCACCCAGCCGGTTGGCCAGCGATTGCTGCAGGTAACTGAGCAGGATTTCAACCTGCAATCGAGTCCGGCCGAAGACGATGGTCTGCACGCCGGCCCGGAGAAACGTCTCCGCGATCCGGTGGCTTTCCAGCGTCGATGAGCGCCGGATTCCCAGCTGCTTGTTGACGACCGGCGGGTTGTAGAAGAGCAAGCGCTTTGGCCCGCGCGGTGCGCCGTTGTCATCGACGAGTGTCATGCTGCGGCCGGTCAGCCGCTCCGCGAGCTCCTTCGGGTTGGCAATGGTGGCCGAGCAGCAGATGACGACCGGGTGGCTGTTGTAGAAGTCGCACACCCGCCAGAGCCGCCGCAGGACATTGGCGAGGTGGCTACCAAAAACACCGCGATAGGCATGCAGCTCGTCGATGACGACGTAGCGCAGGTTGGCGAACAGCTTGACCCAGCGGGTGTGATGCGGCAGCACCGCGGTGTGGAGCATGTCCGGGTTGGTCACGACGATGTGGCCCGCTTGCCGGATCGCCTGGCGGGCGCTGACCGGCGTATCGCCGTCGTAGGTATAGGTCTTGAGATCGACCTTCAGTTCGCCGACCATGCCGTGCAACTCGGCCAGCTGATCCTGGGCCAGGGCTTTCGTCGGAAAGAGATACAGCGCCCGAGCTTCTTTGTCCTTGAGCATCGCCTGCAGCACCGGCAGGTTGTAGCAGGCCGTTTTGCCGGAGGCGGTGGGCGTGACCACGACCAGATCCTTGCCCGCCAGGGCGAGGTTGGCGGCTTCCGCCTGGTGGGTGTAGAGCCGCGTGATGCCGCGGGCTGCCAGCGCCTGCCCCAGCCGCATATCGAGCCCGTCCGGGAAGTTGGCGAAGCGGGCCTGCTTGGCCGGCACCGTGTGATCGAGGGTCAGGTGGCTGCGGAATTCACCCTGAACCAGGAGTCGATCCAGCGCCATCTCGACCGACATGCCATGGCATCTTAGCGAACATATGTTCGCCGCGCAAGCCCCCAGCGTGCCTCTCGGCAGGGAGAGGGGCTAGTCAGCTATTCGTGCAAGCGGAAGTACTTGAAGCCTTCGGCGACCTGGAATCTCTGGCCGGTCGCCATCTCGGCAGCGCGCTCGCGAATCGTCTTTTCCAGCTCGGCCCACTCCCCCACCTGGCTGGTGTGCTCTCGCAGCGCGGCGACCTTCAGGTCGATCGTGTCGGTGATGTCGACCCAGACGTCGGGCTCGTTCGAGCCGGTGAGATAAACCTCCTTCACCTGGTGCGGTTCGAGGCCTTCTTCGAGCAACTCGGGAAAGACCAGCCGCGTATCCGAGCCGGGAATGATCGCGTCGAGCGTCGCCTCGCCGGCGGCCCGATGATCCGGATGGTTGATGTAGCGCTGGCCCGTCCAGCGACGGGTGGGGTCGGGCGCGACCACCACGTCGGGCTTTGTTCGCCGGATCCAGCGGGTGATCTGCCGTCGAAGATCGAGCGTCGGCTGGAGCGAGCCGTCGTCGTAGCCCAAAAAGAAGACGTCCTTGACGCCGAGCTTCATCGCTGCCGCCCGTTGTTCCGCATGGCGGATCTGGGCCAGCCTCTCGGCAGTCATTGCCGGATCGCTGCTACCGCGATTGCCATCGGTCAGGATCAGGTAGGTGACCTGGCTGCCCTCCTTGGCCCATTTGGCAATGGTGCCGGCGGCGCCGAACTCCGCATCGTCCGGGTGCGCCATCACGACGAGCACGCGCACCAGACCGTTGGGCGATGCCTGCATCAAGCAGGCGTCGGAATCGCGGTCGAGACCTCGTAATCGACGAAGTCCTTGAAGTGCGCAGCCTCACCGCAAACCGGGCATTTCGGATCGCGCTTCAGGCGGAGCGTTCGAAACTCGTCGGTCAGCGCGTCGATCATCAGCAGCCGGCCAACCAGGGGCTCGCCGATGCCGAGGATGAGCTTGACCGCCTCGTTGGCCTCGAACAGGCCGACGATGCCGGGCAGGATGCCGAGGGTGCCGGCCTCATCGCAGCTCGGCGCCAGCTCCGGTGGCGGTGGCTCCGGGAAGACGCAGCGGTAACAGGGCCCGTCGAACGGCTTGAAGACGCTCACCTGCCCATCGAAGCGGAAGATGCTGCCGTGAACGACAGTCTTCTTCAGCAGCACGCTGGCGTCGTTGACCAGGTAGCGCGTCGGGAAGTTGTCGCTGCCGTCGACGATCAGGTCGTAGTCCTGGAAGATGTCGATGATGTTGTCGCGCGTCAGGCGCGTCTGATAGGGCACGACCTTGACGTCGGGATTGAGATCCTCCAGCGTCTGCTTGGCGGAATCGACCTTCGGCTGGCCGATCCGCTTACTGTTGTGCAGGATCTGGCGCTGCAGGTTGCTCTCATCGACGACGTCGGAGTCGACGATGCCGATCGTGCCAACGCCCGCAGCGGCCAGGTAATACGCGGCCGGCGATCCGAGCCCGCCGGCGCCGATGATCAGCACCTTTGCATCGAGCAGCTTGAGCTGCCCTTCCTTCCCCACTTCCGGGATCAACACGTGCCGGCTGTAGCGCTTCTGCTGGTCGGGCGTCAGCTCGCGCGGCACGACGAAATCGAGACCGGCGTCCTTCCACGCCCCGAAGCCCCCCTTCAGCGAGGCGACGTTCTGATACCCCATCTGCTGCAACGTCTCGGCGGCAAACGCCGATCGGTTTCCAGAAGCGCAGTAGGCAACGATGGGCACGTTACGGTCGGGGACGTACTGCTCGACGCGTGACTCGAGGAAGCCACGCGGAATGTGAATCGCCCCGGGGACGATGCCCTGTTCGACCTCGTCCTGCTCACGGACGTCGATGACGACCGGTTTTTCCGATTCCTTACGGGAGGCGTCGAGCTGCCGGACGTCCACTTCCCGAATACGGCCTTTCACGCCCTTGAGCAGGTCGCGATAACTTGCCATGGCTATCTCAAGTTTACCCGCGCCTTCGCAAATTCATTCCTGAGATCATGAGAGCCATGCCATTCTTCAGTTACCACATCCCCAGCTTTAGCTTCCCGGGCGTCCCCAGGGAGAACCTCTTCGATCATGTTGCCGAGTTGGCGCGCTCGGCCGAATCCGCCGGCTTCGAGCAGGTCACCGTGATGGACCACTTCTATCAGATCGCCAACGTCGGCACCGAAGACGAACCCATGCTGGAGGGCTATACGGCCCTGGCAGGGCTGGCCCGCGAAACCCGGAAGGTCCGTCTCGGGACCATGGTCACCGGCGTCACCTACCGCAACCCCGCGCTGGTGGCCAAGATGGTCACCACCCTCGACATCCTCTCGAAGGGACGCGCCATTTGTGGCATCGGCGCTGCGTGGAACGAATCGGAGCACCTTGGCTATGGCTACGACTTCCCACCCATCCGCGAGCGCATGGATCGCCTCGAGGAAGCGCTCACCATCATCAAACTGATGTTCACGCAGGAGCGGCCCTCCTTTACCGGCACGCATTACCGAATCGACCGCGCCCTCAACAGCCCGCGCCCGCTCCAGCCGGGCGGCCCGAAGATCCTGGTGGGCGGCGGCGGCGAGAAGCGCACCCTTCGCCTCGTGGCCCGCTACGCGGACATGTCGCACTGGTTTGGGTCGCTGGCGGATATCAAGCGCAAAAGCGAAATCCTGGACCGTTATTGCGACGAGGAGGGCCGCGATCCCGCGACCATCACCCGAACAATGGGCTCACCCGTCGTGCTGGTCGAGGATGAGGGCCAGGCCAAGGCCGTGATGGAACGGATGCCGCCCGAACGCCGGACCGCCTTTCAACCCGCCACGCCGGAGCAAGCCGCCGAGATCCTGGAGGACTACAAGGAGATCGGCATCCAGGGCTTTACCTTCAACAATCCGACCTTGAACACTCCCGAGGAGTTCGACCGCCTCGAGCGGCTGCTGACCGCCGTCAAAGGCCGGCAGCCGGTTAGATCGTAGTCGGGGTCCGGGCCGTTTCCAGGCGAGCCACCACGGCATCGGCGACCTCGCTGGTCCCGACCGCCGTGGGATCGTTGCGGTCGGCCTTCATGTCGTAGGTCACGGCCTTACCTTCGCGAATGGTTTCGGCGATGGCGCCCTCCAGCATGTTCGCGGCGTATCGCTCGCCCAGGTGGTCGAGCATCATGACGCCCGACAGCATCATCGCCATCGGATTGATCTTGTTCAGGCCGGCGTATTTCGGCGCGCTGCCGTGGGTCGCCTCGAATAGGGCGATCTCGTCTCCCAGGTTGGCCCCCGGTGCCAGTCCCAGGCCACCAACCAGGCCGGCGGCGAGGTCAGAAATGATGTCGCCATAGAGATTGGGCAGCACCATCACGTCGTATTCCCGCGGGTTCTGGACCAGCTGCATCGACATGTTGTCCACGATCCGGTCGTTGAACTGGATGTCCGGGTGCTCCTTGGCGATCTCTTCGGCAACCGCGAGGAAGAGCCCGTCGGTGAACTTCATGATGTTCGCCTTGTGCACGGCCGTGACCTTGCGGCGACCGTGTGTCCGGGCGTAGTTGAAGGCGAAGTTGACGATCCGGGCGCTGCCGGTCACCGAGATCGGCTTGATACTGAGCCCCGAATCCTTCCGGATCGATTTGCCGGTAGCCCCGCTGATCCGGGCGATCATGTCCTCGGTCTCGGGCTTGCCCTCCTGGAACTCGATGCCGGCGTAGATGTCCTCGGTGTTCTCCCGGACGATGATCAGGTCGATGTTGTCGTAACGCGAGCGAACGCCCGGATAGCTCTTGCAGGGCCGCACCAGCGCGTAGAGGTCGAGTTCCTTGCGCAGCGCCACGTTGACCGACCGGATGCCCTTGCCGATCGGCGTGGTCAGCGGCCCCTTGATGGCGACCTTGTTGCGGCGGATCGAGTCCAGGACGTGATCGGGCATGGGCGTGCCGTACTTTTCCATCACGCCGAGACCGGCTTGCTGGACGTCCCAATCGAACTGGACACCCGTGGCCTCGAGAACCCGGCGGGTGGCTTCACTGACTTCAGGACCGACCCCATCACCAGGGATCAAGGTCACGCGATGCACCGCCAAAACGCCTCCATCGTACCAGCGCACCGTCACGTATCCTTTCTTATGTGGCCCGCGTCGACCTGCAGAGCAATCCGTTTGAGACACGGGCGCAGAGTCCGCTGGCGCAGGCCAACTACCAGCTCTGGATCGAGCACGCGCGTGCCGAGAACCGTCGCGAGCTGGAGCGCCTGATCGCCACCCTGCGCGACGACTGCGAGTACGAGGTCGTGCCCCTGGAGCGACGCTGGCGCGGTAAGGACGAGGTTCGCGAGTTCTACCGCGGGCTGTGGCGGGCGATCCCAGATGTGAAGCTGACGCTGCTCAATCGCATCGATGCCGATGATTGCATCGTCGAGGAGTCCGAAGTCTTCGGCCGGATGGATGGTCCGCTCTTTGGTGTCGAACCTTCTGGGCGCGAGCTCCGCTATCGAGTGGTCATCTTCTTCCCCGTCCGTGACGGCCTCTTCACCGGCGAGCGCGTCTACTTCGACCTCGCCGAGTTCGCCCGCCAGGTGCCGGCTGCCCGACCATTGCTGCCAACATGAAAGTCGGGGTCGTCAAGGAGATCCTTCCCGGTGAGCGTCGGGTCGCCATCGTTCCCGACACGGTTCCCAAGCTGACCGGGGCCAAGCTCGAGGTGGCGATTCAGACCGGCGCTGGGGCGCTGGCGTTTTATGCGGACGAGGCGTACCAGAAAGCTGGCGCGACTCTCGTCCCCGATGCAAAGCGCGTGATCGCCGGCGCCGACGCCTTGTTGAAAGTCCAACCGCCGAGCCTGGACGAGGTGGCCTCGATGAAGAGCGGCGCCATCATGATCAGCTTCCTTCAGCCGTCGGCGAACCCCGATACCGTCAAAGCCCTCGCCAAACAGAAGGTGACGGCGTTCAGCCTCGAGCTCGTGCCCCGCATCAGCCGGGCGCAGAGCATGGACGCGCTCTCCTCGCAGGCCGGCGTCTCCGGCTACAAGTCCGTCATCCTCGCCGCGAATCATCTGGGCAAGTTCTTTCCGTTGCTGATCACCGCAGCTGGCACGGTCACACCCGCCCGCGTCCTCGTGTTGGGGGCTGGTGTCGCCGGGCTCCAGGCGATCGCAACCGCCCGCCGCCTGGGTGCGGTCGTCGAGGCCTATGACGTTCGGCCGGCCGTCAAGGACGAGGTCAAGAGCCTGGGCGCCAGCTTTGTCGAGCTGCCGCTTCAGGCGCAGGAGGGACAGGGCGGGTACGCCGCTCAACAGTCCGAAGAGTTTCTCCGCAAACAGCGCGAACTGATTGGCGACCATGTCGCCTCCTCGGACGTCGTCATCACGACCGCCGCCGTGCCGGGCCGGCGCGCACCCATCCTGGTAACCGGCGACATGGTTGGCCGGATGCGACCGGGTTCTGTCATCGTCGACCTGACGGCGGATACGGGCGGCAATGTCGAGGTCACCAAACCGGGCGAGGTGATAACCGTCAACGGCGTGACGATCGACGGCAGCCGCAACCTGGCCACGACCATGCCGGTGCATGCCAGCCAGCTGTTCAGCAGCAACGTGAGCACGCTCCTTCTCAGCCTGGTCAAAGACGGCCAGCCCAACATCGATTTCACCG
>DASTJZ010000049.1:0-2298 GCA_035716185.1 Candidatus Dormiibacterota bacterium
TCGCGGGTCAGGGCCGAGATCGGCAGCGCCACGGACGAGGTCGGGACGTCGAGGATCGCGTCGACCTTTTCGTTGTCATACCAGTTGCGGGCGATGCTGACGCCGACGTCGGGCTTGTTCTGGTGGTCGGCATAGATCACCTCGACCGGCTTGCCTTTGACCTTGCTGCCGTAATCCTCGACCGCCATCTGCACCGCGGCGACCGAGCCCTTGCCGGTCGCGTCGGCATAAAGGCTCGACATATCCGTGAGCACGCCGATCTTCACGACGTCGTCGGAGATGCCCTGGGCGTGTGCCGCGCCGCCGAGCGCGGCCAGCGCGAGGCCCGTGGCGAGTGCGGTGGCAAATGACTTCATTTTCTTCTCCCTGCTTCTTCTTGAAGGCGTTGGTTGGGCTGCCGTTCTAGCCACATTTAGCGGCCGCAGCAAAGGGGTGGGTGAGCGGGGAATCGCGTAGGTATTTTCGTGCTCCGTGGCCACCTGCTTTCCCGTCGTCATGCCCGGCCTCGTGCCACGGCTGTCCGGTTCATTGGAAGTATAGTTCGAATTTCAACTGATTTGGGTTGATCGGGATCGGCTGTGGCGGTTCGAGCAACTGGTCGATGGGGCGTCTGTGCATGATGTTGGAGCGGACGAGACGGGCAAATTCCAGCGGGCTGTGCACCAGCTTTTGGGCGAGTTGGGTCATGCGCAAAACGAGGAAAGCGATCATAGCGACCGCGATCTGAATGCGGACGGCGTTTTCGGAGACACCGATGAAATGCTTGATGCGAAGCGTTTGCTTGACCCAGCGAAAAAACAACTCGATCTGCCAGCGCTGTTTGTAAAGGTCTGCGATCTCCTCGGCCGGGGCGTCGAGATCATTGGTGACGATGCGCAACGGCTTTCCGCTATCGATGATCACATTGATCTCCCGGACCGGAACTTGCAGCGGATTCTTGCGGCTGTTGGCAAGTCGGGCCGGTAGATGGCCGATGCGATCGGAGACAATATTGCTGTTCCTGGGGACGCGGTTCTCCTTTACGGCAGTGAACGGCGTATTCTTCTTCAATCGCGTCACGAACCGGCAGCCGGCATCGTCGAGCGCTGCCCACCAGCCATAATCGTAGTAACCGAGGTCGTAGACGTAGGTTGCGCCCGGCTCGACCGGCATGACCTTGGCCGCCGTTATGTCGTTGACATTGGCCGGGGTCACCGCAAAGTAAACCGGCCGGTCGGCATTCGGGTCGTAGACAATGTGCGCCTTGGCCCCGAACACATCGGTCGAAAATGTCGCCCAGTCTCCGCTCAGGCTGGAGAGCCGAATGCCGGTGGAATCGATCAGGCGGACCGCGTCCGCTGTCGCCCGCCGCAGCCCGCGATGCGCCTGCGGCAGCATCTGTATGAACAGTTCGCTGAACACCTGCCAGGGCCGCTTCGAATTGGCATCCGACATCGTCGACCGCTTCACCGGCGTCGCCCCCACGTGATAAAGGCGCGTCTCGTGGCTCGCCATCCCGATCACGATCTCCCGTAGGCTCGTTGAGCCGCTGAGTTGACCGTACAGCAGAGCGATCAATTGCCGCTTCGTCGTCAACTTGCGCACCAACTCGTCGGCCCCGTGCTTTTCCACGATCTCGTCAAACCTGGTCCAGGGAACCTGCTTCGTTAGACTGTGAAATACGCTATTCTGATGCCGCATGGCGTGGACTTCCTTCCGTGTCTCGAACGTGTGCGAAGCGCTCGAAACGCAGAAGAATCCACGTCATGCACCCTGTCCACAAAAAACGAACCGGACAGCCGTGGCATAAGGCCGGGCATGACGAATTGAGAGATCGGCGCCGTCGGAACGAGGCATCTCACCGCATCATCACGTCCGCGATCTTCTCCGCGGCCATCAGCGTCGGGAAATTGGTGTTGGCGCAGGGGACGACCGGGAAGATCGAGGCGTCGACGACGCGAAGGCCCTGCAAGCCCTTGACGCGGCCCTCTGTGTCGACGACCGACATCGGGTCCTCGGCGCGGCCCATGCGGCAGGTACAGGAAGCGTGCCAGACGCCGATCGTCGCCTTGCGCACGAAGGCTTCCAGCGCCTCGTCGTCCTTCATGACCTGATCGAAGGTGAAGCCTTCGACCACGAAATTGTCGATCATGAAGTGGCGCAGCGCGGCTGGACCATCCATCATCGCGGCGGCGACAGAGGTCAGGATCTTGTTCTTGGTGTTGACCACCCCGATCTTGCGCACACGGTCGGTGTAGGAGGCAGGGAAGGGCTTGTCGGTGACCGCGCGGACCGGCGCGCTCATCTGCAAGCCAGCCA
>DASTJZ010000050.1:0-7218 GCA_035716185.1 Candidatus Dormiibacterota bacterium
CGTTTCGGCGGACTGTGCGCCGGATGCAGCAGTTGCCAGGCGGTGCCGTCCCAGCTCCAGGTGTCGTCGAGCGCTCCGCCGGCCCCGAGTCCACCGAACAGGATGACGTGTCGGTTAGCCTCGTCGTAGGCGATCGCAGCGGCCTGCCGGGGCGAAGGGTTCGCGGTCAGCCCCTGGTGGTGCACCCATGTCGTGCCTTTCCAGGTCCAGGTGTCGTCGAGTGGGGTCTGTCCGGCAAGCCCGCCGAAGAGGACGACGTTATGTCGCGCCGGGTCGTAGGCCATCGCGGCAGCCCATCGTCCGAGGGGGATTGAGGTCGTTGTTGCCGAGGCGATGGGTGAAGGCGTGAGCGATGGAGCGGGGGTGGGCGTTGCCTTAGTGGGGGCGGGTGATCCACACGAAGACACCAGGATGACCCCTAGCAGCAGCGCGCGTTTCACCGGCCTACCCTAGGGTCGCATGAAAGCGGCCGATTTGGAAATGCCGACGACTCGATTGCGGCTCAAGGCCGGCACCGCCCAGCTGCTGGATGCGGCGGTTCACGACCGCCGCCGGCTCGAGCGCCTGCTCGGCGCCGCCGTTCCCCAGGACTGGCCGCCGGCCGAGAACCTCGGGTTTCTCCGCTCCGTTCACGAGGCGGTGCTTCGCGACCCGGACCTCGCCGGCTGGGGACCCTGGCTGATGGTGTTGGCTGAAGAGCCGGCATTGGTTGGCGATGTCGGATTCAAGGGCAAGCCTGATGCCGAAGGCGTCGTGGAAATCGGCTACGGCGTCGTGCCCGCCTACCAGCGCCGAGGACTGGCCACCGAGGCCGTGGTCGGCTTGATTGCCTGGGCGTTCAGCCATGGCGTTCGGGCGGTAATCGCCGAAACCGAAGAGAGCAACGCCGCTTCGGGGCGCGTGCTGCGGAAGGCTGGTCTGCGCCAGGTCGGCCAGATCGACCGGATGCTCAACTGGCGAGTCGAAAAGGATTGAAGTCGGTGCCGATGTCGAATGGGTCCTGACGCTCGCTTCGCTTCAGGAAGGTGACCACGGCATACGTGAGCGGCGTAGCGACGATTTCGTAGGCCGTCTTGAAGGCCCATTGATAGAGGATGGTGCGCAGCAACACGCCGGCCGGCAGCACTCCAACGAAGGCGCCGGTAATGAAGATGGCTGAGTCGACGGCCTGGCCGGCAAGCGTTGAACCGATGGTGCGAGTCCACAGCCAGCGGCCCTGCGTGGCGATCTTCAGTCGAGCCATCACGAACGAATTGAGAAATTCCCCCGCGACGTAGGCAGCGAAGGACGCCGCCAGCAGCCTGGGCGTAAAGCCGAGGATTCGTGCGTAGGAGGATTGGGCGTTGGCATCCCAGATGCCGGGCGCCCCGGGGAGCGCCCCCGCGGCCGCGATGAACAGCACGAAAATCAGGTTGCAGGCGAACCCCAGCCAGATGATCCGGCGGGCGCTCGCATAGCCGTAGACCTCGGTCAGCACGTCGCCGAAGAGATAGGAGAGCGGAAAGACGATGACCGCTGCCGGCAGCGTCAGCGGGCCGAATGCCACCAGCTTGACGGCGATCAGGTTCGACGTCAGCAGAACGGTCACAAACAGGGCGGCGAGCGTCAGCAGCAGCGGCGACGTGCGGACGGCAGGCGGCACGGCGCTAGTCTACGGGCGCGAGGCAGCGGTTGCGGGCGTGCCTCAGGAGGCGACGGTGAAGCCGACTTGCGAGTTGATCAGCGCTCCATCACCGTTGCTGAGCTGAATGACGTAGTCCTGCACCATTCGACCCGATGGCACCTTGAGGGTGAGCGTCGATGAACTCAGGACCGCCGCGCCGAACCCATCAAAGGCGCCTGTCGTGCCCGAGACCGGAACGAAATGAACGCGCAAGCTCGATCCGGCGACGAAGCCGCTGCCCTGGATCGTCACCGCAATATCTTGGGCCGCCGACGCTCGCGACGGGCTCACCGACTGGACCGTGACGCGGGCCGTCGAGCTGGCCGTCGGTGAAGGTGGTGGCGAGGCAGTCGTGTCGCTACCGCGCAAGACCAGGTTGGCCGGCAGGGGGGCGAGGGGTAGCAGTGTCCCCGACTGCTTGGCCCAGGGTGCAGCAACCGACTGAATGCGGTCGATCACGACGCCGGCACCTGGAGCCGTGAGCATCGCGAGCACCTTGCCGCCAGAACCGACGATGGGGCCGCCGAGATTGCCTGGAAGATCATCGATCCGGAGCTTGATGCGCGAGTCACTGATGCTCGTGATCACCCCCGGCGTCGCGGGCTGGACATAGAGAAGCTTCGGGCTGGCCAGCTGTTCTACCGGCGCGTCCGTAACCAGCGTGCTGGCATCGCCGAACGAGAGGGGAACGCCGTCGGTGACGGTCGCGCGAAGCAGAGCGACGCCGAGATCTGCATCGATCCCCAGCACTCGAACCTGGTGCATGCCGCCCGTGTTATCGATCAGGCGAAGGCTCTGGCTATTGGCAATCAGGCTGGCGGCGGTCAGCAAGTCGCCCTGAGTATCGATGAGAAACGCGCTGCCGAAGGTGTGGTCGTTGGCGATGATGACGACACCCTGCAGGGCCCGGTCCCGCTCGTCCGGCAGCAGCACCGCCACCGGCGGCGGGGTGCGACTCGGCGTCGGCCTCGGTGTCGCAACCGGTTGCGTGCTTAAGCGCGAGGCCGCCACCGGGATCAGCGCCGCCAGGCTCATTAGGACCAGAGTGATCACGAGTGCGGCCATGAGCTGGTCCCTCCGGCCGCCAACGAACTGCCGCACGATGGTTCAACGCCGGACGCGGACGATTTCTTGGACGCCTGCCAGATTTTGTATACAGTCATGACGATGCGGCTGCGGAACACCGAAAGCCAGACGGTGCAGCCGCTGGAGCCGTTAGACCGACCCGTCAGGTTATACGTATGCGGCATCACGCCGTATGACACGACGCACCTGGGTCATGCCTTTACGTATGTGACGTTCGATGTCCTGGTTCGCGCCCTGCGGGCGGCCGGTCGGCAGGTCCGTTATGTCCAGAACGTCACGGACGTCGATGACGATATCATCCGTCGGGCGCGCGAGCTAGGCACCACGTGGGACCACCTCGCGGCCAAAGAGACAGCCCTCTTCGCAGCCGACATGGCCGCTCTCAACGTGCACGCGCCGGATGTGTTGCCCAGAGCCACCCAGGCCATCCCACAGATCATCAGGCTCATTAGCCGGCTGGAGGCGCAGGGACATGCCTACCAGCGCGATGGCAATGTCTATTTCCGGGTGGGCAGCGTCACCGACTACGGGCGGTTGAGCCGGTTGAGCCGATCAGAAATGATCAGGCTGTCGGGGGAGCGCGGTGCGGATCCCAACGATCCGCGCAAGCAGGACCCGCTGGATTTCGTGCTCTGGCAGGCGAGCGCACCGGGGGAGCCGCATTGGCCGAGCCCCTGGAGCAAGGGGCGCCCCGGCTGGCACATCGAGTGTTCGGCCATGATTCTGGAGTACCTGGGGGATCAGGTCGACGTCCACGGCGGCGGCTCGGATCTGATCTTTCCGCACCACGAAAGCGAGATCGCGCAGTCAGAGTCGGTGACGGGCGTTCGTCCATTCGCCCGCATCTGGGCGCACGTCGGAATGCTCGGCTACAGGGGCGCGAAGATGAGCAAGTCGCTGAAGAACCTCGTCCTCGTCCAGGACCTTCGACGCCGATTCGACGCCGACAGCATTCGAGTCCTGTTACTGGGGCACCACTATCGGGAGCCATGGGAATACACCGAAGACCAGCTCCTCGATGCAGATGGCTGGACGCGACGACTCCGTGAGGTCGCCGCCAAAATCGACGGCGGCGATGGGGAAGGAGCGCGCGCCGTCCGCGCAGCACTCGATGACGATCTCGATACGCCCCGCGCCCTGCAGCTGCTCGAGCAATCGGTGGCGGCCGGGGACGGCAGTTGGCGCGCGGCGGCCGACCTGCTGGGTCTCCGTCTGCAGGCTGACGTCGGGCCAGATACGGAAATGAAAAAGGCGCTCGGGTGGCGAGCGCCTCTTTTTGATGGGGGAGGGAGTCGAGTTAGTTAGTCGTTCCCCTCACGGCTGGTCGAGCTGATCGTCGTCTGAGACTGTTCCGGCTGATCCCGCTCGGTGTCCTGACGCTCGTTGTCCTTGTCGACGTCCGCCTTCTTATGGTTTTCCGGCTCCGGCTGAACGGTTGGCTCGGGCTGCGTAAATTCTGCCTTCAGCTCGGCAACCGCCTGGTTGTACTCGGCCACGAGGGCACCGAGCGCCTGGCAGCCGGCGGCCTTGATCGTCATGATCTTGGCGTCGATCGTGAGGGTCGAGAGTCCGTCCTCGCTGTTGGCTTCGTCATCGTTGCCGCTGCTCAGCTCAGCGAGAGCCGCGTTAGTATCCGCGACAATCTCCGCCTTACCGAGTGTCGCGTCGGCATTCAGCTCCGTCAGCTGGGCGGTCGCTTCGGGCGAATTGATCCCCGTCAAGGATGGCTGCAAACTGAGCTGGTCAGCCGCCGGACACGTTGACGGATCGAACGTCGCGGCTGTGGTCGTACCCTGGGCCGCTGCACCGACCGTTGCCCAGAGTGCCAACCCGCCGGCGATCGCGAAGCCGCCGAATACGTTTCGCTTCATGCCCTGTAATACGAGCCGGCTGCAGTCGATATTCGTAACGATGTCGCGCCTGCATGACCGCCGTTTTACGAAGACTTGATGATGCGGTGAACGCGCGGTAACCCCGGGGGTGGGAACGAGGGCAGATTATCCGGCCCACGGCGCTCCAGGTCGTCGCGAAGCGCCGCGGTTTCGCGCACCAGCCGCTCGACATCGATCGTCATGCACACCGGACGGTACGGCTCGAGCTTGGCGAGACCGTGGCCCAGCTTCGCCACCGCGCCACGCCAGTTCCCCCTGCGCCAGTGATAGAAGCCGACACCCACCTGCAGGATGCCTTGATAGAGGTATCGGACGGCGTCGGGCTCGTGGATCCAGATGCCTTCCAGAGTTTCGTGTTGCTCGAAGAACTCTTGGCGGTTGAACTCGTCGATCCCGTGGAGGAGCTCTGCGGGCGGATTTTCATCGCAACATGCTGTCCGGCGCGGTTCGCTCTTTTTGAGCCGAACGCTCACGCCGGCGCGGCCGCCGCCGAGACGCGAGCCGAGTCGCCATCCGGAGATGCCGCCGGCAACTCTAAATAGAAGGTTGTGCCTTTTCCCTCGAGGCTGTTAGCCCAGGTTCGGCCGCCGTGCGCTTCCGCCACTCGGCGCAGCAGGTACAGGCCCAGCCCCTGGCCGCGCTCCGGCTGCTCGTCGGCCGGCGGTCCGAAGAGTTCGGCCAGCCGATCAGCGGACATTCCCGGTCCGTCATCTTTCACGATCAACTGGAAGCGATCCGCGCTCGCCTGTCGGAGCCGCAATTGCACAACGGTGGCGCTCTTCGCGTGCTTGAACACGTTGTGGAGCATCTCGTCCAGGGCGGCCTCCAAGAGGACGCTATCGCCCCAGACGTCGGCGTTGGCATCGAGTTGCAGACGAAGGTCCATTCCGGCCGCGACAAGCCGAGGACGAATTCGGTCAGCGGCGGATCGTGCAACCGCGCCCAGCGAAACCCTGACGGTGAAGCTGAGTTCCAGCGGCAACCGGGATAGGAGCAGGACCTGGTCGGCGATCCGCATCAGCATTTCGGATTGCGAGGCTAGCCGTTCCGCGACGACCGGCATCTGGTCTGCGGGGACCTCCCCGTTACTGAGCATGTCCGCGTAGCCGCGCAGGATCGCGAGTGGTTCCTTGACCTCCTCGGATGCGAGCCGGAGGGCGGAAACTGGAGTACGTGCCTGACCGTTGCCGGGAGACGCCAGTGGCTCGAGGCTGCGCCCAAGGAAGCCCGCCACAACCATCAGCAGGTCCTGGTCGGCCTCGCTGAATACGCGCGGCCCCTCGCCGATGACCGCCAGCGTTCCGCTGATGTCGCCGCCAGGGCCGCGCATGGCGACGCCGAGATAACTCGCGATATCGAGCTGCTGACGCATCGCAAGACTCTTGAAGGGTTGCCGCTTCGCCGCGTCGCGCACGTTGATGACGTCGTTCTCGGCGTCGTCCTCGGCGGCGAGGAAGGATTCGTCGAGCGGAATCCGCACTCCCGGTTCGAGCGCCGGCCCGCCCTTGCGGTGGACGGCGACCACCTCGAGCGAGCGGTCCTCGACCCGGGCGAGAAAGGCGGTCCGGGCTTCGAGTGCTTCGATCAAGCAGGCGAGGGCTCGATCGATCACCTCGGCGGCGGGCTTGTTGAGATGGCCCACCAGCTGTCGCCGGATAAGGCTCAGGGGTGGTTCTGGATTCGCGCTCATGGCCGGGCGCCCAAGGTTATATCACGCTCCGCCGTCCTCAACCTAAAATGGGCGACCATTGGCTGAGGTATCCAACGGGCGGGCTAACCTGCACCTGCACACGATCTTCAGCGATGGGGAGCTGTCGCCCGCCGAAGTTGTGCGGGCGCACGCCTCCGCCGGCTTCTCGGCGATCGCCCTGACCGACCACGACACGCTGGCCGGCATCGACGCCCTCGGCGGTGTCGATGCCCATGGCGTTCGGCTGATTCCCGGCGTCGAGCTGTCGATCGAGGACGAGCCAGGCCGCGGATTGGTCGATACGCATCTCCTTGGCTACGGCTTCGCGCTCAATCATCGGCCGCTCCGCCGCCGGCTCCACGAAGCCAGCGAGAGCCGTGAGGAGCAGAAGCGCGAGACCGTCCGGCTGCTGGCCGGGGCCGGGTTCAAGGTCGATTGGGAATCAGTCCGGGCCAGGGCCCGCGGAAACGTGGGGAAGCCGCACATCGTGGCGGCCATCGAGGCCGCCGACCCAACCGTCAGCCGCGAAACGCTCTATGGCGTGATGGGACCGGGTGGAGCTGCACATGTTCCCCGAGCGAGGGAGCTCAGCCTGGAAGAGGGCGTCGCGCTGATCGCAGACGCCGGGGGCGTGAGCGTCCTGGCTCACCCGGGTGTCTACTCACATGTACCCGACCTCGACGTCCTCTTTCACACCTGCGCGGTTGCCGGTGTACTCGGCCTCGAGGTCACGTATCCGCAGGCGCCCGACGATCCCTACGGACCGAAGAGCATCGCGCTGATGGAGCGGTTCGCCAAGACGGCAGCCTCGTATGGATGGGTCGCGACCGGGGGCGACGATTTCCACGGGCCGACCGTGACCCCACTCATCAGGCTCGCCGAGTGGA
>DASTJZ010000051.1:0-9186 GCA_035716185.1 Candidatus Dormiibacterota bacterium
GTGCGCAGTCCGCTACCTGCGCGCCAATGCCAAGCGCTATGGCATCAATCCATCGCAAATCGGCGCCTGGGGCGGCAGCGCCGGTGGGCACCTGGTCAGCATGCTGGGCACCGCCGGTCCGAGCGCCGGTTTCGACGCCGGTCAGTATCCCGAGCAACCGAGCTCCATCCAGGCGGTGGTCGACATGTTCGGACCGGCCGATCTGACGGCGGGCGGCTGGGGTTCATACGCGACGTCTGTCGTGCAACAGGTCTTCGGCGCGACGCCAGGCCAGGACAATGGGGTGCTCGCGAAGGCAAGTCCGGTCACGTACATCCAACCGAATGACCCGCCCTTCCTGATCTTCCAGGGCGTGAACGATGCGGTCGTCCCACCGTCGCAATCACAGGAGCTCGCGACCCGGTTGCAGGCTGCCGGCGATTCAGCGACGCTGGTGATGGTGCAGAAGGCCGGGCACAGGTTCACGCCCGCGGGTGGGCCAATCAGTCCATCCCTCGACCAGATCGCCGCGACCACTACCCGGTTCTTCGGCCAGCACCTGTAAAGATAGGTCGCATGCGGGCGACCGGTTGGTGAGCGAGTACGACATCCGTTACCCGCCGATCCGCGAGTACGGGATGATCGGCGATCTGCGCTCCGCGGCGTTGCTCAGCAAGCAGGGCTCGATCGACTGGATGTGCCTCCCGCGCTTCGACAGTCCATGGGTCTTTGGCCGGCTGCTCGATTGGGACCGGGGTGGCTTTCTGCAGCTCACTCCGGCGTTGCCCGGCGCAAGCGATTTCCGTCAGTACCGGCGTGACTCGAATGCCATCCAGACGATCTGGAGCCTCGAGCACTCGCGCATGCGGGTGGTGGACTTCATGCCGCTGACCGTGCGGCGCGAGAAGCTGAAGCCACCCGAGTCCCTTCGGCTGGTTCGCATGATGCAGCCGTTGGCCGGCCGAACCGAATGGAAGGTGATCTTCAAGCCTCGCTTCGATTACGGGCGGGAGGCGGCCGACCTCCGCGAGGTGCGCCCTGGCATGCTCGCCGCGACGGGCCCGGATGGCTATCTGTTCCTTCAGTATCCGGATTCCGCGGCAATCGAAATCGCCGCTGGCGCCGCCACAATCCGTGGCCGTATCATGCCCGGCCATCGCGGGGCGATCCTGTTGCATTACGCCAGGAGCAAGGCGGCGCCCGCCACGATCAGCATCGACGACGCCCACGCGTTTCTTCACCAGACCGACGACTACTGGCTGGACTGGCTGCGCTCAACCACCTATCACGGCCGGTTTGATGAACCGCTTCATCGCTCCGCCCTCGCGCTGAAGCTGATGCAGTACCTGCCGACGGGTGCCTTTGTGGCTGCGCCGACGACGTCCCTCCCGGAGAGCCCGGGTGGGTCGCTGAACTGGGACTATCGCTACAGCTGGATCCGGGATACGTCCGATCTGGTCAACGCCCTGTTTCAGATGGGATTCCACGACGAAGCCGATGGGTTTGTCCGCTGGGCCCGGATGGCTCACGAACGGCATCCCCGCCGATTCCAGATCATGTACACGGTCGACGGAGACGACCGTGCCCCCGAATATGTCCTCGAGGATCTGGAGGGCTATCGCGGCTCGCGGCCGGTCCGAATCGGGAACAAAGCCGTTGACCAGCTGCAGCTCGACATCTACGGCGAAGTGCTGCAGACGATCTATACGGTCTGGCGGTCGAGGCGCCAGCTGCCGCGCCCCCGGAGAAAGGTCGTGCTCGACGTCATCGATTTCATCCTCGCCAACTGGCAGGCCGAGGACTCTGGGATCTGGGAGTCACGTCGCCGGCCGCGGCGCTATCTCTACTCACAGGTGCTCATGTGGGCCGGGCTCGACCGGACGCTGCGCATGGACGTAGCCATCCGGATGGGGCAACGCCGGAAAAGCCTGGTCCGCAAAACCCGAGATGCTCTCAAACGTCAGGTGCTCGAGCTCGGCTTCAACCGCGAGCTGGGAGCCTTCACGCAAGCGCTTCGTTCGAACGATCTGGACGCGACGGCGCTGGCGGTGCCGATGTACGGGATGCTTCCGCCTACGGATCCGAGGGTCGTTTCGACGGTCAGGGTCTTGCAGGAACGCTTGACCAAGAATGGTTTCCTCTTCCGCTACATCCCCGAGGAATCGGAGTTCCACCAATCCGAGGGCGCCTTCATCATCTGCACGTTGTGGCTCGTCAATGTCCTGGCGCAGATGGGCCGGCTCGATGAGGCGGAGGACCTGTTCAGCCGGGTCACCGAGTCAGCCAATGACCTGGGCTTGTTTGCCGAGGAGTACGACCCGGTCAGCGGCGAGATGCTGGGCAACTTTCCACAGGCACTCACCCATCTCGGGGTAATTAGCGCGGTCCTCAATCTGGAAGGGCGACCATCGGGCAAGAGCCGTCATTCGGGGCGGGTCAGAGGCGGATAAAATCGACAGGCCGCGGAGCGGTCGCCTAGTCTGGTCGAGGGCGCGGCACTGGAAATGCCGTAACCGGGGTAACTCGGTTCGCGAGTTCGAATCTCGCCCGCTCCGCCACCGAGCCTTGGTAGCCACCGAGATCATTGCCCCATATCTTGCGCTGGGATGCTCAGGATTGGGGTCCGTGATCAGTGAACGATTTAGTCGGAGGTCGCGGCATTGTCACGAAACTCGGCTCAGGTGCTAGGAAATGCCGCGACCGACTCAAGATGGACAGAATTCCGAAAGCTCGATCGAACCGAGGTGACGCGGGGATGAGGCCAACCTCATCGCGAGCCGCAAGTCGCGAGAGGAAGCGCTCGACCTGTGCGCTGTTCGGCCCGAAGCTTGCTGGCACCGAGCTCAGCCTTTTTTCTCCGAGGTCAATTTCTCGGTGATGACCCGCTTGATCTGCCCCTCATCCACCTCGATCACTTCACGCTCGATCACGAGCCTTCGCATCGCCCAGCTCCGGATCAGTTCGGCACCCGGCTCATCGGTAGCGATCGATTTTTCGGCTGACTAGTTGGGCCGGACGGCGATCTGGTCCAAGGCCGGGGAGTTTGCGAACTGGTCGAACGAGTAATTGACGACTCGCGGTGGGATAACCTGGACAACGTTCTCTTGCGCGTACGGCGCGATGGGCACCACCTTCTCCATAAGGTAGATGTCGAGCGCAGTCCAGCACCGTGACTGCAGCTGGCCGCCTAGCATGCATTCACGGATCCGATCATCGACGCTCGGCACGGTCGATACCCAGTATCCCCATTGGCGCAACTGATTCGTTGTCGCACCGACGAGCGTGTGGCGACACCAGGGGCGGCACCCGGTCGACGCTGTGCCAGAGGTGGCAAATGCGAAACCGCCAGCGAAGACCGATGACGCGTTCGAATAGTACTTTCCGGCGCTCAGCGTCACGACGAGTGGCACCCTGCTCACCGGATCGCCGGCCAGCCTCAGCACCAGGCCGGCAGGAGACTGGACATCGAGCCTGATTCCAATCTTGCTCAAGTCATCAGCGACAAGCGCTGCCATGTTAAAGAAGGACGGGCCGGCATCATTTGCCGGGGAGTTGATCGTGAGCGCTAAAACGTGCTTGCACACAGCGGCGCTGCACGTCCCCGTGTGATCAAGGTCATAGCGGGACTGCCTCATCTCCTGAATGGCCCGATCGAGACTGCCCTGGTCGCCCGGCGTTCCATACGGGTCGTAATCGGACAGGGCATTGTTCTCAAGGCTGTCCGGGGCGATGTGCGTGGCGATCTGAGCCGCCAGGTCGCCGCCGTACGCATCGACGAGCGCCCGCTTGTTGATGACGTAGTTCACCGCTTTGCGGACGTGGATGTCATCGAACGGCGGCACGGCCAGGTTCATACTGATGTACCTGAGCGTATCGCGCGAGTTCACATGCACTCGGCCCAGCTTCGGGTCGGCGCGCACTTTATCGACGAGCCACGACTGCACCTGGAAGGGAGGGCTTGGCAGCCAAACCAAATCGACCTGGCTGCGCTCCCATAGCTGGGCCGCGGTATCACGGGACATGCCGATCGTGATCCGAATTTCATCTACGTATGCCGGACGCAGCGGATCGCTGGCAGAGTTCCACAACGGATTCCGGACCAGGATCAGCGAGGCACTCGGGGCGAAACCCGAAAGCGGGTGCTGCCGGTCCGCTGGGGCCCTGAAGTTGAGCTGCGGGCTGCCTTCGACCATGTATGGTCCGGAGGCCACCAGGAACTTTCCGTAGCCAGTATCGTGCCCGGTCGCCACCCCGTATGGTGCCGTGCCATCGAAAGATGGCGGGACGGGAGCACTATTTGAAAGGCTGAACCGATAGGGCAGATCGCCGGCCACCTGGTTGAGGCGAACCCTGAGCGTGTGGCGGTCCGGCGTCTCCAGGCCTGAGATGGTGCTGGTTTGCCCGTCCCGGTACTGGTCAAACCCTGTGATGACCGAGTAGAGCCAGGCCTGGCCATTTGGGATGCGGGCCTCTCGCTGCATGCTCCTGACAAAGTCGGCAGCGACGATCTCCCTACCGATGGGCGGCGCGTATTTGACGCCGGTCCGAATCCGAAAGGTCCAGTTCAGGCCGTCAGCGGAAACCTCCGGCATTCCAACGGCGAGGTCTGGCCGAAGTTCGGCGCCGCCATCGCGTGCCGGACGGCCCGTGTAGGAATACAGCGTCCGCAGCAAGCAGCAGCGGAACAACTCGGCTGAATCGAGCCAGGTATTGACTTGCGGATCAAGGGCGTCCTCTCTGGGAATCGGAGAATCGAGCTCGGAAACGCCGCGCCAGGTCGGCATCGCCACACGCAAAATTCCGCCACGATGAACGAGTGAGCTTCCCTGCAGGCCTGCAGCCGACCCTGAGTCGCATGCGGACAGGACCACGGCAAGCAGAGCGCCAACTACAACTGCCTTGCATAGACTTCGATGTTCCCGCATTGCGCTGACGCTACGGTTCATGGACGGCGATCCAGAGTGATTGACCGTCGCTGGCGATCGCATCCACGCGGCCGCCGACGGAGACCGATGACGAGATCCGGTCGTTGCTGGAATCGATCCGAACGATCCGGCCCGTAGCGCCGTCTGCCACCCAAACGACCCCGCGGCTTATCGCGAGGCTGGACGGATTGGCGTCCAGCGGGATCTCGAGATGCTGGTTCGTGCCCGGATCGATGCGGACGACGAGATTTGCGGACTCGCTGACGACCCAGATTGCGTCAGGGCCGGCTGCGATCGCCGTCGGTGTTCCTCGCACGCCGACAGTGGCGACCACCTGCGAGGAGCTAGGATCGATTCGCGAAACTGTACCGTCGACTGCGTTGGTTACCCAGACACCCGATGAGTCTGCGGCGATCCCCTCGGGCCCATTTCCGACCGGAATTCGACTGATCACGAGGTTGGTTGTGGGGTCAACACGGAATACGACGTTGTTGTTCTTGTCCGTCATCCAGATCGAGCCCCAACCGGAGGCGATGGCCTGCGGCGCGACGTCGGTCCCAAGTGACACTGGTTGGCCAAACTGGTTCGTCTTCGGATCGAATGGCACCAACGGGCTGTCGCCGAAGGCTGTCGCGACCCAGACCTGTCCGGCTGCAAAGACCAGCCCGACCGGCGGAGCCGGCAGCCCTTTGCTGCCAACCACCTCCGCAGTTGTGGGGTTGAGGCGAGTCAGAACCCGGTCAACATAGCTGGCGGTCCAGATCGATCCATCACCGACGACTAGGCTGGTCGCCTGCGCGGACATGTGGGTCGATGAATTCGCCAACCGCCCGCTCGTGATATCGAGCTGCATGACTCGGGCCGGCCACATGGTGATCGGTGCCGAAGGACGGCTTAGAAGCACCGCCGCGGCCACTCCGCCTACTGCCACAAGAAGCGCAGCGACGCTGGCGAAAACCGCCAGCCGAAGAGACGGGCGGAGCAACCGGCGTCGCGTCGGGGCTTGAACGACGACCACCGCCGGTTGGCGTGTGGGCGGCCCGGAGTCGTCCGCAGAGACCCAGGCGGCGATCTGGCTTCTGGCATGAAATCCGAGTTTGTTGCGGATCTGCTCGACGTGATACTCAGCAGTGCGCTCCGAGATGAACAGCTTGCCAGCGATCTGACGGTTCGTGAGACCCTGGGCGACGAGTTCTGCGACTTCACGTTCACGCTGGGTGAGCGTGAACCACGCTGTTTTCACAGCGCGGACCTCTCGCTAACGGCTTGGTCTAGCGCCCTCCTCTCCATCGGGACCAGCCTGTGCGGCCATTGTCCCAGAATCGACGCCAGGAGAAAACAGGTACTGATTCCGGTACCGAACCCGGTACTTCTCACGGTGCCAGCCGGTTTGCCCTGCCCTAGCCTCTCCTCGCCGAATGCCTGAATGACGATCTCACGGAGGCAACACGAATGGAAAAGCTCCTGTTGACCCGTCGCCAAATACTGAAAGCTGCGGGCGCGGCCGGTAGTCTAGCTGTCGCCAGCTCCCTTCTGAACCCGGCTACCTTCCTGGCCGACGATGAAGGAGGCAGCGACCGAGGGGAACATGGGCTTGGAAAGTTCGGGCCGTGGAAGGAACCGCGCCAGATTGTCGAATTGGCCGCCGATCCCGATCGTGGCGACTTCAACTTTCATCCGGCCATCTCTCGAGATGAGTTGACCCTTTACTTCACCACTTCGAAATTCGCGACGGTTCCTCCACATGGTCGGCCGCCCCTCCCGCCAGTCTCGATTGCCGTCGTCCACCGAACGGATCGGGACGCGCCCTGGGGCAAGGTCGAGAATCTCCAAGCCATCAACGATCCAGGTGGTAAAGGCACCGGAGTCCCAAACCTCACATCCGACGGCCATATCATGTACTTCCAAAGCCAACGCCCACATTCGGGTCTCGCGCCGGGGCACGGCCACCTCTGGTTCTCACAGCGACAGGACACGCTCTACGACTCCGGCCCCTTAGGGTGGGAACGGCCCAATCCGGTTCCGGGGCTTGTCAACACGGCTCCGCCGAGCCAGCTGAATCAGTCAGCAGCCACCTACTTCCAGAATCCCGCCGATGGGTCAGGGAGGATGTACTACGCCCAGATTGAAGGTATGGGCGCCTTCGCAGATACGACCCAGGATTTCGACATCTACGTCAGTTACCAGGATGGCGCCGGCAATTTCGGCGCTGGGACGAGGGTCGAGGCGCTGGAACCGGTCGAGCCTGGCGAGCCTGACCAGCCACCTGGAACGGAAGTCTCCATGAAGAAGTGGTCGCGTCAGACGCGGACAGCCATCCGCCGGGATGGGCTCGAGATCTACATCACATCATGCCGCAGAAGCCGTTGGTACGCCAACGTAGCGAACGTTGAAAACCTCTGGGTAGCCACGCGGTCGGACGCATCGACCGAAGATTGGAATGTCGCCAAGCGCCCAGATCGGGTCCTGAATAGTGGGTTTGGCGACGGTGGCCCTGCTCTATCTTGGGACGGCAAGACCCTCTATTTCTTCTCAGCGCGACCAGCAGTCGGGCAGCCCCCAGGAACCCACAGCTGGCAGCTCTGGATGAGCACCCGTGAAAAGCTGGAGGACTAGCTTCCAAGGGTGGGCTTAATCACCATCATGAAGACGATGACGAGGGCAAAGATCCCGGTAACGATGCCGGTGATCCGGGCGCGCCCCGCCCACAAGAGATAGTTGCCGGACCGCGCGCCTTCGGCTGGAGCGCCCTGAGCTGGCGGCGCAAGACGGACTGTAGCCGGCGAGCCCGACTACGATCAGGACCACATACAGGACGATGGCAGTCACCATCCAGGGGGGCCAGACGCTGAAACCGATATAGGGAAGAGCCAGGCCGGTCACCGACAAGAGCACGTAACAGGGATTGGCGACATAGTCATTCGAGGAACTTGCTGCCGCGGCGGGCGAAGTTCAGATGCTCAGACTCCATCGCCGCTCGCACATTCCAGGCTGCGTACGTCGACATGATGCTGGATGGAAGGTTGGTGGTCAGCAACGAGATCCAGATCAGCATCGAAGGGAAGGTCGTCGAGGTGGAGGTGAAGCAGCCGGTTAAGACGAGGGCGTGAGCGCCGCCTCGCCGTGCGAACCTGACGCCAACAGGCGCTTGCAGCGGCTGACCACTCCACCCACAACCAACATCCCGACGGCGATGACTGCCACCAGCCAACCTGGTCGATCGAGCTCACGATGAAAAAGCTTTCCACAGCGAGACGTATGTGTAGTAAACCGCTCCGCAGGGTCTGATTCTATCGGCGATTCCGGCCGGATTCACAGAGCGCAGGGATAAGCTTGCGGATTGTATCGCGTCCACAGGCGGGCGACCCTAGGTCGTAGCCCCTCACACCAGCTCCCTTGATTTTGTCATACAAAATACAGTAGACTAGATGGCGTGGCGCCGGATCCGTTTTGCACGCTCCGCTGCGAGGCACCGGATTGTGCAGGAGCGAAGCCGCTACGTTGTCGAGCATTGTGGAATGGCTTTCGCAGTCCCAGCCTCGGTCGACCCGAAGTGGGAAACCGAGCGTCTCTTGTTTCTAGGCGATGACATGAACGGTGTTCCGCTGGAGGTGATGGGAATCGAACTTGCGCAAGGCGACCTCTTGGTCATCCACGCAATGAAGCTTCGCCGACAATATCGCGAGCTGTATCGATCGGCTATCCCATATCGGATCCCATGAGAACGAGAACCGGACAACGAGTCACGAAAGAGATGGTCGAAGCGCTCACCCGGGAGGCCGAGGTGGGATACCAGCCGCGGACCCTCCAGCCCAAGCGGGTTGGGCGTCCCTCGCTCGGAAGAGGGATTTCACCGCGCATCCAGGTGCGGTTTGACCGCCGTGTCCATGCGCGCCTGCGGAAGGCGGCCACGGCTCGCGGAGAGACCGTTAGTGGCTACGTGCGTGCCCTGGTGGAAGAGCATCTCAGGCGCGCCCGGAAGCCGCCTCTCATCCGTCGGGCAACGTCCGGCTCGCGCAAGAGTCATTGAGGAGCTGAATGTCCTCGAGTACGCAAACCACGACAACCCGAGGTCGCGGCATTTCCTGGCCCGAGCCTACGGCATTTCCAGAAGCAGGGTTCCGTTAAAGAAGACTTGAAAAGGAGTGGAAGGTGAGTTCAAATCGAGTTGAAGTTGACGGGCCGACAACGAGCTCAATGCGACCGTTTTGGGAGTCCGCACTGGAAATGCCGTAACCGGGGTAACTCGGTTCGCGAGTTCGAATCTCGCCCGCTCCGCCAC
>DASTJZ010000052.1:0-17987 GCA_035716185.1 Candidatus Dormiibacterota bacterium
TCGCCTTTTTCGTGGCGATGGCCGTGCTTGCGGTGCCACGCCTCCTGATGTCGGTCCCGGGTGACCCCGGACTCTCGGCGCAGCACCAGTATCCACAGCTGATGGCCGGATGGATGTCCCAGTACGATTCGCCGCAGCCTGGTTACGATTTCCCGGTCTGGTTCTGGCTGAAGAACACCGGGCTGTTCTGGCCGCTGCTCTTGCTGGCGTTGCTGAGCCCGCTGGCGCTGCGCGGCCGCGCTCGCCTGTTGATCGCCCCGTTCAGCCTGGTTTTCGTGGTGGCCAACATCGTGAAGTTCCAGCCCTGGGACTGGGATAACAGCAAGCTGCTGGTGTTCTGGTACCTGGCCAGCGGCGTCGCCGTGGGCGCGATGCTGATTCGCATCTGGCGGGCCACCGCCGCTGGCCCCCTCGTTGCCGGCATCGCCTGGCTGACGCTGATCGCGTCAGGGGCGCTCTCCTTGCTGCAGGTCCTTCCGCCGCAGGGGCCGACCTATGTCTGGTTCAGCGCCGAGGACGTTCAACTGGCGACACAGGTCCGGGAGCTGACCCCGCCCAGGGCCGTCTTCGTAACCGGGGCCGATCCCACCAACGAAATCGCTGCCTACCCGACCAACCCGGTCGCCGACCTGGCCGGTCGCTCGGTGCTGATGAGCTATCCCGGCTGGCTCTGGAGCTACGGGATCAACTACGCGCAGCGTGAAGCCGACATCCGCCGGATCTATAACGGTGGCCAGACCGCGCTCGACCTGCTGCATCACTACCATGCCGACTACCTGGTCATCGGTCCCAATGAGATGGCGGAGCTCCGTCCCAACCTGCGGTACTTCGATGCAACCTTTCGATTGGCCATCCATACCGAGCACTGGCAGATCTACGCGGTGCCGCGTTAGAGGCCTCTAGAATAGCGGCGGCGTGCTGACCCGATTCCTGATCCACATCGTGTCGCTGCTCTTCGTCTTCTACGTGATCTGGCACGTGCACACCGGCATCCTGGGTGCGGCGGTGGTCATGGCGCTCATCCTGGCCCTGGTCAACACCATCATCCGGCCGGTGCTGCTCATCCTGACCCTGCCGGTCACGATCGTGACCCTCGGCCTGTTCGTCATCATCCTGAACGCCCTGCTCTTCGCCCTTTCGTTCGCGGTGCTTCAGGGCATCATGAATGTCCACTTCGACGTCAGCTTCTTCCAGATCCTGATCGGTTATCTGATCTACGTGATCATCAGCACGGTGCTGACGCACCTGGTCCGCTAAAAAGCCCAGTAGCCGCGGCCGAAGGCCAGGCCGAAAGTGACCAGCCCCAGAAACGACGCCCCCACCATCGCCAGGTAGAGCCAGTGGCTGCGGATTCGCCCGATCAGCAGAAAGAGCGGATAGAGGCTCAGCAAATAGCGCGGGATGCTGAGCCAGAACGGCAGAAAGGTCACCATCACGGTGACGACGGTCGCGTAGACCGCATCCGAGGGACGCAGTCGCAGCCAGCTCAGGGTTGCCGTCGCATAGGCGGTGATGCCACCGAGCGCTTCACCGGCGCCGACCGTCAGCTTCTCCCAGGGCACCCGCCAGCCAATGCTCTGGATCGCAGAGGCGAAGCCAACCCAGGGCGCGGCCAGCGAATGCGACCAGTGCTCGCGCTGGACGCTGATGAAGGCGAATGGATTTCCCAGAACCAGCGCGTTCGTCGCCAGGTACGACGCGAAGCCAGCGACGATCAGCAAGGGCGGCGCGATCGCGTGCCAGGCACTGCGGAGCGCTTGCCGCGCGGCAAACAGCTCCACAACCAGGAATGGCAGCAGTGCCAGGCCGGTGAGGCGGGTCGCCGCCGCCAGTCCAGCCAGCGCGCCGCCCAGCATCCACTGCTGTCGCCGGGCGGCGAGCACCGCCGCGAAGGCCAACGCGCAGAAGAGCGCCTCGGTGTACCCGACCATCAGGAAGTAGGCAGTGGGGAAGACCGTGAAGAAGGCGGCAGCCCTGAAGGCCGCGTTTGGCCCCCGGTCCTGGCGGCCGATCTCGTACAGCAGGATCGCGGCGACCACGCCCGCGACGTTGCTGATCAGCAGCGCGGCAATGCGGACGGGCAAGCCGATGGCCGCCACCGCCCCGATCAGCGCCGGATAGAGGGGAAAGAACGCGATCAGATTGCGAGCATCGCCGCTGGCGCTGTAGCCGTGGCTGGCGAGGTAGAGGTAGTGGCTGGCGTCCCATCGATCCCAGTCCCGGCCGAGGGCGGTCAGCGGATCTGGGCCGGCGCCGTAAGTGATCAGGGTCAGGGCCACGAGCACCAGCTTGACCAGCAGGGCGAGTAGCGCCAGGCGCGACCATGGTCGCTGCCAGGCCGACTGCCAGGATTCCGCGAGCCGGGTTCGGATAGGATAGCGGCGCACCGGCCGGCCGGCCGCCTCACTGAGTGACCTCACAAGACTGGCTTCCGATCTTCCGGGCCATCGCCACGGACGTGCGTGCCGCCGTCACCCCGCTGGCGGGCACCCCCGCCGGCCGCCGGGAGGTCGGGTTGGGCGCCGGCGGTGACCAGACGGTCTACCTCGACCAGGTTGCGGAAGAGATCGTCGTGCGCCACCTGGAGCAAGCGTATCGCAGCGGTTTTCGCTTTCGGCTGATCTCGGAGGAGCTTGGCGAGCGCGACTTCGGCGGGTCCGCGCTGGTCCTGGCTGACCCGGTCGACGGCAGCTACAACGCCAAGATGGGACTGCCATACTATGCCGTCGTGCTGGCTGCCACCGACGGTGACCGGATCCAGGACGTCAGACTGGGTTATGTGCAAAACCTGGTCAGCGGCGACGAGTTCTCGGCGGCGATGGGCTCCGGTGCGTTTCGGAACGGCAGGCCGCTGCGCCCGGAGGCGCCCGAATTCGACGGTGCGTCCATCCCGCTGGTTCAGATCGATGCCCCGACCGGCATCGACGCGCGCGAGCGGTCGGCGCCGATCCTGATGCGGGCGGAAAAGATCCGGCAGCTCGGCTCGGCGGCGCTGAATCTTTGCCACGCTGCAGCCGGCGGGGTGGCGTTGCAGGTGACGCCGGCGCCGGTGCGCGCCTTCGACCTCGCCGGTCCGCTGCTCATCCTGCGGGAAGCCGGCGGCATCGCCACCGACTTCGAGGGGCGCTCGATCGAGTCGGTCTCGGTCCGGCTCGACTCCCGGGTGACGCTGCTGGCATCGGGGTCGCCGCCCATCCATGCGTACGCCCTGCGCGTGATGCGCGCCCGAGTGGCGTGATGCTCGAGCCGGGTCAGACGACCTTCGTCCTGCTGTCCTTCGAGGGCCCCGACATCTATTCCCAGGCGGGCGGCCTGGGGGTTCGCGTCAAAGAGCTGTCTCGGGCGCTCGCCGAGCGCGGCTACGAGACCCATCTCTTCTTCGTCGGCGACCCGAACCTGCCGGCGGACGAGAGCGCGCTCGACGGCAGGCTCTGGCTGCATCGCTGGAGCCAGTGGATCAGCCGCTATCACCCGATGGGCGTCTACGACGGCGAGGACGACAAGGTCGCGGACCTCAATCGCAGCCTGCCCGAGCAGCTGACCGCCAACTACATCAAGCCGGCGGTCTCAAAGGGCAACACCGTCGTCATCATGGGCGAGGAGTGGCACATCGCCCATGCGATGACCCTGATCTCCGACGCGCTCTACTATGCGGGCCTGCGCGACCGCTGCCTGCTGCTCTGGAACGCCAACAACCACTTTTCCTTCCACCGCATCAACTTCGGGCAGCTGGGCTTCACCAGCACGCTGATGACCGTCAGCCGCTACATGAAACACATCATGTGGCGCTGGGGTGTCAATCCCATCGTGGTTCCCAACGGAATTCCCGGGTCGATGATGGCGCGAGTCAGCCAGGCGCAGGTGCGCGCGGTGCGTGCCGCCGCCAACGTCCCGGCCTTCCTCTTCAAGATCGGTCGCTTCAGTCCCGACAAGCGCTGGCACCAGGCGATCGCCGCGGTAGCGCAGCTGAAGCGGCGTGGGGTGGGCACCCGGCTGCTGATCCGCGGCGGGCTCGAACCGTTTGGCGGCGAGGTGCTGGGGTTCGCGGCGCAGGAGGGCTTGCAGGTGGTGCCGTTGTCGACGCGCATCGAGGACGTCCCGGGTCTGGTCAAGACCCTGAAGGAGCATCCAGATGCCGATGTCTGGAACGTCACCGCCTTTCTGCCAGACGACCTGCTGCCGGTGCTCTACGCGTCGGCGACGGCGACCCTGGCCAACAGCGGGCACGAACCGTTTGGGCTGGTCGGTCTGGAGGCGATGGCGTCAGGTGGGGTGGCGTTCGTCGGAGCGACGGGCGAAGAGTACGCCGAACCGTTCAAGAACGCCATCGTGATCGAGACCGATGACCCGGCCGAGATCGTCGCCTACGTCTCGCACCTGGCCGAGCATCCGGACAACGCGCGCAACCTTCGGATTGCTGCCCAGCGAACGGCGCGCGATTACACCTGGCAGCGCGTGATCGATATCCTGCTGCAGCGGCTGGAGTTCGTGGCGCTCAAGCAGGGGCTGCGGGTACCGGACGGCGCCGCCATCGAAGCGTCTCCCACCGCCGCCGTCGAAGCGCCTCCCGCCGCCGCCATCGAAGCGCCTCCCGCCGCCGCCCAATGAGAGGATAAGGCCGATGCCCAACGCGCTCGTCATCTATATGGTCGCCCACCAGCCGCGGCGCATCCGCCTCCCGGCCCAGATCATCCAGCGCGGCACGCCGCCGGAAAAGATGGATGCGCTGATCTTCGACGAGGCAATGGACCGCCGCTACTTCGACAAGGTGGCGAAGTATTGTTACCGGCCGGCCAGCGAGCTCTTCCAGGGGCTGGTCGAGAAAGGGATGAAGATCTCGCTGGGCTTCTCCGTGTCGCTGCTGCAGCAGATGCGGCGCTTCGGCCCCGATGTGCTCACCGGTTTTCAGAGGCTGGTCAGCCACGAGAACGTCGAGCTGGTGGCCGTCGAGCCGTACCACTCCTTCATCTTCTACCTCGACATCGCCGCCTTCGCCGAGCGGATGGCATGGGGCAAGCGCCAGCTGGAAGAGACGTTTCAGAAGCCGATCGCGGTCACGGACACGACCGAAATGTTCATGTCCAACGAGGTCTACTTCCAGCTCCAGCTGAGCGGCTTCAAGGGAGCCGTGATGGACGGACGGCCCTGGGTGATGGGCTGGCGCGAGCCGACCCATCTCTACCGCTATCCCAACGAATCGATGCGCTTGCTGACCCGCCACTACGAACTGAGCGACGACGTCGGCTACCGATTCAGCAACCGGGAGTGGAACGGCTGGCCACTCATGGCCGACACCTACAGCGACTGGATCCGGCAGGGGATGGGCGAGCTCACCTTCCTCGCCTGGGACTTCGAGACCTTCGGCGAGCACCATCGGGCAGACTCCGGGATCTTTCCATTCATGGTCGCTCTGCACGACGACTTCACCAAGCACAAGATGCGCTATCTGACGCCTTCCGAGGCGATCACCACCTTCACCAACGCGCACGAGATGCCGCTGCCCGAGTATGGCTGCACCTGGGCCGGCGACGGCGGGATGGACTTCTTCCTGGGCAACGAGGCGCAGCAGGGCATCTTCCGGCTGATGCACCACATCTACAACAAGGCCAAGCTGACCAAGCACCCCCACCTGATGGACATCGCGATGTGGTTGCTGCAATCCGACAACCTGCACCTGATCCAGTGGTTCTCCAAGGCCGGCAGTCAGGCGGAGGTATCGGCCTATTTCACGCCGGATGAGTGGTGGGAGCTGGGCGGGCTGGGGATCCTCCGTGAGCAGCAGCGCGTCTATGTGAACTTCCTGCGCGCCATGGACGAGTACGTCTAGGGAAGACCGCCTCTACACGGTCGGTCACTCGACGCGGACGCTGGATGAGCTCGTTGAGCTCCTCCAGGAGCACGGTATCCGCCAGCTGGTCGACGTGCGTCACTTTCCGCGCTCGCGGCGAAACCCGCAGGTCAACCAGGAGATGCTCGACCGGGAACTGGCGGCGCGAGGCATCGCCTATTTCTGGGAGGGCGAGGCGCTCGGTGGGTTTCGGCCGGGCGGTTACCAGGCGTACATGGCGACGCGGGACTTTGCGAAAGGGATGGCCCGGCTCGAAGAGCTGGTGGCCGAGGCGCCCACCGCCATCATGTGCGCCGAGATCGTGTGGTTTCGCTGTCACCGTCGGTTCATCGCCCGCGAAATGGCCGTTCGAGGTTACCGGGTTACGCACATCGTCAATCGCGGAAAACCGGGATACGAGGAACGATTGCCCGCGGACAGCGACCAACTTACAATTCGAGCGGAATGATGGGGAGGGGACATCGGTGAGCGGTGTTCCAGCTTCCTTTCCGGCCAGTGAGCTTCCCGTCGTGCTGGTCGCCGACGACGACAAGGACGTGCGAACCATGTTGCGGACGTTGCTGGAGCTGGATGGCCACGAAGTGCTCGAGGCCAAAGATGGCGACGAAGCCTGGAAGCTGTGCATCGACGCGCAGCCGGCCGTCGTCGTGGCGGATATCCAGATGCCCGGCATCACTGGGCTCGAGCTGTGTCGACGGGTTCGAAAGAGCAAGTACTCACCCGATATCAAGGTGATCGTCTACACCGCCGGCATGGCGACCGCGGAGGAGGCGAGGAATGCCGGCTGCGACGAATATTTCCTCAAGACCGATCCGCTCCCGCGGCTGCGGGCCAAGGTGCTGCAGTACACCGGCGGGCGGCCGGAGGGAGCGCCGGACTAAGGGCATCCGCTCCCTGACCCTCCCCACAAGGGGGGGAACGCGAATACGGGCTGAATACGGGCGCTGCAAGGTCGGTTAAAGGGCCCGGTTATATCTCAGGGGTGCCTGCCTTGCCCGTGCCGCCGTTGCCGGCTGTCATCGAATTGTCACTCGTCGCCGTGGCGCTGGGCTCATTGTTGATCCTGCGCCTGGCGCATGGCGCCCTGCCCTGGGGCCATCTGATGATCGCGGTCGGACCCGACGGACGGCCGATGCGGCCGCGGGTCAAGTGGCATCTGTGGTCCATCAGCCAGGGTGAATCGCCCCGGCTGGCCGCCATCGGCGGCTTTGCGTCGGTGACGCTGGGCTGCGCCGCGGCGGTCGCGGTCGGACCACGGCTGGTCGATTCCGTCTTCCGGCCGGTCAACTCGCTGTTCACGTCGATGATGATCTTCAGCCTGGCCGTCTCCACCCTGCTCATCCCGATTGGTCTCTCAGTGATGGTCCGCGGCGTCCTCGACCTCACCGGCCGGCGCTGCTCAATGGTCGGCCTGGTGGTGGGCATGCGCCGCGACAACGCCGTCTTCGGGCGCACCTACCGGATCGCCGTGCAGGCGGGCGACCGCGCCATGGCCAAGCGGTTGTGGGCGGAATCGTTCAGGGTTGACCGTACAACCTTCCAGCAGCTCAGCCCCGGTGACCGAGTGAACGTCGAGTACTCGCCTCGGTTGCGCTATGTGTACGCGACCGTGGCCGAGACCCTTAAAAAAACAGCCGGGTAGCTTAGACTTCTTCCCCGTGACGCGACCATTGCATGTGGCGTTTGTCTGGCACATGCATCAGCCGTATTACAAGGACGACCTTGAAAACACGTTTCTGTTGCCCTGGGTCCGGCTTCGCTGCGCCAAGGACTACTACAAGATGCCGGCGCTGCTCGACGACTATCCGTCGATCAAACAAACGTTCAACCTGGTGCCAGCGCTGGTGGACCAGATCCGCGACTACGCCGATGGGCGATTCACCGATGTCTACCTCGACCTCGCCCGCCGACCGGTTGATGAACTAACGCCGGACGAGCGGGCCTTCACGGCGCGCTGGATGACCGAATCGAGCCAGTTGCGCCGGGTGCGGCAGTCTCCCCGTTACCTGGAACTGGTGCGAAAGCGGGAGCAGGGCTGGCCGCGCGCCGCCGGCGAGCGAGCGAAGTTCTTTTCGGACGGAGAGTTGCGCGACCTCCAGGTCTGGTTCAACCTCTCGTGGATCGGTCCCGAGGTCGTCGAGCGCGAGCCGGCGATCGCCGCGCTCATGGCAAAGGGCCGGGATTTCAGCGAAGCCGACAAGGAAGCCGTCTTTACGGTGCAGCTCGCGCAGATCCCCAAGGTCCTACCCAAATATCGCGAGGTCCAGGAGCGCGGTCAGGCGGAGCTGATCACCAGCCCGGCCTACCATCCAATCCTGCCGCTGATCGCGGATCTCGGGGTGGCGCGTGTGGCACGACCCGAGACGGCGCTGCCGCGGCGGCCGTTTACCCATCCCGAGGACGCGGCTGAGCAGCTTCGTCTCGGCATCGAGGTGCATCAGCGCGAATTCGGCGCTCGTCCGCTCGGGATGTGGCCCCCGGAGGCGGCGATCTCGAACGAGGTCGTGACGCTCGCCGTACAGCAGGGGATCGGTTGGATGGTCAGTGATGAGGGGGTGCTGGCCCGCTCGCTCCCCGCCACGCTGACCCGCGACGGGGAAGGGCAGGTGATGCAGGCGGACGTTCTCTACTCCGCCTACCAGGCAACCGAGGCGGCCGGCTCGACGCAGATCGTATTCCGTGACGCGCGCCTGTCCAATGCGATCGGCTTCGAATATCAGAATGCCGGCGCCGACGAGGCAGCCAAAGATCTGGTCGACCGGCTGCACGGCGTCCGGCAGCGCCAGGGCGACGCGCCCTTCCTGGTGGTCATCGCCCTGGACGGCGAGAACTGCTGGGACTTCTATGAAGCCAACGGCAACCCGTTCCTGCATGCGCTTTATGGACGGTTGAGCCGCGACCCCGAGCTCAAGACGGTGACGGTCTCCGAGTTCCTGGCAGAGTTTCCGACGAACCGCCCGCTGGCGAGGATCCATCCGGGATCCTGGATCAACGCCGGCTTCGACACCTGGGTGGGCGATCACGAACACAACCTCGCCTGGGAGCGCCTGGCCGACGCTCGTGACTTCCTCGGTCAGCGCGAGCGCGAGGGCGGTGACCCGGCAAGGATCGCCCCGGCCAGGCGAGAGGCGCTGATCGCCGAGGGAAGCGACTGGTTCTGGTGGTTCGGCCGCTCGCATGACTCCGGCATGGACCAGATCTGGGACAGCCTGTTCCGGCTGCATTTGCGCAACATCTATATGTCGCTGGGCCAGGACCCTCCAGCCGGGCTCTATCAGCCGATCACCAAGGACGCGGAGGGGCTCGCGTCCAAGCGGCCCGACCGCAAGATCACCCCGAAGCTGAACGGCGTGGTCGACGACGACGAATGGAAGGCCGGCGGATACGTCGACGTCACCGCGATCTTCGGCGCCATGCACCCACCCAGGGGTTCGGTGCGGCGCATCTGGTTCGGCCACGACGATCGCAACCTCTATTTACGGTTTGACCTGGCCGCCGACGGCGTACAGCCACGTCCCGTCGAGCTCGAGATGCGGTTCAGCGGACATACGGGACCTCCCAGACGGCTGTGGGCCAGGCCCCAGGGCGGGGAGTTTGTACTCGAGCTGAACCGTCCAAATGGCGAAGGGCAGCCGGCCGCGGCCCGCTGGACCAGCCGGGCCAGCGCCGGCCGGGCCCTCGCCTTCGCCGTCCCCTTCGATGCCCTGGGATATGGCCCGGGGGAGACCATCGAGATGGTGGCGATCGCCTACGAAGATGGCCGGCAGGTCGAACAGCTGCCTCCCACCGGCGCGATTGCCGTCCGGGTCCCGGGTGATGCGCCCCAGAGGCAGGAAGGGCGACCGCTGAAGATCCTGCTGGTCTCAGCCGAGGTCGCGCCCTTCGCCAAGGTTGGGGGATTGGCCGATGTGGCCGGCGCCTTGCCCAAAGCGCTGCGCGCGCTCGGCCACGACGTGCGGGTGGTGATGCCGCGCTACGGCAGCATCGACGTCGAGAAATACCGGTTGCGCCGAGTCCTGACCGACCTGCGTGTGCCGCTGGCGCACCAGCCGGTCAGTGCCGATGTGCTGGAGGGCCGCATCGGCGACGAGGTGCCGATCTACTTCATCGAAAACCAGCAATTCTTCGGACGTGAGGGGATGTACGGCTTCTGGGATGACGACGCCCGCTTCATCTATTTCAGCCGGGCCGCGATCGAGATGCTGCGACCGCTCGGTTTCCAGCCGGACGTGATCCATGTCAATGACTGGCACACCGCCGTGATCCCGAACATGCTGGCGCGGCTCTACGCGACCGAACCGTTTTACGCCGACGTCGCGACCGTGCTGACGATCCACAACCTCGCCTTCCAGGGGGTGTTCGGCTATGGCACCTTGCACCTGGCCGAGCTGGAACAGTGGGGGCTGATCCGGCCGGGCATCGCCGGCCTGGACGACATCGTCAACCTGCTGGGGCGCGGCCTGTACTTCTCCGATGTCGTCAACACCGTGAGCCACCGCTACGCCGAAGAGATCCTGACGCCGGAATACGGCGAGAAGATGGATCCGCTGCTGCGGGTGTTCAAGAACAAGCTGCACGGGATCATCAACGGCATCGACTACGAGGTCTTCAATCCGAAGACCGATGCCTCGCTCGCCGCCCGCTACGACATCGACACCATCGAGCGGAAGGTCGAGAACAAGCTGGCGCTGCAGAGCGAGGTGGGTCTGCCGCAAAATGCCGCGATCCCGGTGATCGGCTTGATCTCGCGCCTCTATGACCAGAAGGGGCTGGACCTGATCGCCAACATCATGTGGGGCTTGATGCGGCTCAACCTCCAGCTGGTCGTGCTCGGCGCCGGCGACTCACGCTACGAGGAGATGTTCCGCAGCAGCGCCCGGGACAACCCGCTGAAGCTGTCGGCCACCATCGGCTTCAAGCCCGTGCTGGCCCAGCACATCTACGCCGGCTCCGACATGTTTCTGATGCCCTCGCGCTTCGAGCCCTGCGGGCTGGGACAGCTGATCAGCGTGCGCTACGGGACCATCCCGATCGTCCGCGCGACCGGCGGTCTGGCCGACACCATCCAGGATTGGGATCCGGTGGCGCAGCACGGAAACGGCTTCGTCTTCACCGCCTACGATCACTGGGACCTGTTTGCCCAGGTGGTTCGCGCGCTGGAGACCTATCGTCAACCGGAGCTCTGGCGCCGTCTGCAAGCGAACGCCATGTCAACCGATGTGAGCTGGGCAAACTCCGCCCAGCAGTACGTCGGTCTCTATCGAACCGCGATCGGCCGCCACGCCGAGGCGCAGGAGTACGTCGCCGCTCCAGCGAGTCCCTCCGGCTGGTAACCGGGACGGCCGCGGAAAACCGAGCGGTCGCTAACAGGTTCCTAATAGAGGCTAATATTTGCCCCAATTTCTTGATGTCTTGACAGTGCGTAGGGCATGATTACGGCGATTCGGTCGAGGACGGTCATTCGACGAGGGCGATCCATCAACCCCTGGAAGGGAGGTAATTGAGATCTATGGACGTATCAACCGGTCGACTTCGATGGCTGCGGGTACCCACCGTCATCGTTGGGTGTGGCCTGGTGCTGGCCGCCTGCGGAGGAAGCTCCACCAGCAACAGCAACATGGCGCCCAACGATAAGCAGATCTTGCGAACGAACAGCGGCACCGAGCCGAACAGCTTCGATCCCGGCCAGCAAACCTACGACTACGAAGGGCTCGTCGGCCGGAACGTGTTCGAGCCGTTGTTGAAGCCGACCACCGATCTGAAAGACGTGACCGGCGCCGCGGCGTCATCGTACGACGTCTCGTCCGACGGCCTGACCTATACCTTCCACTTGCGACAGAACGCGAAGTGGAGCGATGGCCAGCCGGTGGTGGCAAAGGACTGGGTCTATGGATTCCAGCGTCTGCTCGACCCGAGCCTGGCGGCCGGATACGTGGACCCGTATTTCGATACCGAGATCGCCGGTGCCCAGAACTACGGCAACGTCGATCCGAAGGACACCACGGCGGTCAAGACCTTTATCAACGGTCTCGGCCTGTCAGCCCCGGACGACCACACCTTCCAGATCAAGCTCGCCACGCCGGCCGGCTACTTCAAATGGGCCGTCACCCTCTGGGTGGCTACACCCATCCGCAAGGACATCGTCGACAAGAAGGGCTACTCCACCTGGGCCAGCAACCCAACCGATGTGATCGGGAATGGCATGTTCAAGATCTCAGAGGAGACGCCCAAGGACCACGTGACGCTGGTCCCCAATCCCAACTACTGGGGCGATAAGCCGCACATCCAGAAGTGGATCAACTACTTCATCTCGGATACGAACCAGGCGTTCAGCAAGTACCAGACCGGCGAGCTCGACGTGCTCAATGTCCCGCTCGCGAGCCAGGATGCCGTGACCAACGATCCAAAGCTGAAGGCGGAGCAGCACAAGTACCCCAGCCTGAACACCTTCTGGCTGGCGATGAACCTGCAGAAGGCGCCCTTCAACAACGTGCACGTCCGGGAAGCGGTATCGCGGGCGATCGATCGCAATACCCTGGTCAACCAGGTGGCGAAAGGCCAGTACACCGCGGTGCAGAGCTTCATCCCCAAGGGCATGAACGGCTACACCCCATCGCTCGGAAGTGTGCAGGACTACGACCCGGCCAAGGGGAAGGCCGCGCTCCAGGCCTCCGGGTTGCCGGTCAGCGCCTACGACACCGTCAAGCTGCTCACCCGGAACACGACCACGAACCTGTTGCTCAACCAGTACTTTGTCAACCAGATCAACACCAACCTGGGGTTGCACTGGACGCTGGACACCAAGGACAGCAAGACGGTCACCGGAACCTACCTGCGCAAGGGCAACTTCCAGATCTACGGGTCGGATGGCTGGGGCGCCGACTATCCGGACGAACAAGACTGGTTCGACATCTTCACCACGGGCGGATGCCACGGCACCAACTGGGGCTGCCCGAATGACAAGAGCTACGACGACCTGGTCGCGAAGGGCGACTCTGCCCTCAAGCAGTCGGACCGGCAGAGCTACTACGACCAGGCGGCGGCCCTGATGGAAAACCAGTACTGGGTCGCGTTCCTCTACAACCGGACGGAGGTCGACCTGGTCAAGCCCTACGTACAGGGCATCAGCGACACGGGTATCGACGAAGGCATCTACCTGCCTGGCGACTTCCACACCAACACGATCTTTATCGCCAACCACTAAGGAGACCATTTGGCCGTAGCGAAGGGCGCCCCCGCAAGGGGCGCCCTGCTGTCCATCCGGCTTCCGCGATCCCGGGGCGCGAACCTCGCGCTCTACATTGCGCGCCGCATCCTCTGGATGATCCCGGTCCTGCTCTTTGTCATCACCCTCACCTTTTTGCTGATGCACCTCGCCCCGGGCAGTCCCTGGGATCGAGGCGGTGGCAGGCAGCTCTCGGCGACCATCGTGCAGAACCTCAATACCAAATACGGGCTCGACAAACCGCTCCCGCAGCAGTTCGAGCTGTACATCTGGAACGTCGCACACTTCGACTTCGGGCTGTCCTATCAATACGAGAATCAGACGGTCACGCACATCCTGCTCGAGAGCTGGGGGCCAACCTTTACGATCGGCGTGCTCGCCTTTGCCCTGATCGTGCCGTTTGGCATCGGGATCGGCGTGATCGCCGCGCTTCGCCAGAACACCTGGGTGGACTTCCTGGCGGTCGGGTTCAGCACCTTCGGTGCCTCGGTTCCCAACTTCGTTATCGGCATCCTCTTGATCATTGTGTTTTCCGTCGAGGCCTATCACCTGACGGGTGGGAACGTCTTCCTGCCACCGGGAGGCTTTGGCCTGGACTTTCACGTGGTGCTCCCCGTGATCGCCCTGGCGACCTTGCCGATCGCCTACATCGCCCGCCTCACGCGCTCGAGTACCCTGGACGTCCTGCGCCAGGATTACGTGCGGACTGCCTGGGCAAAGGGCCTGCGCGAGCGGCTGGTGGTGATGCGCCACGTGCTGAAGAATTCGCTGATCCCGGTCGTCACCGCGCTGGGTCCGACGTTTGCTTTTCTGATCACCGGATCGGTGATCATCGAGACGGTCTTCGCCATCCCCGGTATTGGCCGCAGCTTCGTGGTGGCCGTCAGCTCGCGTGACTACCCGATGATCCTGGCCACGACGATCCTCTATTCCGTCCTGATCGCGGTGGCCAACCTGATCGTCGACCTGCTCTACACCGTCATCGATCCGCGCGTGAGGCTGAGCTGATGGCGGTCGCCGCCCCGACCACGCTGGAGCAGATCGACTGGGAAAACCCCGAGCAGATCGGCCTCTGGAGGGACGCCTGGCAGCGCTTCCGCCGCAACCCGATTGCCGTCATCGGACTCTTCATGGTGATCACGATCACGCTGCTCGCCATCCTGGCGCGCATCGTCTTTGCGTTTCACCTCCCCTTTCTCCAGGATTACCTGACCCAGGATCCCGCCAACTCCGACCTCGGATTCTTCAGCAAGGGGCATATCCTCGGCTCCGACTACCTGGGGCGGGACATCCTCAGCCGGTTGCTCTACGGGGCGGGCATCTCACTGACGATCGGGGTCCTGACCCAGTTCATCTACCTGGCGATCGGCGCCGGGGTTGGCCTGACGGCAGGGTACTTCGGTGGGCGTGTCGACAACCTCTTGATGCGGTTGGTCGACGTCTGGTACGCGTTCCCAGACCTGCTCTTCCTGCTGGTCGTGGTCTCGGTGTTTGGTGCCAGCCTGTTGACCATCTTCGTCTCCATCGGCCTGATTTACTGGGTTGACCTGGCCCGGCTCATCCGTGGTCAGGTGCTGTCGATCAAGGAGAAAGAGTTTGTCGAGGGGGCTCGAGCCGCCGGCAGCAGCCCGCTGAAGATCATCCTGCGGCACCTGGTGCCGAACGCGCTCGGCCCGGTGATCGTCAGCCTGACCTTTGGGATTCCGCGGGCCATCTTCCTGGAGGCCACCCTGAGCTTCCTGGGGGCGGGGATCGTGCCGCCCACCCCGAGCTGGGGCGTCATGATCCAGCAGGGCTATGAGTCGATCTTCGCCCATCCGGAAGAGGTTCTCACCCCTGCGATTGCCATCGCCATCACCATGCTGTCCTTCAGTTTCATCGGCGACGGCCTGCGCGACTCCCTCGACCCGAGAATGCGAAGATAGCGATGTGGCGAGCCCGCTGCTCCGGGTAGAGGACCTCAAGACTCAGTTCTTCACGTCCCGCGGGGTGGTCCATGCCGTGGATGGCATCAGCTTCGAGGTCAACCGCGGCGAGACGGTGGCGATCGTCGGCGAGTCCGGTTGCGGCAAGACGATGACCGCCTTCTCCATCCTGCGGCTGGTGCCGGACCCCGGCCGGATCGTATCCGGGAAGATCCTGTTCAAAGACCGCGACGTGGCCAAGATGGACGACGACGAGGTCCGCGAGTTCCGGGGCAACGACGTGGCGATGATCTTCCAGGACCCGATGACGTCGTTGAACCCGGTGACGAAGGTGGGCGTCCAGATCGAAGAGGCGATGACCGCGCACGAGCGCTTCTCAGTCAAGGAGGCCGCCGCCCGTGTGGTTCCGTTGCTGAAGCAGGTTCGGATCCCCGCGGCCGAGCAGCGGCTAAAGGATTATCCGCACCAGTTCTCGGGCGGGATGCGGCAGCGAGCCATGATCGCCATGGGTCTTTCCAACGAGCCCGAGCTGTTGATCGCCGACGAGCCGACCACCGCGCTCGATGTCACGGTCCAGGCGCAAATCATCCAGCTGCTGAAGCAGCTGAACCGCGAGGTCGGGGCCGCCATCATCCTGATCACCCACAACATGGCGCTGGTCGCCAGTCTCTGCCAGCGGGTGATCGTGATGTATGCCGGCCGGATCGTGGAGCAGGGCCCGGTCGAGCAGATCTTCGACAGTCCTCAACATCCGTACACCTGGTCACTCCTCCGGTCGGTGCCACGGGTCGACCATGCGAGGGCCGAACGCCTGGTGAGTATCAAGGGGCTCCCCCCGGACCTGGTGCGCCTGCCGCCGGGATGCAAGTTCCACCCGCGCTGCCGGTTCAAGGTCGAACGATGCGAGCGAGAAGAACCGCCACTGGGCGACGTCGCGGCCAATCAGCTGGCTCGCTGCTGGGTGCTGATGCGCAACGTTCCCGAGGAACAGCGGGAGGAGACCAAGGTGGTGGAGGTCTCACACGAGGCGGCCGCCGAGTTGAAGCAGGCCGATACCGCTTGAGGGTCGCCGAGGCGATGCCCACAACCGAAAAGCGCCTCGACCCGGTCATCCTCCGGGTGAAGGACGTCTACAAACATTTCCCGATTGCGGGGCTGGGCGGTGACGTCGTCAGGGCGGTGGATGGCGTGAGCTTCGAGATTCGACGAGGCGAGACGCTGGGCCTGGTGGGCGAGTCTGGAAGTGGGAAGTCGACCATCGGTCGGGTGATCGCGGCGCTCTATCCGGCCACCTCGGGCAGCGTCGAGTTCGAGGGTCAGGATCTGACCAGGCTGAAGGGCCGAAAGCTGCGCCAGATCCGGCGGCAGCTGCAGATCATCTTTCAGGATCCGTTCGCCTCACTCGACCCGCGCATGACGGTCGGCGAGATCATTGCCGAACCGCTGGACAACTTTGGCATGGCTCGTGGCCGACGGCGCCAGCTGCGGGTGCAGGAATTGCTGCGGGTCGTGGGTCTGAATCCGAACTTCACCAATCGCTACCCGCACGAGTTCTCCGGCGGCCAGCGGCAGCGGATCGGGATCGCCAAGGCCCTGGCGCTCAATCCGTCGCTGATCATCTGCGACGAACCGGTCTCCGCGCTCGACGTCTCCATCCAGGCGCAGATCATCAACTTGCTCCAGGACCTGCAACGGGAGTTCCAGCTGACCTACCTGTTTATCGCCCACGACCTTGCGGTGGTTCGCCATCTTTCCAGCCGGATCGCGGTGATGTACCTGGGCAAGATCATGGAGATCGCCGATCGCATCGACATTTATGACCATCCACAACATCCGTACACCAGCGCGCTGCTGAGCTCGATCCCCGTACCGGATCCCCGGCGCGAGGCGAACCGCGAGCCGATTCCGCTCAAGGGGGAGATCCCCTCCCCGGTCAACCCGCCGAGTGGCTGTGTGTTCCACACCCGCTGCCCGATTGCGCGGGTCCCCGGGGTCTGCTCGGAAATGGTCCCGCCGCTGGTTGCCCATGGTCGACAAAACCAGGTGGCGGCCTGTCATTTCGCCGGCGAGCTGAGCGCGCGAACGGCCACCGAGGTGCGGTTGCCGCCCTCGGCCTGACGCTGACGGCCGATTCGCCGGCCACGGCAAACCTCGACCGGCTTCAGGCGTGGGAGCTCACCCTGCTTGGGAAAGCCGCGACCGAAGTCGCGATCGACGTGATCCGTCCTTTTCGCGCCATCCCCGGACGCACCGGTGCCCTGGTTGGCTTCGACTACGCCCTACCGGTCGATCCCCTCGATTCGACGTTGCCGCAGGGGATCGCAGCCCTGCGAGCGTCTTATCGTGCTCGCCGCGAGCCGCTGCGCATCGAGTTCAACCAGGAGGGATGGCCAGGACTCGCGACCGCACTCGACGCGGCGGGGCTGCGGCTCGAGAGTGCCAATCCGCTGATGGCGTGCGCACGATCAGATTTTCATACCCAGGTGGTTGCCTCAGTGACGGTTCATTTTCTCGAGATCGATCTGCGGCACCCGTCGACGCGGCGGGCGGTTGGCGAGCTCGACGGTGTGGTCGCCGGCCGCGCCTCTCTCGGTTCGATCAACGGCGTTGCCGAGCTCTACGCCGTCGTCACCGAGCCGCGCTTTCGGCGTCGGGGCGTGGCGGCCAGTCTATGCAGCGCGCTGATCCAGCGACACTTCGACGATGGCGGCACGCTGGTCTTCCTCGACGCCGAGAATGCCGGAGCGGAGCGGCTCTACGAGCGGCTCGGTTTTTATCGGATCGGATCCCGCCTCACCTACGCCGAGCCCCTACCCTGAGCCTTCGTCGGAAGGGGAGGGGATTTCGACAACTTCTCGCGGAAGTAGGCCAGCACCTGGCGATCGGTGCGGCCGTCGGTTCGGAGCCGGTCCTCCAGATTTTCCATTTCGGAGAAGGCCGTAAAGGCGCGGGCAGCCTGCTCGCTCCAGGGATCGGGATCGGGTCCAGG
>DASTJZ010000053.1:0-9193 GCA_035716185.1 Candidatus Dormiibacterota bacterium
TCCGATCCGCTTTGAGCGGCAGGCCGTTTCCCAGGCGATGCCCGAGGCGATCTGGATCACCGACACGACCTTTCGGGATGGGCAGCAAGCCCGCGCACCCTACAGCCTCGAGCAGATCGTCCATCTCTACGACCTGCTCGCGCAGCTCGGCGGGCCGGTGATCCGGCAGACCGAGCTCTTCGCCTACACGCCGCTCGACCGCGAGGCGATCGCGGCCTGCCAGCAACGCAAAGGTCCCGAGGTCACGACCTGGATGCGGGCGTCACTCGACGACCTGAAGGCCATCCGGACGACGGGCGTAAAGGAGACGGGCATCCTCGTCTCGTCGTCCGACTACCACATCTACCTGAAGATGAATCGCACCCGGACGCAAGCCGCGGACGAGTATCGACGCGTGGTGAGCGCGGTTGCGGATGCGGGCATTCGCCCCCGGATCCACCTCGAGGATCTGACCCGCGCCGATCTCGACGGCTTCGTCGCCCCACTGGTGGAGTCCCTTCAAGAGGTCGGCCGGCGCTCCGACCTTCCGGTGAAGTTCCGGCTCTGCGACACGATGGGGTTTGGCCTGCCCTGGCCGGAAGCGGCGCTGCCGCGAGGCGTTCCTCGGCTGGTGCAGTACTTCACGCAGACCTTGGGCGTCGCGCCTGAGCACCTCGAATGGCACGGCCACAATGACTTTCACCGCGGCGAGGTCAACACGCTGGCCGCCTGGCTCTATGGCTGCGCCGCCGCCAACGGGTCGCTGTTTGGTTTTGGCGAGCGGACAGGCAATCCACCGCTGGAGGCGCTGGTGATCGATTACGTCGGCCTGACCGGTGAAGCCAACGGGACCGACACGACGGCCATCACCCGAGCCGCCGCCTATTTCCGCGATGCGCTGGGCACCCCGCTGCCGGCTAACTATCCATTCGCCGGTGCGGGCTTCAACGTCACCAGCGCCGGCGTGCACGCCGACGGCCTGCTCAAGAATGAGGAGATCTACAACATCTTCGACACGGCGCGCATCCTCGACCGGCCGCTTGGCATCACCGTGAACGACCGGTCAGGACTGGCGGGGATCGCTTACTGGATGAACACCACCCTCGGTTTGCGTGGATCAGAGCAGATCCGAAAGAACGATCCGCGCATCCAGGCCATGCACGACGAAGTCCAGCGCCAGTACGCGGCTGGACGGACGACGGGCTTTTCGCCCGACGAGATGCAAGCGCTGGCCGCGTTGCATTTCGGAAACGCTCTGGCAACGGGCACGCGCACCTAACAAGTTGGCGGCGACCGCGGAGTTGTGCCTCCGAAGGACAACCCGCGATGACAGATCCAACGGAGCTCACACCACCCACCCCGGATCCATCGGGTCCGATTGCCTTCACCGGCGGCTCGGTCAGTTCGCCTTCCTGGTGGTCTCGCTGGCATCGTCACGTTATCGGCGGTGTCGGCGCGGCGGTCGTCCTGGCGGCGGCCGGCACCGGGCTCTTCCTGGTTCTCACTCCGACCACGACGGTCGACAAGATGGTCCCCGCCTCAGCGGATGTCTACGGCCTGGTGAACATCGATCCATCGGCCACGCAGAAGTTGAACCTCCTGCAAGCCGTGCATCGCTTCCCCGACACGAGCACCGACCAGAAAATCACCGACCAGCTCGATAAGGCCTTCAAGGACAGCGGTCTGACCTTCAGTGGCGACGTCAAGCCCTGGCTGGGCGCGCAGCTCGCTTTTGCGCTGCAGCTGCCCAAGGACTCTTCGAGCGATCCGCCGACCGCGCTGCTGGTCGCCTCCCGCGATGATGCCAAAGCCGCAGCTGCCCTGACGAAGCTGCAAACCGGCACCTACGGAAAGAACTACCGCTGGCAGACGAAGACCTACGACGGCGTCACCATCATGGTCGGCACGCCGAATGCGCAATCCGCCAAACCGGGTGCCTATGCCCTGGTCGACCACGTGGTCGTAATCGCGACGTCTGAAGACTTTATCCATCAGATCATCGACACCGATCGTGGCCGGGCCGCCCGGCTCATCGACTCGAGCGACTACAAAGCCACGTTCGCCAAGTTGCCGTCGGACCGGCTGGCGCTGGTGTATGTCAACGGCAAGTCGCTCGTAACCAAGCTCAAGTCGGAGATGAGTAATCTCGCATCTCCCACCATGCAGTCCATCCTGCCTCTCAATAGCCAGGGCATCGGCGACGCCAACGCCCTGCAAGGCGTCGGCCTCGTCCTCTCGGCCCGCTCCGACGGTGTCGTGCTGGACCTGGCCGCCAAGCTCGATGCGTCGAAGCTCAGCGCGGCGACGAAAGCGGCGCTGGCCCAGTCGAGCGACGCGAGTGGCGTGGTTGCCTGGATTCCGACAACGGCTGAGGGGTTCTGGAGCGCGACTGGCATCAGACAGGGCATCCAGGCCGCCCTCGACCAGATGGGCAGCGACCCGTCGGTTCAGAGTTCGACCGACGCGATCGGCCTCACGGGACCTGGCGGCGTCCTGCAGCACCTGACTGGAGACGCCGGCTTGGAGGCGACGGTCGATGCGTCGCTCACGCCGGCAGGCGCAATGGTGCTGGGCACCGACAACGCCGCCGCGATGCAGAAGTTCTTCGGTGGCCTGCTGACGCTCGCGGCTGCCGAAGAGAGCGGGTCGAAGGTCGTGACAAGCACTTACCGCGGCGTCAAGATCACCACCCTCGACCTCCATCAGCCCGCCCTCGCCGGTACCCTGGCACCGTCATACGCCGTCCTCGACGGCATGGGAATCGTTGCCTCGCGCCGCGCCGAGCTGGTCGCGGTGATCGACGCCCACAAGGACCACCACTCGATTGCCGGCGACGCCGCCTACGCGGCAGCCAGTCGGGCCTCGATCTCGCATCCGACCGGCATCCTGTATTTCAACCTGGCGCGGTTGGTGACGACGATCGAGCGGGTGGCCCCGCAGCTCGGTGCCAGCACGCTCGATAGCAACACCAGGGCCGACCTCCGACCGCTCAAGGCCTTCATCCTGACTGCCAATAGCAGCCAGGACGGAATCCTGGAACGGCTCATCGTCTTCCTCCAGTAGCGCGGGTCGACGCTGCAGGAATCGCGGTCTTCCGCGACGGGCTACCATTGCCGTAAGACAGTGAGATGAGCTCCGAGGCGCCGCCGGGTGGGACAGCGGTAACCAGCCAACCGCAATCGCGAATCAAACCCGCGGTCGTGGGCCTCGCCGGCGCCGCCCTGGTCGTCGTCGTCGCCCTGGCGGTGCTCCTCTTCTTCTTCGTCCTCCGCCACCAGGCGGCGATCGGCAAGCTGGTGCCCGACAGCGCCGCGGTCGTGCTGGTCGCGAACCTCGATCCCTCCCTTGGCCAGAAAGCCAACCTGCTCAGCCTTTCGCAGAAATTTCCCAAGCTCAAAACCAGTCAGGATCTCAGCCGGCAGATTGACGACACCCTCAACCAGGGGTTCAAGGGGTCCGGCCTGTCATTCGACAAGGACATCAAACCCTGGCTGGGCTCGAAGCTGGGCGTCACGGTCACGGTGTCCGATAAGCCGGCGGTGATGTTCATGGTCGATTCGCGCGATGACGCCAAGGCCAGGGCAGCCCTGAGCAAGCTCCGCAACAGCGACCAGGCCAAGGCCATGCACTGGAGCGACAGCACCTATCAGGGTCAGACGGTCAGTGTCGGCACGTCCGGCGACGGCTCCGAGCCGGCGGTGTACGCCTACGTCGACCACACGGTGCTGGTGGCCAATAACGAGAGTCTTGTGCACGATGCGATCGACGCTGATCGCGGAGCCAGGGGTCGCCTGGTTGAGTCGAGCCAGTACAAGGCGACCGCCGCGCAGCTGCCTGCCGACAACCTGCTCCTGCTCTATGCCGACGGCGGTCCGATCGTCCGGCAGTTGAAAAACTCCCTTCGCTCTGACACGACCGCCGTGCCGGCCAGCAGCCTCAACCAGCTCGACGCCTTCCGCAGCGTCGGGTTCGCGATCAGCGCCCAGTCGGACGGGCTGGCCGCCGATCTGCAGATCAGGCTGGATGCTTCGAAGCTCGATGCCGCGACCCGGACGGCGCTGAGCCAGCGGATGTCGCTCAGCCCGGTGACGGATCGCGTCCCCGCCAAGGCGTACGCGTTCTTCGCCACCAATGCGATCAAGCAGTCCGCTCAGGCGCTGGCTGATCAAGCGGCCAGCTCGGGGACGGACGCCAAACAGGCCCTCGATCAGCTCGGCCTCACCGGCCCGGGCGGTGCCCTGGCCCATCTCACCGGCCTGGCGGCGGTCGAGCTCGCTCCCAGCTCCTCACCGGCGCCCGGCGGCGCCTTGATCGTCACCGCGGACGATTCGAGCAGCCTGAAGGCGTTCTTTGACAACGTCGCCAGCTCCGCTGAGCAATCGGGAACCGCCAGCGTCCAGAAGCAGAACCATAACGGGGTGGAGGTGACGATCGTCAACGACCCGTCCTTCAGTCAGCAGGGCTATGCCCCCGCGTATGCGGTCACTGGCAGGCTCGCCATCGTGGGTACCACTCCCGACCAGGTGTTCGCCGTCCTCGACGCCAATGGTCAGCAGGGAATCGCCGGCAATGGGTCGTACCGAACAGTCGCCGGTCGCGTGGACCAGGACCCGGACGCCACGCTATTCGTCGATATCGCCCAGGGGATGGCGGAGATCCGCGCCGCCCTGCCGCCCAGCTCGCAGGCACAGTACGACCAGGACGTGGCGCCGAACATCGGGCCTCTCAAGGCCCTGATCCTGACCGGGAAGCAGACGCCCGATCGGCTGTCCGAACGCCTCTTCCTCAAGATTCAGTAGCCACCCAGTTCGCCTAGGGGTAGACTGATGACTGACGTGTCAGTCAGTAGCCGGACAAGCAGCGGGGAGTCCCTGACCGAACGACAGTGGGTTCGCCGCGGTGAGCTGCTCGAAGCCGCCCGCCGGGTCTTCGAGCGGGACGGCTACCACGGGGCGGCGGTGAGTGCCATCGTCCAGGCGGCCGGACTATCCCAAGGCGCTTTCTACCTCTACTTCAGCGACAAGCGCGCGGTATTCGCGGCTTTGCAGGAGGAGATGGCCACTCTGTTGCGTCGGCGGATCTACTGGGCGACTCGGAACGAGGCCGACCCCGGGGCTCGCATCGAAGCCGGCCTCGCCGCCTACTTCGAGTTCTACGCCGAATATCGCGCCTGGAACCACCGCCTGATGATCGAGGGGCTCGGGATCGACCAGAGCTTCGAAACCCGCCAGACCCAGCTTTACGAAACCCTGGCCGAGGGCTTCCGTGCCACGCTTGCTGAGCTTGGCGTTCGCACGGCCGAGCTGGCAGCCGCGGCGCTGATCGGGCTCGCGGGCCAGGTCGCCTACTGGAATCACTTTCAATGCGCGGGGAAGCGATCGATGACTCCGCGTGCCCTCGCCCAGGCCTGCGCCAGCCTGTTTCTCCGTGGCGCGCCATCGGTTACGGCCACACCAAAAGGAGGCCCTCATGCCTGAAGCCAAAGAAGTCTTCTCGGAAATCGAAAACCGGATCAAGTCGAAGCCCGACAAAACCGCCGGGCTCAACGCCACCTACCAGTTCGATCTGACGGGCGAGTCCTGGACGCTGAAGATCGCGAACGGAGCCGCGAGCGTCTCGCCCGGCGCGGCGACGAGCCCCAACACGACCTTGATCGCCTCGACCGACGACTGGATGAATATCGCCACCGGCAAGCTCAACCCGGTGCAGGCGTTCATGCAACAGAAGCTGAAGGTCAAGGGCGACATGGCCCTGGCGATGAAGCTGCAAGGGCTGCTGCAGTAGTGGCCGACCCGCGCTGGGTGGGGCGAAGCTACGAGACGGCGGCCTTCCAGGTTACCGAGCAATCGATCCGTGACTACATGGAAGCCGTTGGTGACGTCCGGCAAGATGGCGAGCTGATTGCGCCCCCCACCTATGCCATGGTCTACGGCTTCGATGCCTTCTGGCAGTTGTGGACGGACCAGGAGGTGGCGCTCGACACGGCCCACTTGCTCCATGCCGAGCAAAGTTTCTCGTTCCATCGGCCGGTCCGGGTGGGCGACCGCCTGACGACGACCGGCCGGATCACCGCCATCAACCCCCGCGGCGATATGGAGTTCGTGACCTTCGACGTCGCCGCCCGGGATGACCGCGACCAGCCGGTATCAGAGGGAACCGCGCTGTTCATCATCCGCAAGCCATGAAAGCCGTGAGCGCCGCCCAGGATTTCGAGAGCATCAAAGCCGGCCAGGCACTTCCGCCGCTGACCAAAGAGGTCACGGTGGAGCAGATCCAGCGGTACGCCGCCGCCTCGGGTGACCGCAATCCGATCCACGTCGACGACACGTTCGCTCGTTCGGCCGGGTTGCCGGGCGTGATCGCCCACGGCATGCTCACCATGGCCTTCGCCAATCAGATGGTGACCGACTGGCTGGGCGACCGATCGATGCTCAAGCGCCTGCAGGGCCGCTTCGGCGCGATGGTGCTCCCAGGCGACCAGGTGACCTGTTCGGGAGGTGTCACCTCGAAGGACGATGCCAGCCGGCGCGTCGTGATCAGCCTCGTCGTGAGTAACCAGCGCGGCGAAAAAGTCTTCACCAAAGGGGTGGCCGAGGCCGAGTTCTCGCCACAAATCAGCGGCCCCGGTGTGGAAAGGCCGCGAGAAAGGAGCGATACCAATGCCACTTGATTTCACGCTGACGCCCGAACAGGAGGACATCAAAGGCTTAGCGCACGAGTTCGCGGAGAAGGAGATTCGGCCGGTCGCACCCCACTACGACGAGACCGAGGAATTTCCCTGGCCAGTCCTCAAGAAGGCTCACGAAGTTGGCCTGACCCCGATCGCGATCATGCCGGAGCAATACGGAGGCGGCGGGCTGGACCTCATCTCGAACATGCTGATCGCCGAAGAGCTTCACTGGGGCTGTGCCGGGATCGCCGTGGCGATCACGGGAACCGGGCTGGCGGCCACCGCGATCCTGGCGATGGGCAACGAGGCTCAGAAGAAGCGATGGATTGGCGAGTTCTGCAACGCCAAGACCCCGGTGGTCGGCGCGATGGGCCTGACCGAGCCGAGCACCGGTTCCGACGCGATGGCGATTGCGACCACGGCAAAGAAAGTCGATGGCGGCTACGTGCTCAACGGGGCCAAGCAATTCATCACCAACGGCGGGATCGCCGACCTCCATGTGATCTTCGCCAACACCGATCCCGCGTCGGGTCCGGCTGGCATCGCCGCCTTCGTGGTCGAGAAGGGCAACCCCGGGCTGACGATGGGTCGGAAAGAGAAGAAGCTCGGCGTGCGCGCCTCCCATACGGCGCAGGTCATGCTGCAGGATTGCTTCGTTCCGACCGAGAACCGCCTTGGTGGCGAGCCCGGTGACCCCGACGCGGGGCCTGGCGCGCTGGGCGCTCTCGTCATGCTCGAGGCGACTCGTCCCGGGGTGGCTGCGGGCTCGATCGGCATCGCGCGGGCCGCGTACGAATTCGCGCTCGATTACGCCATGCAGCGAGTAGCCTTTGGCAAGCCGATCATCAAGCACGAGGGTATCGGCTTCAAGCTGGCCGAGATGGCCATGAACATCGACGCCGCCCGGCTACTCACCTGGCGAGCCGGCTGGATGGCGCAGAACAACATGCTCTTCACCCGCGCCGAGGGGAGTATGGCGAAGGCGTTTTCTGCGGACATGGCGATGCAGGTCACCCTGGACGCCGTGCAGGTGCTTGGCGGTTACGGCTATATCCGCGAGTATCCGGTGGAGAAATGGATGCGCGACGCCAAGATCTACCAGATCTGGGAAGGGACGTCCGAGATCCAGCGCCTGGTCATCAGCCGCGCCATTTCCGGCGAGCGGCGTCCCCTGACCCGCGAACAACCGCAGCCGCAGATTCGAAAAGCGAGCTGAGCCATGATCGATCTGAAGGGGAAAGTCGCGCTCGTCACCGGTGGCTCGCGTGGGCTGGGCCGGGCCGATTGCCTGGCGTTAGCGCGCGCCGGCGCGGACGTCGTAGTGACCGACATCTTGATCGAGAGCGATCCCGAGCTGGAGAAAGCGGCGGAGGCGTCTGGCAGCGCGCTCTCGCAGGCGATGGCATCACAGAAGGCCGTCTACTCGGAGAAGACCTCGAGCGACATTCGAGCCATGGGCCGGCGATCGGTTGCCTTGAAGATGGATGTGACCAATCGCGATCAGGTCAAGAACGTGATGGACCAGGTCGTCAAAGACTTTGGCAGCGTCGACATCCTGGTCAATAACGCCGGAACGCTCGATCACATGGCCGCGATCGAGAACCAGGCCGACGGGCTCTGGGACCGGGATCTGAAGGTGAACCTGACGGGCGCCTTCAACTGTTCCAAAGCCGTCTGGCCGCATATGAAGGCGCGCAACTGGGGCCGGATCATCATGATGTCGTCGATCGCCGGCGCGCTCGGCGGTTTCGGTCAGGCCAGCTACGCGACCACCAAGGCCGGGCTGGTCGGCCTCGCGCGGACGCTCGCGCTCGAGGGTGCGCGCTACAACATCACCTGCAATGCGATCGTGCCCGGGATCATCGGCACCGAGGCCTTCAAGATGGGCCGGCCCGACATGAATGAGCGAATGATCAAGCGGGTCGCGCTGCGCCGCCCGGGCGAGCCGGAAGACATCGCCAATGCAATCACCTTCCTCTGCTCACCGGCCGCTGGCTACATCACCGGGGTCGCGCTGCCGGTCACCGGCGGCCTCGACCTGTTCACCTTCTAACATGCGAGCCATCTTGCAAAGGGCTAACCAGTGGCACGCAACACTGCCTCAACACTCGTGTGGCACGTCCCGCGCCACTCGTGTGGGCCGGCGGGCCCGCTAATGGGATTTCTGCAGCAGTCGACCGACGGCTTCGTGACCACCATCAAGATGAACCGTCCCCCGGTCAACGCGCTCATCCCCGAACTGCAAGAAGAACTGGTCGACACACTGAACCGGCTCGAGGATGACGATGCCACGCGCGTCGTCGTGCTGACCAGCGCCATCGACCGGTACTTCATGGCTGGCGCCGACCTCAAGGCGTTCGGCGATGAGGCTCCCAACCGCGAGAATCCGGCGCTGCTCGAACAAATCGCCCAGACGTCGCGTCGCAGCCAGGCTGCCTTCAGCAAGATCGAGCATTTCGCGAAGCCGCTGATCGCGGCCATCAACGGCCACGCGCTCGGCGGCGGCTGCGAGCTGGCGCTCTGCTGCGACTACCGGATCATGGT
>DASTJZ010000054.1:0-9769 GCA_035716185.1 Candidatus Dormiibacterota bacterium
GGGAGCCATCGCCCGTGCAGGCGGTCCAGCCATCCAGCGCGAATGCCGTGCGAACGGCCCAATCGACGTCGGTGACGCGGCCATTACCACAGGCGGCAACCTGAAAGCCCGGCATGTCATTCACGCGGCCAGCATGCGGCTGGGGGGCCGAACGACGGCCGACAACCTGCGCCGATCGACGAGACGAAGCCTGGAGATCGCGAACGAGCGGGGGCTGCGGACGATGGCCTTCCCAGCCATCGGCACCGGGATCGCCCGCTTCCCGCTGGACGAGTGCGCCCGCATCATGATCGAAGAGGTCGCGGAACAGGCAAAAGGTGGAACCTCATTGACCGGAGTCCAGTTCGTGCTCTTCGGCGACGACGCCGAGGAAGCATTTCGAGCCGAGGCCGGACGGCAGCTAACCGCCGAATAGGCCGGGGAAGAAGAACGACGCGACGAAGCCGATCGCGACCAGGAAGAGGAAGACGAACACAACCCCGCTGAAGATGTTGAACAGCGGCGTGTTCGCATAGCGCCCCATCACCCGCTTATCGTTCGCGAGGATGATCAGAATCGGCAACACCAGCGGCAACATAAGCCCGTTCACGATGTTGGGCAGGTTGGTAATCAGCGCCAGCGGCGCCCTGGGGAACATCGCGATCAGGGCTCCGACAATGATCATCGTCGTGTAGATCGACAGGAATGCAGGGGCCTCGCCAAACGACTTGTCGATGCCGTGCTCGAACCCAAAGGCCTCCGTGATGGCGTACGTCGTTGACAGTGGCAGGATTGACGCTCCCATGATCGAAGCGTTCAGCAGTCCGATGGCAAAGAGCTGTGAGGCGAATTGCCCCGCCAGCGGCTTCAGCGACAGCGCGATTTTGGAGAAGGCGGATGGGTCTGAAGGATCGACCTGGATATGGTGGGCGAAGATCGTCGCCCCGGTGGCCACGATGATGAAGAACGCCACCACATTGAGCGCCAGGATGCCCGCATAGGTATCGATCCGCTCGAATCGCAGATCGCTGGGGTTCAGGCCCTTGTCGGCGACGTTGGACTGCTGAAAGAACGCCATCCAGGGGGTGATCGTCGTGCCCACGATCGTGATGAAGATCAGCAGGAAGGGCGCCGTGAAGTGAACCGTCGGCACGACCGTGTGATGGACCACGTCTCCCCAGTTGGGATGGGCCAAAACTGCCGAGACGACGTAGGCAATGAAAATCAAAGAGGCGATCAGGAGCACGCGCTCCACGATCCGAAAGGATCCGCGGAGCACCAGGAACCAGACGAGGAAGGCAGCAACCGGGATGGCGACATAGGGGGCGTAGGTTCCGAAAAGGAGCTGCGCGGCCGCCGCGATGCCGGCAAACTCCGCGACTGTCGTGGCGGCATTGGCGATGAAGAGCAGGATCATCACCACGAGGGTAGGGGCGACCCCGAATCGTTCGCGGATCAGGTCCGACAGACCCTTGCCGGTTACCGTGCCCATCCGAGCGACCATCTCCTGGATGGCGACCAGGCAAATCGCCGTGACGATCAGCAGCCAGAGCAGCTCGTAGCCGAACTGGGACCCGGCCAGGGCGTAGCCGGTGACGCCGGTCGCGTCGTTGTCGACGGTGCCCGTGATGACGCCGGGGCCGATGACGGACAGCAGCAGGAGAAAACGCGCCCGCCGAGTGCGGAAGATGCGGAGCGGTCGGTCCAGGGGCCGCTCCCGCGCCAACGCTCTTTAGAACATCCTCCGGCGACGTCCGCCGGCGCGCGCGGGCATCACCCGCTCCATGACGTCATCGACGGTCACGATGCCCTGGATTCGATTGTGCTGGTCGACCACCGGGACGGCCAGCAGGTTGTACTTGCCCATGACTTCCGCAATCTCGCGCGGGCCCGCGTCGAGGCCAACTGAGATGACGTTCTTGATCATGAAGTCACGAATCCTCGTCTCCGGTTTCGCCACGATGAGATCGCGCAGCGAGAGCACACCGAGCAGGTGCTCCTGCTCGTCCACCACGTAGCAGTAATAGACGGATTCGGCGTCCGGCTCCAGCTCGCGGAGCTTATCGATGGCCTGGGCCGCCGTCAAGGTGTGCAGCACCGCCACGTACTCCGTGGTCATCAGGCCGCCCGCCGTATCTTCGCGGTAGGCGAGGAGCTCTTCGACGTCCTCGGCTTCGTCATCCTCCATCTTTTGGAGCAGCTGTTGGGCGCGTTCCTGCGGCAGGTCGGCCAGCAGGTCCGCCACCTCGTCGGGCGCCATCTGCTCCAGGATGTCGGAGGCCCGCTCCACATCGAGCCGCTCCAGGATCGAGGCCTGCATCTGCGGTTCGTCGATCTCCTCGAGGGTATCGGCCGCCTTCTCGTCGCTCAGGGCGGCGAAGACCGCATTCCGATCCTCGGGGCTCAGCTCGTTGACGATATCCGCGATGTCCGCCGGATGCAGTTTCGCCAGCTTCGTGTGCGCGATCCGGAGCTTGACCGACGAGACGTCGCTCTTCACCGGATCGACCGCTTCCCAGGAGATCAGCTTTTGCGGCCAATCCCGGCCCACCATCGATGCCAGCCGCCGGCCGAGGCCCTCGAGGCTCACCCGCCGGGCTAGACCGCGGCTGCCGATATCGACGCCCACCAGCAGCATGCTGCCGTCGACCTGGGAGAGCTGCAGGTCATTGACGCGAACCACCCGCCGGCCATCCATGTCGACGATCTGTTTGTCGAGAATCTGCCGGGCCAGCCACAGCTCGGACTCGACCCGGGCATGCGGCTGGAGCTGGGCTTCCTCGACCTTGAGGCTCAGCTCCTTATTGTCCCAGCTTCGCACCACTGACCAGTCGATCGAGCGCACCTTTCGATTGCCTTTGAGGATCACCCCGGTGACACGGGGAAAGGGGTCGGTCATCACCACCACCAGGTCCCGAACGCGCCCCACCCGATGCTGGTGCAGGTCGACCACCTCAGCATTGAGGAAATCGCTGAGGAAGATCAAGCAGCTAGCCTCGGAACTGTTTGAAGAGCAGCGACACGTTATGTCCGCCGAAGCCGAAGGAATTCGACAGAGCGAACTTGATGTCCAGTTCGCGCGCCCCTTCGGGAATGTAGTCGAGGTCGCACTGCGGATCGGGATGCTCGAGGTTGATGGTCGGCGGCGCCACGCCCTCCTGGACGGCCTTGACCGAAATCACGGCTTCCACCGAGCCGGCGGCTCCCAGCAGGTGGCCGAGCATCGACTTCGTCGAGCTGATCGGGACCTTATAGGCCGCCTCGCCGAAGATGTCCTTGATCGCCAGCGTCTCGGCAACGTCCCCGAGCTGCGTCGAGGTGCCATGGGCGTTGATGTAGCTGACGTCTTCTGGCGCGACGCGCGCCTTGAGAAGTGCCCGCTTCATGGCCAGGCCTGCCCCAGCTCCGACCGGGTCCGGCGCGGTGATGTGGAATGCGTCGGCGGTCGCTCCATAGCCGACCATCTCGGCCAGGATCGGGGCCTGGCGCTTGATCGCCGACTCCAGCTCTTCGAGGATGAGGATGCCGCAACCCTCGCCCATCACGAAGCCGTCGCGCTCCACATCAAAGGGACGGCTTGCCTTGCTCGGTTCGGTCGCCCTGGTCGAAACGGCGCGCGCGGCACAGAAGGCGGCCAGGGCCAGCGGCGTCACGCACGCCTCGCTGCCACCCGCGATCATCGCCGTCGCGTCACCCCTGCGGATGATCTCGAAGGCCTCACCAATCGCGTGCGCACCCGAGGAGCAGGCAGAGACGGTGCAGAAGTTCGGGCCCCGCGCGCCGATCGTGATCGAGATCTGTCCGGCCCCCATGTCCGCGATCATCATCGGCACCGTGAACGGGCTGATCCGGGCGGGTCCACGCTCCTTGAGGATCGTATGCGCCTCCTCGATCTGCTCGAGTCCGCCGATGGCGCTTCCCACGAGGACCCCAACCTGGTCACGATTCGCCTCGCTGATCTCCAGCCCTGATTCCGTCAGCGCTTCTTTGGTCGCCGCCATCGCAAACTGCACAAAGCGCGACATCCGTCTCGCTTCTTTGCGCTCCAGGCGCGCCTCTGGCTTGAAGTCGAGGACTTCGCTGGCCACCTGGCTGGGGGTCGCCGACGGGTCGAATGCCTGCACCCGTCGGATGCCGGATTTGCCGGCTTTGACCGCTTCCCAGGTTTCCCGCGTCGTCTCCCCCAGGGCGGTAATCGTCCCGCTGCCGGTGACGACGACCCTGGTTCCGTTTACCACGCTGCCACCCCTCCACCCGACCAGCGGAGGCAGGCCGCCGCCCAGACGGGTCCCGTACCGCAACTCAGCAGCAGCGCGGTCATCCCGTCGCCGAGGCGTCGGTCAACCACCGCGTCGTGCAACGCCAGCAGGGGCGCCACCGCCAGCATTGATCCGTAGCGGGTTGGATCGAGCAGCAGGCGGGCCGACGAGATCCCGCGGCGCTTGCTCCAGGCCTGCATGATCTCCGGAGCCGATTGTTCCGCGATCACCAGGTCGACGTCGTCGAGCGAGAGATTCGCCTTCTCCAAACACTCATCGACGCCCGCGCTGAGCCCTTGCAGCAGAATCCGGTCCTGACCATCGGCGTTGGTTTGCGGGCGCGCCGATCCGCCGGCCAGGGTCGAGAGCACGCCGCCATTGCCCGAGGCTGGAGTGAGCACGGCAGCCGCGGCCGCCCGCGCGTGTACTGTCCCGCCCTGCCCGGGTAGGTCCACCAGCTGGTTGTCGGACTCCGCCCCGATCAGCAACACCGAACGCGCGCCGGCATCGACGTAGCGGACGGCAACGTTGAGGGCCGCCAGCACACTGGTTTCGGCCGCGTAGAGATCGAAGCTGGCCACCATCGGCAACTGAAGTTCCGTCTGGACCAGGCAGGCCGTCGATGGCCACATGACGTCGGGAGTGGTGGTACCGACGATCACCATCTCGACCTCGTTCGGATTCGCGCCGGCAGCCCGAAGCGCGGCACGCGCGGCGCCGGCCGCCAGCGATGCCGTGCTAACGCCGCTCGCCGCCTGGACCCGGTAGGCAACGCCGGTGACGTCCGAGCCGGTCACTCGGCGTGCAAGTGGAGCGTCGGCCGGCGGGCGGTTGACGCCAAGGCCCGCGACGCTACCCAGGGCGAGCCCAGGGCGCGTTTGGGCAGGGGACATGGAGGAGGAAGTCAACGCCTCATTCTAAGACCGCGTATTCGCGGTGGTTACGGTCGACTGCACCTATTTCTGTATTCGGGCCGTAACCATTGCGCGAGTTCGATATTGTATAGACCGAATTTAGGCACCACAGGGGCCCGTACCCCAATTAAAAGGAGGGAAGGATGGCTGAAGCGAATTTCGACAAATTCCGGAGCATTATCGCTGAGCAGCTCGGCGTCGACGTAGAAAAGGTGACCCCGGAAGCCTCCTTCACCGAGGACTTGCAGGCCGACTCGCTCGACCTGGTCGAGCTCATCATGGCCTTCGAGGAAGAATACGGGATGGAAATCTCCGACGAAGATGCCCAGAAGCTCCGCACCGTCGCCGATGCCTGGAATTACGTCAAGGACAAGGTTTCCGTCGCCTGACCGTGTTACCAGCGTGAGTGAGGCCTACGGCGTCCGGCCGGTGGCCTTCGTGTTCCCTGGCCAGGGGTCCCAATACGTTGGCATGGGCAAGGCGCTCTTCGATGCCTCCGAGACCGCGCGCCGGGTGTTCCGCCGAGCCGATGAAGTGCTCGGCTTCAGCCTGACCAAACTCTGCTTCGAAGGCCCCGAGCAAGAACTGAACGACACGATCAACGCGCAGCCGGCGATTCTCACGGTTAGCGTGGCTTGCCTGAACGCGTTGCGCGAGCGCTGGCACGCGATGGGCCAGGTGATCGCGCCCAAATACGTGGCTGGCCACAGCCTGGGGGAGTTCACCGCGCTCGTCGCCGCCGAAGTCATCGACTTCGACACGGCCCTGGAATTGGTACGGGAACGCGGCAGGCTGATGAAGGAAAACGGCCTCGAGAAGCCGGGCGGAATGCTGGCGGTTCTCGGCCTCGAACGCGCGGTGGTCGAGGCAGTGGTTGCGGAGGCCGCTTCGGCCGGCGTCATCACCCTGGCCAACGCCAACTCGCCCGGCCAGCTGGTCCTGTCCGGGGAAACGGCGGCGCTCGACCGGGCGGCCGAGCTGGCTCGCGCGCGGGGCGCCGCTCGCGTGGTTCGCCTGCCGATCACGATCGCCTCGCATTCGCCCCTGATGGCCCGCGCGGCGGCGCAATTCGGCGAGATCATCGCCCGCCTGCCGCTGCATCAGCCCCGAATCCCGGTCGTCGCGAACATCACGGGCCAGATCCTCACCAGCGCCGAGGACGTCCGAAAGGAACTCGCCGACCACATCCTCAAGCCCGTCCAATGGACCGCATCGGTCGTCGAGATGGTCACCCGCGGGAGCGCCGAATTCCTGGAGATCGGCCCCGGCCAGGTGCTCTCCGGGCTGATCCGCCGAATCAGCAACGAAGCGCACGTCGTCACGCTGAACGACCGTGAGGTCGCCAGGGTCCTGACACCATCCCCGCTGGGATGAAGCGCGTCGTCGTCACTGGCGTGGGGGCGGTAACCCCGGTCGGCCTCGATGCGCCGAGCACCTGGGCAGCCCTGCTGGAGGGCCAGTCTGGCGTCGCGAGGATCACCAACTTCGACGCCAGCGAATACCCAGTCCAGATTGCCGGCGAAGTGAAGGGCTTCGATGCAACCGGCCGGATCGAACCCAAAGAGCTACGCCGGATGGACCGCTACGCCCAGCTGGGGGTGGTCGCCGCCCAGGAAGCGTGGGCCGATGCCGGCCTGACACGGAACGGCCTGCGCGACGAGATCGGGGTCGTCTTCGGCAGCGCTGCCGGGGGACTGACAGTCCTGCTGGAGCAGCAGAAGGTGCTGCAGGAGCGAGGCGTCAGGCGGGTGAGCCCGACCTTCATCCAGAACATGCTCACCGATACGGCGTCCGGCCATATCGCGATTGCTCTCGGGCTACGAGGACCGAACATGGCGGTGGTTTCCGCCTGTGCCACGGGAAGCGGTGCGGTCGGCGAGGCGTTCGAGACCATCCGGCGAGGCGACGCTGCTGCCGTCGTGACCGGCGCCGCCGAAGCGGCCGTGGTCCCGATCATCTACGCCGGGTTCTGCGCCATGCGCGCGCTGGCCCAGCACGAGGACCCGACCCAGGCGTCCCGGCCTTTCGATCGAGATCGCAACGGCTTCGTGATCTCGGAAGGGGCGGGCGCCTTGATCCTCGAGGAACTCGAGCACGCCCGCAATCGAGGCGCGCGCATCTATGCGGAAGTGATTGGCTATGGCTCATCGAATGACGCCTTCGACATGGCCGCCCCGGCTGAAGGCGAGGGCGCCTACCTGACGATGCGGCGGGCGCTCCGCAAAGCCGAGATCGAACCGGAGCAGGTCGACTACATCAATGCCCACGGAACGGGAACCCCGCTCAACGACAAATTCGAGACGGACGCGATTCACCGCGTATTTGGTCAGCACGCCGAGCGGGTCATCGTCAGTAGCACGAAGTCGATGACGGGACATATGATGGGCGCTTCCGGCGCGGTGGAGGCGATCGTGTGCGCGCTGACCATCCGCGACCAGGTCATCCCGCCGACGATCAACTTGACCACGCCCGATCCGGAATGCGACCTCGACTACGTGCCGAACGAGGCTCGCCGCGCCAAGGTGGAGGTTGCGCTGTCGAATTCGTTCGGCCTGGGCGGGCACAACGCGAGCGTCGTCCTGTCCCGCCTTTCCTAACGGGATCAGACCCCGTTTTTGGGGCCGGTTTTCGAATACAAAGTGAATTCAAAAGGTTGTGCTATCATCAGGCGGATTTTGGGGGCGCCCGGGCGTCAGTAGCCAGCAAAAGGAGAGTGTCATGGCGGTTAGCGGTTATTGCCTGAAATGTAAGAAGAAGGTTGAGATTTCCAACCCGCAGCACATCACGATGAAGAACGGGAAGCCCGCCACCACCGGGACCTGCCCGACCTGCGGGACGAAGATCTACAAGATCGGCAAAGCCTGAGCAAACTCCCTCCCCGCCGTGGGGAGGGCGCCAACGGGCGATGCGTTAACTAAATTGGACGGCCGGTGAAACCCGGCTGTTTTGTTTCAGGGGTTAGGCCTTCGCCGAACGGCTGGCGGGCTCCTTGCCGGCCAGCTCCGATTCGATCAGGTCGAGGAGGACCTCGGTGGCGCTAAGGGTGACGTCCACCCCGAGCGTCTTGAAGATCCGCACGTTGGCCGGGTTGTTGACTCGGGCCACCGTCTTGCCCACGTTGAACTTCCTTTTGGCCAGCTGGCAGGCGACCAGGTTGTCCTCGTCGTCGCCGGTGACCGCCACCACCACGTCGGCCCGCTCCATCCCGGTGGTGGCCAGGAAGGACATCTCGTCGCCGTCCCCCACCATGACGATTTCGCCCAGGACCGAGTTCAACACCTCGGCCCGGCGGGGATCCTTCTCGATCAGGGTGACCTCGTAGCCGCGATCGAGGAGGTGCTTGCTCAGGTAGTAGCCAACCTTGCCACCGCCGATTACGATGACGTACATCGGCTGGTTCATCCCTTCAGCATGGCATGAATTGCCCTGGCTCCCGAAAGGGTGGGCGAGACCGTCTTGAGGCCGAGTTCGCGGAAGACGTCTTCTCGCATCGGATCGTAGATGCGAGTAATGACCCGGGGCACCTTGAAGATCTCGCGCGCGATCTCGGCAGCCATGATGTTGCGGTTGTCCCCGTTGGTGAGGGAGGCGAAGCCGTCAGCCTTCTCGATGCCGGCCTTGCGGAGGACGTCCTCATCGATCCCATTGCCCAGAACCATATCGCCGGCGAAGTCATTGGCCAGCCGGTCGAAGGCCCGGCGATTGATGTCGACGACGGTGACGTGATGCCCAGCCTTTGAAAGGGCACTTGCGGCCATCGCGCCCACCCGGCCGCAGCCGACGATAACGATGTTCATTGGAAGCGAGCATCAATTGTACGGTCAGTACCCGAGCGCCAGCCGATCCGCCTCGATCTGGGGGAGGCCGGCGGTCCGGATCTTCGCCTGGGTGGTTGGAATGTCGTAGGGCACCCGCTCGAAGCGGACGGCTGGCCGGCCCAGGTCGACAACGGCAAAGGCCGCGTTCGGGTTGCCGTCGCGTGGCTGGCCGACACTGCCGGGATTGACGAGGGCCGCAGCCGGCAAGCTGACCCAGTCGGATGAGGTGGGCACCTGCTCCCCGGCTTCGCTGAAGACCCGTGGCAGGTGGGTATGGCCGAAAAAGCAGTAGCGCTGGCCAAGCTCCAGCAGGATCTCGAGCGCCTGAAGCTCGTCCAGGATGTATTCCCAGATGTATGGCTTGCGCGGGCTGCCGTGAACGCACCGATGCTTGCCCAGCCGGCCGAACCGGGGAAGCGTCCCGAGGAAGCCAAGGTTCCGCTCGGTCAGGACTCTCTTGGTCCATCTGGCGGCCGCCGCCGCGTGAGGGTTGAACTCGTCGAGGAGAGCGGGAACCAGCATGGCTGCGTCGTGATTGCCCATGATGGCGCGCGCGCGGATCGAACGGAGCCGCTCGATGACGGCATTCGGATCGGGACCGTAGCCCACGATGTCGCCAAGCACCAGGATGGTGTCGACTTCGGGCATGGCGGCCAGGACAGCGTCCAGTGCCTCCAGGTTGCTGTGGATGTCGGAGAGGAGCCCGATCGTGCCCCGGTCGGCCGATTCAGGCGTAGACGCGTTCGTGGGCGTAGATAAACAGGATCCGAAGCGTCGCCGCCACGGGCACCGCGACGAA
>DASTJZ010000055.1:0-82642 GCA_035716185.1 Candidatus Dormiibacterota bacterium
GTCATCCCGATCACAGGGTGGTGAGCCGGCTTACCGTCCAGGCGTGCACCCTGGCCGGCGAGGCTTCAGCCTACGAGCTCGAAGCCGTCGCTCTCGGGGTTTCGGCCTGGTCACCGAGCAAGCTTTACTTCCAGACCGCAACCACCATGACAGTCGAGGCGCTCAAGCTACCAGCGCAGCCACCGATCACGACCCGGATCTCGATTGCCGGATTTCAGGAGGCAAAGCTGCGAGCCTTTGCCCAGCATCGAAGCCAGACCCAGGAATGGGAGCCGCTCAAGAAATTCGTCGAGGGTCAGGGCGACGTCGAAGTCTTCTCGCTGGTGGGCGCGCCCGATGGACTCAGGGAGGAGGACCTCTTTCAGGGGATCGGTGATTCGACGGCAGCCGCCCAGCGGGCCTCCATGGCCCGTCCATCCGGATCCTCGTAGCGCCGCCCGGCGGCGGCGAAGGCCGCGGCCAGCAGCAACAGCGGTGGCATCAGGATGAGGAGCGCGAGTTGCAGGCTGTGCAGGGCATCGGAGAGGCGCCCGATGGCATAGGGGGCGTACGAATCACCCAGGAGATGCTCGATCAGGAGAGCAATGGTCACCGCCGTTGCCCGGGCCGTTGGTACGACCACGTTCTGCTTGACTGCGGAGTAGGGGCCGTTGTAGAGGTACAGCGCCGCGGCGCCCAGCAGGAACATCGGGATGAAGAGCACGAGGCTGGGCATCAGCAGCGCCAGCGCGACGAAAACCGCGCCGGCGACGAAGCCGACGATCCCGACCGGCAGGTTGCTGGCCAGCTTTCGGCGAAGCATCAGTTCATCGGCGATCCAGCCACCCAGCAATGAGCCCGCCAGCAGGCCGACCACCAGGACGCCTCCCGCCAGCGTCCCGGCGGCGCCGGTGCCGAGCCCGAACCGACGGCTGAGATAGGTCGGAAGCCAGAAGGCCGCGCCGCCCAGGACGAAGAACAGGACGGTCTCGGCGGCGATCGTCGCTCGCAGGGTCGGGATTCGAAGCAGGTCGAACGCCGTTTTCCAGGTGATGGCGATTGCGGGGCCGGTTTTCGGACCGCGGTCCTCGGCCGCCCCGCGGAGCGGCTCGCGGATGCCGAAGGCGAGCAGGGCAAACACCAGCCCGGGGACCGCCGTCAGGTAGAACGCGACCCGCCATCCCAGCAAACTACCGATGATGCCGCCACCCGCAAAGCCGACCGCAATCCCGACGGCGGTGCCCGCCGCCCAGATCGACATGGCGCGCCCCCGTCCCTCTTTCTTGAAGTAGTCACCCAGCAATGCGGTCCCCGCCGGGTAATAGCTGCCCTCGCCAATCCCGACGACGGCACGGGCGATGAACAGCTGCGCGTAGCTCCGGGCGAGCCCGCTGAACAGGGTGGCGAGACTCCAGATCGTCACCCCGACCCCAACCACCGTTCGGCGAACACCACGATCGGCCCAGATGCCGAATGGGATGGTGGCAATCGCGTACAGCAAAACGAACGCGCTGCCCAGCAACCCGATCTGGCTATCGCTGAGATGAAACTCGCTCTGGATGCGGGTGGCGACCGCCGGCAGGACGTAGCGGTCGAGGTAATTCAGAAAGTTGATGCCCACCATGACGGCCAGGACGTAGCGCGCATAGCCGCGGGACATCGGAGTGCATTATGCAGATATCGGCCTTTCAATCGAATCGCGGTTACGGGCTGAGGCAAACCACTGCTATCAGTGGAGCAATGGCCCCGGCGCCAAATACGCCGTTCACAGCCATCCCTATCGGAAGATCCTGTACGTCGAACGGGGATCGATTACCTTCACGCCCACCGGGAAGCCGGCGATTGTGATGCAGCCGGGCGACCGCCTCGACCTGCCGGCCGGCACGCCGCACGGCGCGATCGTCGGCAATGAAGGGGTGACCTGCTGGGAAGGGCAGGCGACGCCCGGCTAGGACAGCTCCAGTTTGAGCAGCTGGGCCGCGTTCTCGCGCAGGATCTTGACCTTCGCCTCCGGTTTCAGCTGGAGGGCATCGAGCTCTTCGAGTACCCGCGCTGGCTTGAGAAACGGGTAGTCGCTGCCGAAAAGCGTACGGTCCTGTAAGCGTCCGCCGATCTCGCGTACCAGCTCTTCGGGGTAATACCGCGGTGACCAACCGGACAGCTCGATGTAGAGGTTCGTCTTGTGCAGCGCCATCGCGATCAGCTCCAGGTGCCAGGGCCATCCGAAATGGGCGGCGATGATGCGCAGTTCCGGGAAACGCGCCGCGACCACATCGAGATGAATCGGACGAGCAGGGTCGAGCTTGATCCCCTGGCCGCCGGGCTGGCCGGCCCCAATGCCGCTGGTCCCGGTATGAAAGAGACACGGGATGCCGAGCTCCAGCGCTTTCTCCCAGAGCTTGTAATGCCGCTCATCGCTCGGATAAAAGTCCTGCAATGACGGATGGAACTTGGCACCGATGGCGCCGAGCTCTTTGACGGCGCGCTCGAGCTGCGGCACGGCATCAGGTTTCCACGGGTCGACCGAGGCGAAAAAGGCGAAGCGTTTCGGATGCCGTTTGACGATCGCCGCCACGAAGTCATTCGAGAGCGGCGGCCGGTGGGTCGCCGTTTCCGCATCCCACGCGAGCAGGACCGCGAAGATCTGTTCCTGGGCGAACTCGACCGCGAACTCGTCGACGGTGCGCTCCTGCACCTGGCTGCGGAAATAGCGGGCCGCGGGTTCTTTGTACGGACCCATGCTGCCGTCCAGCCACTCCTTGAGCGGCAGGTGGACGTGGAGGTCGACCGCTCGGATCAAGAGCTATGAGGCGAGTGGCTCTGCTTCTTCGATCGCGATCGGGTCACCGATGCGGATCGTGCCGCCCGCGATCACGCGGGAGACCATGCCGCGGCGACCGACGAGCTCGTCTTTCAGCCCGGCGCGGATCTCGTCCATGCGAAAGCAGGGTTCGCAGACCTGCGTGATCTCGAGAATCGCGCTGGCCCCGAGCCGGATCCTGCTCCCGACGGGCAGACCCATGACGTTGACGCCCTCGACGGTCAGGTTTTCTTTGATGGTTCCCGGCGCGACACCAACCTCGTCGAGCGCTTCCTGGTCGGCCAGCAGCACCTGACGGTGCGAAGTGGCAACGGCGTGCTTATCCCCATCGAGACCCAGTCCAGTGATCAGTTCCGCATGGCCGACGTACCGCATCGGCTGGCGGTGCCCGGTGCAGAGCTGAATCGACACTATCCGTGCTGTCACGGCCCTCAGATTGTAGGATGACCGCGCATGGCCGAGGAGGGGATGCGGATCGAGCGGGATTCGATGGGCGAAGTCAAAGTTCCGGAGTCCGCCTACTACGGCGCCAGCACCGAGCGCGCCCGACAGAACTTCCCGATCAGCAACCTCCGGCTACCCCGGCGCTTTATCCGCGCGCTAGCCCAGATCAAGGGCGCCGCGGCGTTGGTGAACACCGAGCTGGGCCTGCTCGAGGCGGCGCTGGCCAGCACCATCCAGCAGGCCGCCGAAGAGGTCGAGGAGGGAAAGCTCGACAAGGACTTCGTCGTCGATGTCTTTCAGACGGGATCGGGGACGTCGACCAACACCAACGCGAATGAGGTGATTGCCAACCGCGCGAACGAGATCTTGGGCCATCCGCTCGGTTCGAAGCAGCCCGTCCATCCGAACGACCACGTCAACAAATGTCAGTCGAGCAATGATGTGATCCCCACAGCCATGCAGCTCGCCGCGCTGGTGGCCATCCACGAGGAGCTGGTTCCGGCGCTGGCCTATCTGCATGACGCCCTCGATCGCAAGACGAATGAATTCCTGCCGGTCATCAAGACCGGGCGGACGCATCTCCAGGACGCGACCCCGATCCGGTTGGGTCAGGAATTCCTCGGCTACGCGGGGCAGGTGGAGCGGTCGATCGAGCGGGTCCGCCGCGCCGCCGAAGAACTGGCGGAGCTGCCGCTTGGCGGCACCGCGGTCGGCACCGGGATCAACGCCCACCCGGAATTCGCGCAGCGAGTCTGCAGTCACCTGAGCCGTCGGGCCGGCGTGATGGTGCGCGAGACGGACAATCATTTTCAGGCGCAGGCCACCCTGGACGCGGTGCTCGCTGCCGCGGGTACCCTGCGAGTGACCGCGGTCAGTTTGTGGAAGGTTGGCAACGATCTGCGGTGGTTGGCATCGGGACCGCGCGCGGGACTCGGCGAGATCACGCTGCCCGAAGTTCAGCCTGGCAGCTCGATCATGCCTGGAAAGGTCAACCCCGTGATCATCGAGTCGATGACGATGGTGGTGGCGCGCGTGCTCGGCAACGACGCGACGCTGACCGTCGCGGCCCAGTCGGGCAGTATCTTCGAGCTCAACCTGATGATGCCGGTTGCGGCGTACTGCTTGCTGGAGACGATCGCGCTGCTCGCCACCTCGGCGCAGAACCTGGCGCGCCAATGCATCGACGGCATCGCCGCCACCGACCGCGGCCCGCAGCTGGTCGAGCAGGGGTTGATGCTGGCCACCGCGCTGGCACCGGCCATCGGCTATGACGCCGCGGCAAAGATCGCCAAAGAAGCGCTGACCACGGGGAAGACGATCCGCGAGATTGCGCGCCAGCGGACCCAGCTCCCGCCGGCAGAGCTCGACCGTCTCCTCGATCCCAGCCGCATGACCGAACCTGGGCTCGGCGCAGGACCTGCCGGCGGCTAACGCCAACCTCGGGGACGCCGTCGTGCTCGAGTTGCGAGCTCGGGCACAGCGGTTGATGCCCGCGACGAGAGCCTCGCCCGCCACCATCCTTCGCGACACCTGCGGTCTGCAGGCGCAGCTGCTGACCGCGGCAGCCCTCGGGATGCGTGCTCGCAGCCCCGGACTCCGGCTTTACGAGGTCGACCGGGCACTGTCCGAGGAGCGTTCGATCGTGCGCAGCTGGTTGATGCGCGGCACCCTGCACCTGGTGGCCGCCGAGGACCTTCGCTGGCTGCTCGCGGTACTGGGTCCGGTTTTCGCCGGTGGCAACCAGCGACGCCATGCCCAGCTCGGACTGACGGCGGACATCAAGGCTCGCGGCGTAGAAGCGATCCGCCAGATCCTGTCGCGATCAGGACCGCTGACCAGGTTCGAGATCGTCGACCATCTGCGCCGCCACGGACTCATCCTCGATCCCGGGACACAGGCACCAATCCATCTGATGGCGTTCGCTGCGCAAAAAGGCGTTCTCTGCCTCGCTGCTGATCGGGCCAGCGCCGAGCCAACCTATGCGCTGCTCGACGACTGGATCGACCCGAGTGTTTCCAGGGAGCCTGGAGATCCGCTTGCCGAGCTCGCCTTGCGATACTTCGCGGCGTTTGGCCCGGCGACACTCGAAGACCTCGTGACCTGGTCGGGGCTACCGGCCGCCCGGGCACGGGCAGCTCTGACATCGGCCCAGCCCGCCTTAACGGAGGTCAGGATCGGTGGGCGGCCCGCCTATCTGCCGAAGGCGCGCGGCAGATCCCAGCCTGCTCCTGAGCCAAGGCCAATAGTCCGGCTGCTGCCGGCATTCGACACCTACCTCCTCGGCTATCGAAGTCGCGACCTCGCCGTGCCTCGAGCGCTCCAGAAACGCGTGCAGCGCGGCGGTGGCTGGCTGCATCCTGCCGCTGTCGTGAACGGACGTGCGGTTGCGGCCTGGAGCCTGAAGAAATCGGGTAAGACCGGCCAGCTGCAGGTTGAGGCAATCGAACCCCTGAGCGCCGCTGTGCGCAAGGGCATCAAGACGGAAATCGACGACATCGGTCGCTTTCTCGACCTCGAGCTGACCCCGGTCTATCGCTAGCTGTCGGCTTCGATCAGGCCCTTGCGGATCGCGTACTTCACCAGCTCGGTGCGGTCGTGCATGCGCAGCTTCTTCATGATGTGGTCGCGATGCGTCTGCACCGTCTTGATGCTGAGGAAGAGGGTGTCAGCGATCTGGCGGTTCGTCTTCCCCTCAGCCACCAGTCGCAACACCTCCCGCTCGCGATCGCTGAGCGGCTCGAAGCTGTCGCGCTCGGGGGCTCGCTGCAGATAGTCGGAGACCAGCATCCGGGCGACTGAGGGATAGAGATACGGCTCACCACGGCTGGCTGCCTCGATGGCGGCAATCAGATCCGAGGCTGCCGCTTTCTTGAGCACATAGCCCACGGCGCCGGCTTTCAGCGTCTGGAAGAAATATTCCTCGTTGTCGTGCGCGGTGAGGATCAGGACCTGGGTTTGCGGACACAACCGCCGGATCTCGCGAGTGGCCTCGATTCCCGACATGCCGGGCATCGCGACATCGACCACCGCCACATCGGGACAGTTGGCGCGGGCAAGCCGAATGGCTTCACGGCCTTCGGTAGCCTCCGCGATGACCTGGATGTCGCTCTGGCCATCGATGACGGCACGAATACCGGCGCGCACCAGGTTGTGGTCTTCGACAAGCATGACGCGGATCTGCCGGCGCTCAACTTGCATGGCGTTCCTCCAATGGCAGCTGGGCCACGACCTCGGTTCCCTTCCGCGGCGCCGAGTGAATCTCGAGTGAGCCGCGCAACAGGGTCGCTCGCTCCCGCATCCCGAAGATGCCAAGCCCAGCTCGCCCAGGCTCTTCCTTGTCCGGAATGCTCTGCGGATCGAACCCCACCCCATCGTCTCGCACCCGGAGCCGCACGTGGCCGTCGAGACAATGCAGGTCGATCTTTACGTGCGACGCCCGGGCGTACTTGTTCGCATTGGTGAGGGCTTCCTGGGCGATCCGGTAGAGCGCCGTTTCGATTGGCGGCGGCAACCGATCACGGAGCCCATCGACCTGTAGTGAAACCTCGGCACCCGATGGCTGCTTCGCCAGGGTCCGGAGCGCCGGCACCAGACCCAGGTCATCGAGCACCGACGGACGCAGGTCCTGCGACATGCGATGGACTTCCTCGAGCGTCTCTTCCAGCGTCCGTTTCACGGCCTCGAGCTGCTTGCGAGCGTCGGCATCAGAGGTGCGCTCCAGCAAGAGGTCCAGGCTGATGATCTCGTGGGTCAGGGCCTGGCCGGTCTGGTCATGAAGCTCACGCGCGACGCGCTGCCGCTCGCGCTCCTGGGCCTGTAGCACGCGCTGGGCACTGACGTGTCGCTCGTGCTCCAGCCGGTCGAGCATCGAGTTGAAAACGGTGGCGATGCGGCGCAGGTCTGGATCGGCGAACTTGGTGTGGACCCGCGGCTCTTCCAGGCCGGGTTGGACCGCGCTCATCGTCGATTCGAGCTCCCGCATCGGCCGGAATGCCAGCCTCAGGATGACGAAGTTCGCCACCAGGATGGCGATCAATCCGATCGCCAGCAGTCCAAGAAGGAATGGCAGCCTGGCCCGGCCCGAGAAATTCAAGGTAATCAGGGGCCCGGTCACCGCACCCACCACGATGATCGCGCTGTTGGCGACGACAACCTTCTGAAACGTCGTTAGGTTGCGATGCCACCACCGTGGGTCCAATGAATCCCTCACGCCTCGATTCTAGGCAGCGATCCTGGCGATTTTTCGCGGAATCAGTCGACGGCGGGGCCCATTCAGGTGCCCGCCCTATGCCGAAACCTGATAGGGCGCTCGCAAACTGGGTAGAGATATCCCTGTAAGGATTGCTTCCCTCCCCTCCATTTAGCGGGCCGTTTCCCCAACGGCCCGCATTCTTTTTCCTTAGGGCGCAAGCCGCTTCCGCACAATAGATCCGATGGCGTCGGAGAGCTTCGACTTCGGACAGGTGGCCCGGGTAACGGCAGGGGCGATCGGCGAGCCGGGCAAGCGCGCCTTCTACCTCCAGCTCAAGTCGGGTAGCGAGCTCGTCAGCCTGGCCATGGAGAAGGACCAGCTGCGGGCGCTCACCGATCGCCTGGAAGAAGTCTTTACGAAAGTACCGGCCATGCCACGATCGGCTCGCCTACCCGACATGGCGCTCGAGGAGCCCATCGATCCCCGCTGGCGGATCGGCTTCATGACCATCACGTACAGCCAGGATGACAAGACCTTCGAGGTCTCATTGGTCGAGCTGGTGGAAGAAGGCGCCGAACCAGCCACGGGACATTTTCAGGCCAGCCTGCCTCAGATGCAGGCGCTGGCCACCCATGCAGCGACGGTGATCGGCGCCGGAAGGCCACCCTGTCCGCTATGCGGTGGACCCATCGATCACGATGGCGGAGTCTGCCCTCGGCTCAACGGACATCACTGAGCCATGGCACAGCCGAACCCGCTGCCCCAGGACCAGCTACGGCGGCTGCTGCGCGAGGGACAGATCAGGGCACGCGGGCTGATGCCCGACTGCTCGAACTACACCTACCTTGCCGAGGTGTGCGGCGAGGACGGTCAGCAAGCGCTGGCCGTTTATAAGCCCGCGGCCGGCGAAACACCGCTCGACGACTTTCCCGACGGCACCCTGGGCAAGCGCGAGGTGGCCGCCTACCTGGTCAGCGCCGCGCTCGGCTGGCGCATCGTTCCCTACACGGTGTACCGGGAGGATGGCCCTATGGGGCCTGGCTCGCTCCAGCAATTCGTCGTGGCGGACCTTCGCGAGCATTACTTCTCATTGATGCCGGCGCGAGCGAGGGACTTTCGCACCATGGCGGCATTCGACGTGATCGTCAACAACGCCGACCGGAAGAGCGGCCACTGCCTGATCGATGGGGAGGGCCACATCTGGGGTGTCGACAACGGGCTGACGTTTCATCCGCTGCCGAAGCTTCGAACCGTGATCTGGGAATTTGCCGGTGACGACGTGCCAGCGACACTCAGAGCTCGCGCACGACAACTGGTCGCTGAGCTGGAGGATGGCACCGGCTGGGTGAGCGAGCTCGAGCCACTGGTCTCGAAGGCCGAGATGAAGGCGCTCATCCGCCGAGCCCGCAACCTGGCGGAGGAAGGCCGTTACCCCGAACCGACCTCGCGCTGGGCCTATCCCTGGCCGCTGATCTAGAGATCTACCGACCGGCACCGACCGGGAGTCGGGGACGATCGCTCTCGGCTGGGAGTTCCTCATCGAGACGACGCAGCCAGGCCGGCGCCGTGGGCGGCGTGTCGTCGACGGGCGCTTCCTCGATCTCCCAATCCGGAGGCTCCTTGTCGGGCGCCAGCATCCGCCACAGAATGACGAACGTGCCGGCGACAAGGGTTAATTTCGCCGTCCCGAAAAGCAGAAGTCCGGCGATCTGCTGGTCTTCGATGGAGCGATAGGCGTGATAGAGCAGGTGATGCGAGAAGGCCAGCGTGATTCCGGGAATGGTCGGCGGAACCCCGGCGACCATCAGATAGCCGATCTTGGCGATGGCACTGAGGCCGTCACGGCGGACGATTGGCTGCCAGAAGACGAGCGCGCCGAGCATGAACACCGCGGGCGCCGCCTCGCGGAGCCAGATGTTGCGGGTCGCCATATCCAGGACCGCTGGAATCTGCCAGGCGAACAGCACGAGGTTGAGTGCGAGAACGCCAACCGCGGATTGCAGCCCGACTGAAAACCTCGAGCGCAACCGAGGAGCCGCACCGTAGGCAAGCAGGGGAACGGCCAGCGCCAGGAGCAGCATCTCGAAGAGCATGTGCAGGGTCAGCCGCTGGTTGGCGAACCCGATGACCGGAGGCAGGAGGGCAACAAGCGACAGGAGCGAGCCGGCGATAAGCGCTGCCCGCTGACGCCCAGCCATCTCCGTTATTTTGGCGCAGCGACGGGGCTCGCCGCATAGCGGGCAAACACCCCGTCGATGTACGCGACGAAGCGGTCCGCCAGCGCCCCATTGTCGAGCTCGAGCAAATTTTCCGCGTTTTCCTCGCCAGCGTGCGACAGGTTGTAGCTGCCCGTGAACACCGTGTTGTCGGCGACCGTGATCTTTGCATGCATGTAGTCGTGGATGCTGGTCGGTGAATACGGCGTGGTGACCTTGGATGCGAACGGGAGGCTTGCTGTCAGGCTCTGAAAGGCGGGCCCCTTCCAGCCGGCGTGCGGGTCGACCCGCCACTGGCCCAGCACCTCGGCCATCTGGGTCCGGTCGTAGACCCCTTTGAAGTCGAGATTCGACGAACGTGCCACGTCCGCCAGGGTGCCCAGAATCACGCCGGCCGTAATCACCGGTGAGCAGACGCGGATCCGCTTCCGGGCATGCGCCAGGCGGTCGGCAATCACGTGGGCCATCTGCTTGCCTCGGCCCGGCGAGAAGAACACATGGGTGCGCACCGCGCCATCGGTCCACGGAATCGAGACGCTCCCGAGGTCGTACTTTCCGCTCGAGTCGACCTGTCCGATGCTCCAGAGCTCGTTGAAATTCCGGGTGTACTCGGCGGCCAGATCCGCGGACGGCAGGCGAAGAATGACGTTCTCCTCACGGTTCCACGAGTCATTCGTCCAGTTCGTCGATCCCGTCCAGACCGTGGCAGAGTCGGTACCGGCGTCCCGAACCACGTACTTGTGATGCATCAAGGACGGGACTCCGGACACGGGCTTCGACGGAACCTGGAGGCTCTCGATGAACGCCGTATCCGCCTGCGACGGCGGCGGTACGGGGATGGGATTTGGAAAGTCGACGTTGTACACGAGGCGAACCGCGACGCCGCGGGCCGCCGCCGACATGATGGCGGTGCGCAGCTGGTCGGCCGGCCCGCCGGCCAGGTTCAGGTCGTAGATGGCGATGTCAAGGCTGCGCTGAGCGGCAGACAGAAAGTCCGCCAGCTGCGCGGCGATCTCCTCAGCTTTCTGCGCGCCGTCCTGCAGGAAGGCGAGTTCCAGCGCCGCCGTCACTCCGCGTCGCTCTTCGCCGGCTGGGCCCGCTTCTTCGGTTGCACCGCCAGCACCTTGCGCTGGTAGTACTGCTGCACGACGTCCGCCGCGTGCTGGATATCGTCCGTCACCACCATCAGGTCGAGGTCTTCGGGCGAAATCTTGCGTTCGGCCAGCACCCGCTCCGCGATCCACTTGTGGAGCCCGGCCCAATAGCTCGAGTTGAACATCACCACGGGGAAATGCACGATCTTGCCTGTCTGGATGAGAGTCAGCGACTCGAAGAGCTCGTCCAGCGTGCCAAAGCCACCAGGGAAGATCACGAACGCCTCGGCGTATTTGACGAACATCGTCTTGCGTACGAAGAAGTAGCGGAACTCGATGCCCAGGTCGACATAGTCGTTGAGGCTCTGCTCGAAGGGCAACTCGATGTTGCATCCGACCGACAGCCCACCGGCCTCTCGAGCCCCGCGGTTGGCAGCCTCCATAATGCCGGGACCGCCTCCGGTGATGATCGCGAAGCCGCGTCGAGCCAGTTCAGCGGCAAGCGCCTGGGCGGCGTCGTACATCGGATCGGGCTGGCGCACGCGGGCGGAGCCGAAAAAAGTGACCGCCGGGCCGACGGCCGCCAAAGCATCGAAGCCTTCGACAAATTCGGCCTGGATGCGGAGCACGCGCCAGGGATCGCTGTCCAGGAATTCCGGCAATGGCATCCGCTCGAGCAGCACACGGTCCTCGGTTGGCCGCTCGACGCCGCGACGCACCACGCGCCCTGACCGACGTCCCTCCCGCTCCTCTGGCATCGAGTGCTTACTGTAGTCCGGCGACCACGTAGAAGCTCGGGCTATCCGTGAGATCGGCGTGGGGCCTCCCGAACATCCGCCGTAGTTTGAGACCGGCACCACCCGCCAGCCAGTTTTCGACTTCCTCCGGCCATACCAGCGCCACCTCGGCGTCCTGGGTGACGGTGGCACCGTCGGGCAGCTCGTAATCGATCTCGAGGCGGGCCTCGTTGCCGTTAAAGGCGCGCACGCGAACGCGGTCTCCGCCGCCCGCGCGGAACCAGTGCGGATTTGCCAGCTCGATCGCCAGCGCCCCTTTGGCCTCGAGATGCCGGGCCGCAGCCCGCAGGCCGGCGACCAGGTAGAGGATGTTGGCCGGCGCGATCACGAGCTCGAAGCGCTGCCCAAGCTCGAGTGTTTCGATCCGCGATTGGATGGTTCGCACCTCGGGGAGCCGCTCACGCAGCCGCGCCAACATGCCTGGGTGGCTGTCGACGCCGACCAGGTCGATGCCCGCCGCATGCAATGGCACCGCAAGGCGGCCCGTGCCAATGCCGAGGTAAAGCACCGGCGGACGCGCATCGCGAGCCAGGTCGAGCCAGGGCCACAGGTCCGTCGCATCCGGCAGCCTGGCATAAAGATCGGCGAACGCCGGATCCGGCTGCGACGGATCGTCGCGGACGCTAGGCGACGGCTTGATCCGCGATGTCGAGCGCTCTGTCGATGATGGCGAACCCCTCCGCCATCTCTTCTTCGTTGATACAGAGGGGCGGGTTGGTCATGATCGTGTGCCAGCGGACGAAGGTGTAGAGGCCCTGGTCGCGGAGAGACTTCGCGACCGCCTTCATCTCGCCCGAGTTCCCATTGAAGGGCGCCATCGGTTCCATCGTCTTGCGGTTTCGCACTAACTCCAGGATGCCGAAGAGGCCGATCGATCGGGTCAGACCAACCGAGGGGTGCTTTTTCTTGAGCGCCTCGTGATGCCGCTTCATCACCTCGCCCATCCGCCGGGCGTTGGCAACCATGTCGTCTTCCTCGTAGGCCCGGATCGCTCCCAGGGCGGCCGCGCAGGCCAGTGGATGGCTGTTATAGGTCAGCCCGCCGTAGAAGACGCGGTTCTCGAAGTACTCGGCAATCTGCGGTCGAATGCCGACCGCTCCCAGCGGCACATAGCTGCTGGTCAGGCCCTTAGCCATGGTGATGATGTCGGGCACGACGTTCCAGTGGTTGACCGCGAACCATTCACCGGTCCGGCCGAAGCCCGACATGATCTCATCGCAGATCATCAGGATGCCGTAGCGATCACAGAGCTCCCGTACTCCCTGCAGGTAGCCATCGGGCGGAATCAAGATGCCATTTGTCCCGGTCACCGTTTCCAGGAAGAAGGCCGCAATGGTGCCCGGACCCTCGAGCTGGATGGTCTCCTCCAGATAGCGCAGCGACTCTTCGGCGCTGTCCACTTCTCGTTGCGGGCCGTGGTAGGGATCGAGCACGTGCACGACCCCGGACGTCCCGATATCGTTGGCCCAGCGGCGCGGGTCACCCGTCAGCGCGATAGCCCCCGCGGTCGCCCCGTGATAGGAGCGATAGCGCGAAACGATCTTGTACCGACCGGTCACCCAGCGGGCCATCTTGACGGCGTATTCGTTGGCCTCGGCACCGCCCAGCGTGAAGAAGACCTTGTTGATGTCACCCGGGAGCAGCTCGGCCAGCTTCTGACCCAAAAGCGCCCTGGGCTCGTGCGCCATGAACGGATTGATGAAGGCCAGCTTTTCGGCCTGCCGCTTGATCGCGTCGACAATCCGCGGGTCGCTGTGGCCGGCGTTGACGCTCATGAACTGGCTGTTGAAGTCGATGATCCGCTTCCCCTCGGTGGTGTAGAAATAGACGCCCTTGGCGTGATCCACGGGGAGGGGATCGGCCGCCGATTGTGCCACCCAGTCGTACAGGGTGTACTGCCGGCAGAGCGCGACGATCTCCTCGCCGCTCAGGACGTGCGGCCTGGCTGAAGTCTCTAGAGCCATCGGGTCGTGATGACTTTATGACGGGTGTAGAAGCGAACGCTGTCCTGACCGGTGGCGTGCAGGTCACCGAAAAAGGAATTCTTCCAGCCGGTGAAGGGGAAGAACGCCATCGGGGCGGCAACCCCGATGTTCACGCCCAGCATGCCTGCCTGGGCGCGGCGCTTGAACTCCCTTGCGTTCTTGCCCGAGCTGGTGAAGATGGAGGCCATGTTGCCGTAGGTGCTACGGTTCAGCACGTCGAGCGCCTCGTCGATGTCGGAGGCACGCACGACCGAGAGCACCGGGCCGAACAGCTCCTCCTTCCAGATCCTCATGTCGGGCGTGACGCGATCGAAGATGGTAGGCGCCAGGAAGAAGCCGTCCTGCTGCCCGACACTCCGGCCGTCCGTGACGAGTTCGGCGCCTTCGGTCTTGGCTTCATCGATGTACTCGATCAGCTTTTGTTTCCGCTCGCCGCGAATCACCGGGCCCATGGTGGTCTGGGGGTCAGTGCCCGGGCCAACCTTGATCTCGCGCGCTTCCTGGGCCAGCTCCCGGACCAGCGCATCACCGATCTTGCCAACGCCGACGGCGACGCTTCCGGCCAGGCAGCGCTGGCCGGCGTTGCCGAAGGCCGAGGAGATCACGTGCGGCGCAGAAAGTTCGAGATCGGCGTCATCCATGACCAGGATGTGGTTCTTCGCGCCGCCCAGCGCCTGGACTCGCTTGCCTTTGGCGGCGGCCGTCGCATAGATGTAGGCGGCCACTTTAGCCGAACCAACGAACGAGATGGCGGCGACGTCGGGATGGGTCAAGAGCTGGTTCACGGCATCGTTTGCCCCGTGAACCACGTTGAACACGCCCGCGGGCAGACCCGCCTCCTGCAACAGCTCCGCGATCCGCATCGCGGACAGCGGCGTCAGCTGTGAGGGTTTGAGCACGAAGGTGTTGCCCAGAACGATCGCGACCGGGATCATCCACAGCGGCACCATGTTGGGGAAGTTGAAGGGTGTGATGCCGGCCACGACCCCGACCGGGAAACGGGTCAGCTGCTCGTCGATGCCGCGCGCGATCTGATCCAGGTTTTGCCCCATCATCAGGGTGGGCGCTCCGCAGGCGAAGTCGATCACCTCGATGGCACGCTTGACTTCGCCGCGGGATTCTTCCAGGGTCTTGCCGTTTTCCTGGGTCACAAGCGCGGAGAGTTCCTCGAAGTGTGTGTCGAACAGCGCCTTGAAGCGGAACATCACCTGGGCCCGATCCGGGACCGGCGTCTCGCTCCATCCGGCGAAGGCCTTCTTCGCCGCGGCCACGGCTTCGTCGATTTCCTCGCGAGTGGAGTAGGGCAGGCTGGCGATCGTCTCGCCCGTGGCGGGATTCGGAATTGGATCCGCTTTGCCGGCGGGTGACTCACGGAACTTGCCACCGATGTAGCTCTGCACGGTTTTGGTCGCGATCATGCTCTTGCTCCTACCGGGCTGGGTTCACCGGCCGGCGCGCCGTGGAAAGCGGCGCGGCGAATGAACTGTCCGGCGCCTTTGCGTCCCTGGAACTGCCCATCCTTGACCAGGATATTGCCCCGTTGCATCACGACTTCAGGAAGGCCGCGGACGCTCATGCCCTCGTAGCAACTGTAGTCCACGTTCATGTGATGGGTCTTCGCCGAGAGGGTGCGCTCGACCCTCGGATTGAAGATCACGATGTCGGCGTCACTACCCGGGGCGATCGTGCCTTTGCGGGGGAACAGCCCGAACATCTTCGCCGGCGCGGTGGCCACCAGCTCGACGAACCGATTGAGGGTGATCCGGCCGGAGTTGACGCCGCCGTGGAAGATCAGCGTGAACCGATCCTCGACCCCGGGAAGGCCGTTCGGAATCTTCGAGAAGTCGCCCTTCCCGAGGTCCTTTTGCCCCTTGAAGTGAAACGGGCAATGGTCGGTGGCGACCAGCTGCAGGTCGTCCTGCAGCAAGCCTTTCCAGAGCTCGTCATGGTGTGCCGGCGGCCGCAGCGGCGGTGAGCACACATACTTGGCGCCCTCGAAGCCCGGCCGGCCGAGATCGTCCAGGCTCAGGTAGAGGTACTGGGGACAGGTCTCGGCAAAGGCCGGCGCGCCGTCGTCGCGCGCTTCCCGCACCGCATCGAGCGCCTCTTTCGAGCTGAGATGCACGATGTAGACGGCGACGTCAGCCAGTCGGGCCAGTGCGATGGCCCGACCGGTGGCTTCCCCTTCCATGCTGGCCGGCCGCGTCAAGCCGTGATTGATCGGATCTCCTTTGCCCTCGGCGAGATAGCGCTTGACCAGCACGTCGATGGCACCGCCGTTCTCGGCGTGCATCATGATCAGTCCGCCGTTCTCCGCGGTGCGGCTCATAGCTCTGAAGATCGAGGCGTCGTCGAGCATGAAGACGCCTGGATAAGCCATGAAGAGCTTGAAGGACGGGACGCCTTCTTTGACGAGCTCATCCATCTCTTTGAGGACGTTGTCATTGACCTCGCGGACGATCACGTGGAAGCCATAGTCGATGTGTGCCTTCCCCTCCGCCTTCTGATGCCACTGATCCAGACCAGCCCGCAGCGTCTGGCCGTAGGTCTGGACCGCGAAATCCACGATCGTCGTGGTGCCGCCCCAGGCAGCCGCGGCGGTACCGGTGGCGAAGTCGTCAGAGGCGAAGGTGCCACCGAAGGGCAGCTCCATGTGGGTGTGGACGTCGACGGCGCCGGGCATCACGTACCGACCTTCGGCATCGAGCACCTGGTCGGCCCGGACGTCGAGCTCATTGCCGATGGCGGCGACCTTCTCGCCGTCGATCAGCACGTCCGCCTTGGATGTATCGCTGGCGGTGACGACCGTGCCGTTCTTGATCAGCGTCTTCATGGCAGCTCTTTGACCAGGTCTTCGTAGGTCTCCGGCCGCCGATCGCGCAGGAACTGCCAGGTGTTGCGAACCTCACGGTTCATGTCCAGGTCGAGGTCGCAGACCAGCACCTCGTCCTCGGTCTCGGAGGCTTTGCCGATGATCCTGCCGCGGGGATCGCAGAAATAGCTCGAACCGTAGAACTGCGCCTCGTTCAAGGGTTTTTCGACGCCGACCCGATTGATGGCGCCGATCCAGTAGCCGTTGGCCACCGCGTGCGCGGGCTGCTCCAGTTCCCAGAGATAGCGCGACAGCGATTTCACGGTGGCCGATGGGTTGAACACCAGCTCGGCCCCCTTCAAACCCAGCTCGCGCGCCGGCTCTGGGAAATGCCGGTCATAGCAGATGAGCAGGCCCACTCGCCCGACCGAGGTTTTCCATACCGGGTAGCCAAGGTTTCCAGGCTTGAAATAGAACTTCTCCCAGAAGCACGGACCGACGTGCGGGATGTGGGTTTTTCGATATTTCCCGACCACCGTCCCGTCGTTCTCGATCACCACCGCGGTGTTGTAGTAGACGCCCGTCTGCGCCTCCTCATAGAAAGGCACGACCAGGACCATCTTGTGCTTCCTGGCCAGCTCCTGCATCCGCTTGATGGTGGGACCGTCGTCCGGTTCGGCAGTGTCGTACCACTTCGTGTTCTGCTCGGCTGGAAAGTAGGGGCCGAAGAAAATCTCCTGCAGGCAGGTGATCTGGGCGCCCTTCTGCGCCGCCTGTCCAATCAGTTCCTCGTGCTTTACGATCGCCTCTTCCTTGGGCATGTTGGCGTACGCCTGGATCAGCGCCGCCCGCACCTTCGCCATGAATACTCGCCTCCTCGCTACATGCGGGGGGAATCCCCCGCATTCCCCCTGAACATTAACTAACGGAACGCCGGGATGATCGCCTCGCCGTATTTTTTGATAACGACCTCGGGTTTTTCCACCATCAGGTAGAGATTGAACTGGTCGACGCCGACATCGATCAATTCTTCGATACGCCGCTTGCTGTCGTCGACCGTCCCGATCACACAGAACCGGTCGATCACATCATCGGGAACGAAGTCGGCGTGCGCGGCACCTCGCTTCGCATGATCCTGGTAGTCGTAGTGATCGCGCGCTTTGATGTAGTCGGTCAGCGGCTGGGGCAGGTCTTTCACGTCGTAGCGCTTGAGCAGATCGACGACGTGGTTCGAGACCAGCGCTGGGAACCAGCGTACTTGCTCCCGCGCCGCTTCCAGGTCATCCGAGATGAACGCCGGTGCGGCCGCCTGGATCTGGATGTCGTCAAAAGATCGGCCGGCCTCGTCGGCGCCTTCGCGTACGAACTGGAGGCACCATTTGATGATGGCCGGATCCGCCAGCTGGATGATTACCCCGTTCGCGACCCGCCCCGCAGCGCGCAGAGCCTTCGGGCCGTAACCGGCGACCCAGATGGGGAGCTCGTGCTCCGCCCACTTGATCCGGACTTTGACGCCGTCGTAGCTGACTTCGCGACCCGCCGCGAGGTCACGGATCAGCCGGCAATCAGCCTCCATCTGCTCGACCGAGACCGGTTTCTGGCCGAGCACCCGCCGGGCACTATCGCCGCGACCAATGCCCATCACCATCCGGCCACCCGAGATCTCGTTCAGAGTCGCCAGCGCGCTGGCGGTGACGGTAGGATCGCGCGTCCCCGGGTTGGTGACGCACGGCCCGATCTTGATGGTCTTCGTGTTGGCGGCCATCAGGGTGAAGATCGGATAGACCTCCTGCCAGAGGACGTGCGAGTCGAAGAGCCAGGCGTAGTCGAACCCCTGATCCTCGGCGAGCTTCGTCAGGTCCACCCACCGGCTGGGGGGCGGATCGGGAGCGAAGCAAACGCCAAAGCTCAAACGGGCCATTTTCCTTCCTCAAAATGCTGGAGCCCCCGCCGCGTGCATGGGGGCTCCAGCGCGTCTTACGCCGAGTTTAGGTCGCCGCTGCAGGTTGCGGACGGCGCCGCACCGCGCCCGCCGGGAAGGCAGCCGAGAGAATCAGGTAACTCACGAACGCCACCACCAATCCCACGATCCAGCTGTAGTCGTAGAAGGTGAAGGGTTGGTAGAGGAACGGTATCAGCCCCTTCGCCGGGAAGGGACCGGTCGTGCCTGGGGCGGTATACGCCCCTCCTACCGCGAGCACGCCGCCCAGCAATAGACTCACCAGGCCGCGCCAGTTGAAGCCGGCCGAGTAGCGATACTCGCCCTTTTCGCGGTAGAGGTCGCCGAGTTTGAGGATCGTGCTGCGCATCACCCAGTAGTCGGCGATCAGGACGCCAGCGATGGCGCCGAGGGCGCCGCCGTAGAACCCAAGCCAGGTGAAGATGTAGACGTGTGGGTCTGAGTACAGGCGCCACGGTTGGATGGCGATGCCGAGCACGCCCGTGATCAGACCGCCAAGGCGGAAGCTGATCAATTTGGGAATCGCGTTCGAGAAGTCATACGACGGGCTCACCACGTTCGCCGCGATGTTGACCGACAGCGTCGCCACGGCCAGCGTGAAGAGCGCCAGGACGATGATGACCGGATTGTTGAACTTCGAGGTCAGCACGATCGGGTCCCAGATCGCCTTGCCATAGACGACCACCGTTGCCGAGGTGATTAGAACGGCCAGCAGCGGGAACAGCGTCATCGTCGTCGGCAAGCCGAGTGTCTGGCCAAGCGCCTGGGCGCGCTGGCTCTTACCGAATCGGGTGAAGTCGGGCATGTTGAGGGAGAGCGTCGACCAGAACGCGATCTGCGCCATCAGGGCTGGGAAGAAGAGCTTCCAGAAGGACCCGCCCCAGCCGAGGCTTCCGTTCTGCGTGACGATCGGGCCCAGACCACCGGCCTTGATCACCATCCAGCCCAGCAGGAAGAGGGCAACGAGGATCACGAAGGGAGCAGCCCAGTTTTCGAACCGGCGAACCGCATTGATGCCGCGCACGATGATCGCGATGTTGAGAACCCAGAAGATCGCGAAACTCAACCATAGGGTCCAATGCTGTCCGGCGACCATCCCGGCGTTGATCCAGCTGCTTCCAAAGAGGGAGCCGGCCAGCGTATAGAGGGCCTCGCCACCGATCCAGGTCTGGATCCCAAACCAGCCGCACGCCACACCTGCTCGGAGCAAGGCGGCCACGTTGGCGCCAAAAACGCCAAAGGACGCGCGGGCGAAGACCGGGTAGGGAATGCCGTACTTGGTGCCGGCATGACTATTGAGCAGCATCGGGACAAGGACGATGAAGTTGGCGAGCGAGATGGTGATGATGGCCTGATACCAGGACATGCCGAGCACGACGAGCCCGGCCGCCAGGCCGTAGGTCGGGAGGTTGTGGGCCATGCCGACCCAGAGCGCCATGTAGTTGTAGGTATTCCAGGTCCGCTCCTTGATCGGGACCGGCGCCAGGTCCTTGTTGTAGAGCGGGCTCTCTCGAATTGCTGAATCCTCGGCCAGCTCGTGCCGGCCATCTGGATAGACGAGCTCCTCCCCCACACGTTGCGCCGGCGGCGTATAGGTCGCGACTCCCATGCTTCCCCTCCTTGAATTTGGGTGCCTGTTTGGCGAGCTAAATTTACGTTCGGCGAGCGCCTAAGTCAATGGCCGTTTGGAGCCCGACCTAGACTACTGCCGGTTGCCGCCAACGCTTCTCTTGAAGGTCATCGTCACACCCGCCCTGATCACGGCGGCCACCCTGGTTGGCCGCCGCTGGGGGGAGGCGATGAGCGGCTGGCTCGTCGGGCTCCCCTTGACCTCCGGGCCGGTGGTCCTCTTCCTGGCAATCGAGCAGGGGAGCCACTTCGCCTCGGCAGCCGCCCTCGGGGTCGTCCTGGGCGTCGCCTCCCAGGCCGTGTTCGCGCTGGCCTATATCTGGCTGGGGAAATCGGACGGATGGATGCCCCGAGCGCTGTCGGGCACCGTCGCTTTCGCCATCGCCACCGTGGTCTTCCAACTGATTCGGATGCCGGCTGCGATCGAGCCCCTCTTCGTCTTCGCTTCGCTCCTGCTGGCGATCGCGCTAATGCCGCGCGGCCGGCCCAGGGAGAAAGCTGTCCCTGCGCCGCGGGGCGACCTCCCGCTGCGGATCATCGTCGCCACGGCTCTCGTCGTGGGGTTGACAACGGTCGCACCGGTTTTGGGAGCCTATTTGAGCGGGCTGATCTTGCCCTTTCCGCTGTACGCGGCGATCCTGGCCGTCTTCGCGCACCGGCTTGGCGGTCTTGGAGCTGCCACGGCCGTGTGGCGCGGCCTGTTGTTCGGCCTGTTCTCTTTCCTGACGTTCTTCACCGTGATCGCGCTCACGCTGGTGCCGCTCGGGATACTCGCCGGGTTCGTGCTAGCGATCATCTCCGCGATGGTCGTGCAGGCGGCAACGCTGGTCGTCCTTCGATCCGAACCAAGCCGAAACTGAGACGGCTGATGGCATTCCAGGACAGCCGTTCCGAGTACGCAACCCGAATGCATCGCGTCCTGGAGTACATCGATCAGCATCTCGACTCGCCCCTCGAGCTCGAAACGCTTGCCAGCGTCGCGAATTTCTCTTCGTTCCACTTCCATCGCCTCTTCACCGCATGGATGGGCGAAACGCTCGGCGGATACTTGCGGCGGCGGCGGCTCGAGAGAGCAGCCCAGCGACTGGTCACGCAGCCGCGCCAACCGGTGTTGCAAGTCGCTCTGTCCGTCGGATTTAGTTCGACCGAGGCGTTTGCCCACGCCTTCAAGGCGAGGTTCGGCACGACGCCCACCGCTTGGAGGTCGGCAGAATACCGCAAGCGAAGTCAGCTGAAGCGCAATGCCGATCAGGCAATTGGGCACGGCGCGATAGATGATCGGACCATGGAAAACAGAACGATCGCACCATCGATGAACGTCAGGCTCATCGACCGCCAGCCGACAAATGTCGCCTACCTTCGTCATATCGGGCCGTACGGCCAGCCGCTCTCGGAATTCTGGGAACAGACCTACTACCCGTGGGCAGTCACCAACAATCTGATAGGCCGGCCTCGTTACGGCATTGCTCACGACGATCCTGGCGTCACCGCGACTGAGAAGCTGCGCTACGACGCCGCGGTTGAGGTCCCGCCACATTTCGTCGGCGCCGGCAAATATATGACGACGGTTATTCCGGGTGGCAAATACGCGGCCGCAGGATTCCGGGGCACTGGCGCAGACATCGGTCCGGCCTGGGAGTCGCTGCTACGAGACTGGCTGCCGAGCAGTGGCATGCAGCTCGACGGACGGCCCCTCTTCGAGTACTACTCGAGCGAAGCGGCGTACGACCCGGACTCAGGCGTCTTCGAGTGCGAGCTCTGCATTCCGGTCATTGCGCTCTGAGGAAGTGGGCCGGTCGGCTCGCAGCGGACTAACTGGCCTACAGATCTCGGCGGGCGAAACTCCAGTTGGCCAATCCGAGCACGGCCACGACCCAGGCGACAGCCCAGCCGATGTAGGCCGCAGGTAGGGGCGACTCAGCAAAGAATGGATTCCCAGCCCGGGCCCGTCCAGCAGCCCTGGCAATGGCGAGGATGTCGGACGGCTCCAGGTAATAGACCGCACCATGCCAGAGCCCGTCCGTGGGGATGAGCAGCCGGCACTCATTCCCAATCGCCGTGATCGTGTCATTGCCAAAGGCCAGCCCGATCGCCAGGGCGATGCCGCCGATCCAGGCCACGAAGAAGAGCACCAGGGCGATGACGCCGCCGGTCATGGGCGCGAGCCGGGTGCTGAGCAACAGGGCCAGCGTCATCAGGACGATGCCTTCGGCAGCGACGAACGCCAGCGCCGCCGCTGGATTTGGCGGCAGATAGCTGGTCCCCAGCCAGATCCCGATCATCTCCAGGACCCCGCTCAATCCCGCATAGAGGATGATCAGCGCCGCGAGCCCGATCCACTTTCCCATCAGCACCTCGCTCCGCCGGATGGGTCGCGGCAGGATGGCCAGCGCGATCCCCGATTCGATGTCGGCGGCGATGGCCGGTGCGGCAACCAGGGTGGATCCGAGCGCGAGCACGCCGCTGAACATGAAGGCAACCAGGATCGTGAGCTGCGACGCCGCCACCCGGACCTCCGCCGGGGTGACGTCCTTCACCGTTGGGAGTCGGCTGAATCCCCAGCTGGTCAGCACGATGACCGCCAGTGTCAAACCCGCCAGGGCGAGGAGCAGCTTGCGGCGAGAGGCTTCGAGGACCGTGAGGCGGGCGATGGTGAGCACGCGCATCAGTCGCCCTGCTCCTTGAGCAGCTCGAGGAATCGATCCTCGAGGGTTTCGTGCCGTGGTTCCACGGCGTAGACGCGACCACCCTGACGGACGAGCTCGCTGACGAGCTCCGGAATCCGGTCCGGGTTCAGCCCACGAAACGTCAGCCATTCGCCCTCGTCCTCGAGGTTTCCGTATCCGGCCAACCCCGCTCGCCGATTCGCTTCGAGTCCGGTGACTCGCACCCGGACTGCGCCGTCCTTGCCCAGGATCTGCGACAACGTCCCGGTGGCAATCACACGGCCATGGTCCACGACCGCCAGCCGGTCGCAGACCTGCTCCACTTCGGTGAGCAGGTGCGAGTTGAGGAATACTGCGGTGCCTCGAGCTTTGAGCTGCCGAATAATCTCGCGCACGTCGTGCCGGCCAACCGGGTCGAGGGCGGAGGTCGGTTCGTCGAGCAGGACCAGGTCGGGCCGGCCGAGCAGTGCTACCCCCAGGCCGAGCCGCTGCTGCATTCCCTTGGAAAAGCCCTCGACGCGGTCGTTTCCTCGGTCCAGCAGTCCAACCGTCACCAGGGCGCGATCGATCTCGTCTTTCCACTGGGAACGTGGAAGGCCGGCCAGTTCGCAATGCAGGCCAAGGACCTCGCGCGCTTTCATCCAGCCCTGGTAGCGAAACAGCTCGGGCAGGTATCCCAGCCGCCGCCGGGTTCCCAGGTCACCGAGCGGCGCACCCAGCACCCAGGCGTCGCCCGCCGTGGGTCGCGCCAGGCCGACGAGCAGCTTGACGGCCGTCGTCTTGCCCGCTCCATTCGGCCCCAGAAAGCCAAAGACTTCGGCGCGGCGCACGCTCATCGTCAGGCCGGCGAGCGCCACCGTTTTTCCATAACGCTTGGCCAGGTTCTGGGTGTGGACAGCGAGAGAGGCGGCATCGGCCGCCTCCATCGGATTTAGATCAGTTCGCTCAGGGGAGGGACGTGGCAATGGCGAGCACTTGGTCCGGCGTCAGCTGGCCTCCGACCGCGTAGATTACGCCATTCTCCTGCCAGACGATGCCCGCCCCGAACGCCGACTTGATCCGCAGGGCCTGCACGCCATGGACCTGGACGTTGTCGGTGGTGGCGTAGCCCGTCGGGATCGGGATCGGCAGCGTCGTGCTCGGATCCTTGATCGCCTTGATCTGGGCGGCGAACTCCGGCGGCACACCGGGCTGCGACAGCAAGTAATTCTCGAGCTGATCCCGGGAGGCGCCGGTCGAATCGACCGTTGGCATTCGCGTCTGGGCGATGACCAGCGTCGGCATCTGCATCTCCGTGTTGTTTGCCGAGAGCCCCCAGGCTTCGACCAGGGCCGGGCCTGCATTCACGATCAGGGTGCTGCCATCGATGCTCGAGGGCATGGCGTTCACATGCACACCGGCCTTTGCCGCCGATGCGCGCAACCGCGCCGAATCGAAGGTCAACCTCCCGGTCGCCTGCGACACGACGCCGTAGCTCACCGGCCCGTTGATACCGTTCGGCAGCGAGGAGGGCGTCAGGATCGGCAAGCCCGACTCGGTATGTGCCGTCGCCGCGTCTATCACCTTGAGGGTGGGCGCCGCCGGTGACCACTTGACCTCTCCGTAGTCGAGAAGCTTGGTGGCTTGCGCGAAATCGGACGGCGAGACCTGGACACCGACGAACTGGCGCGGCTCGAAGACGCGTAGCCACTGGGTGGCGACGCCGGTTACGGCAACGCCACTGATCAGGACCGCCGCCAGGGCGACCGCGATGGCAGGGGTTGCCAGCGGCCGCCAGCGCGGTGAGTTCCGGTCGAACCAGCGCTGGTACCAGGGGCGATCGGTCGTGTGCTTGATCCGGCGCTGTAGCGATGCCAGCGCTGCCGCCGGCTGCGGCTCGAATGCTGGCACGGTCAATAGGCCGGCGCTCGAGCGTGCCCCATCGGCGATGGCGCGGAATCGGGCCTGGCACGAGGCGCACGAGTCGTAATGCGCCTGGTCGTCCGCCGAGAGCGCCAGTGGCTCGTCGTAGATGCGTCGAAGCGTTCCGTCATTCAGATGGCGCACGATTGACCTCCTTGCGCAGGGCCTCTTCCGCCCGGCGCAGCACCGTCCCGACATTCCCGACCTTCATCCCCAGCGCCGAGGCGACCTCGGCGTAGCTCAGCCCGCTGTGGCGAAGCAGCAAGACCGCGGCAGTCCGCTGCGGCAGTCGCGCCAGCGCGCTGCGCACCTCTCGCCGGCGTTCGCCTTCCTCGACGATGCCTTCCGGACTGGCAATCGAGGCCTGGGCGGCATCCCGGGCGTGCGCCGTCTCGCGCTGGGCGCGGCGCCGTTCCCCCCGGATCACGTTCAGCGCCGAATGGACGGCGGCCGCATGCAACCACCCGGAGGCCCGCTCGGAGTCGGGGGAGAGGCTCCGATGGAACTTGAGGAAGACCTCCTGGGCGACGTCTTCGGCCGCCGGCCGATCGGCGAGAACCCGATAGGCGATGGCGACGACTTTCGGATATTCCTGCAGGAACAGGCGCTCGAACGGATCGGGCACTCGTTGCTTAACGGCCGCCAGCGGTAGCGGCGTTACGGTCGGGCGCCAGGCCTGGGCGTAGAGCATTCATCAGGAGAGCACCATGGAAGGCTCGAATGTGACAGACGCGGAATCTCCTGGGCGCCTGACGCGCGGGTGAGACGCCCCCGACATCATGAGAGAACGATGAAAGGGGGCAACAACTGTGGGGAAACCTGTATATATTGATGTTGGGATGGGTGAGCAGCCACCCGTCGGGTGGCTTCGGGAGAACTCGTCGGGAGCTGAACCATGATCGCGCGCGCCCGCCGGTCGGTCAGTGGCGTCGGCGAACTCAGCCTGCTCTTCTGGGCGGCGCTGCGGGGCGCGATGCGGCGGCCCTTCTACTGGAAAGAGTTCTTCGACCAGTGCCGGTTCATCCTGACCGCCAACTTCATTCCACTGCTGCTGACCGGCATCGGCTGGGGCATTATCGTCTCCCTCGAAGCGGGCCACTTCTTCCGGGGCGCCAGCAGCGAGTGGCGGCTGGGCGGCTTCACCGTGATGGCCAATGTGCGCGAGTTTTCGCCGGTTGCGACCGGCCTCATGATCGCGGCGGTCAGCGGTACCGCGATCGTCGCCGACCTGGGCGCACGGCAAGTGCGGCAGGAGCTCGAGGCACTGAGCGTGATGGGGCTCTCGAATGTGTTGTTCATCGTCGTGCCGCGGGCCCTGGCGCTGATGGTGATGACCGCGCTCTACAACGTGCCAATGATCGTCTTCACCACGTTGTCGGGGTTTGCCGTGGCCGTGGCCGTCATTGGGGTCAACCCCGGTGCCTTCATCGCCAGCTTCGTGACCCAGGGCACGCTGGTCGACCTGTTTGGGGGTGAGATCAAATGCATCCTCTTCGGCGCGCTGGTGGCCGCCATCTGCATATATAAAGGTATAACCGCGAAGGGCGGCGCCGAAGGCGTTGCCCGCGCCGTTCACTCCGGTGTCGTCTGGTGCTTCGTCGGGATCCAGGCGCTCGAGTATCTCTACACCCCCACCGTTCTGGCGTTGTTCCACACCCAGAACGTGCTGCGCTGAGGAATGGCAACCACCACTGTCCGGCCGCCGGCGCAGCAGTTCGGTCAGGTCCCCCGCCGCTTCTGGGCCCCAGGCCTGGGGCTGTTCGATGTCCTGGGCGAGATCGTCCTCTTCGCCATCACCGCCCTGCGCGCCATCCCGCGAGCGCTGCATTACCGCAGCGAGATCTGGTGGTACGCCGCCTTCCTGGCGATCGGCTCGACGCCGGTGGCGCTGGTGATGACCTATTTCAGCGGCTCGGAATGCTCGGTCGAGGCCTACTACTCGCTCCACCAGCTGGGCGGTGCGGAGAGCCTGGCCGGCGTCTTCAACGCGCTCTGCGACATGCGGGAGATCACGCCCATCTTCTTCGGCTTCGCCATCGGCGCCAAGGTCGGCTGCGGGCTGGTCGCCGAGCTGGGCACGATGCGGATCAACGAAGAGATCGATGCGCTCGAGACCATGGGCGTCCCCTCGGTGCCGTTCCTGGTGACGACCCGAATGGTCGCCGCGCTCCTGGTGCTGCCCCTGATGTACGTGCTCTCGCTCGCCACCAGCTTCTTCGCCAGTTGGGTGGTGCAGCGCTTTCAGATCGGCCTGGTCTCGAACGGCGTCTATTTCTCCTACTTCTGGCGCTTCACGAACCTGACGGACTTCGGCTATTCGCTGATCAAGGCCGTCATCTTCGCCTTCCTGGTGATCTGCGTCGGCGTCTATTACGGCTACCACGTCAAGGGCGGTGCGGTCGGCATCGGCCGAGCGGTAGCGAAAACGATGGCGGTCAGCCTGGTGCTGACGGTAGTGGTGAACGCGATCCTGACCCAGATCTTCTGGGGCCAGAATCCCAACCTCCCGATCCCCTCGTGAAAGAAGGCACATAGACATGGAACAAACGGCGTCGGACAGGCTCAAAGAGACACCGGTCGTCACGGCGCAGCGCGCACTGGAACACGCCGCCAACGGCGAATTCATGGTCGAGGTGGACAACGTCCACAAGGCCTTCGAAGACAAGGTCGTGCTGGATGGGGTCACCTGCCAGATCCCTGCCGGAAAGATCTCGGTGGTCATGGGCCCCTCGGGCACCGGTAAGAGCGTCCTGCTCCGCCACATCGTCGGCCTCCTCTATCCGGACCGGGGCGACGTTCGGGTCGCCGGCAAGAGCGTGCCCCGCCTGAGTGAAGAGGAGCTGCTCGAGCTGCGCCGCAACGTCGGCATGCTGTTCCAGGACGGCGCGCTGTTCAGCTCCATGAATCTCTACGACAACGTCGCCTTTCCGCTTCGCCAGCACACCAAGAAATCGGAGGGTGAGATCAAGGAGATCGTGATGCAGCGGCTGGAGGAAGTCGGCCTGGCGGACGCCGTCAAGAAGATGCCGAACGAGCTCTCCGGTGGGATGCGCAAGCGCGCCGGTTTCGCCCGAGCCCTGGTGCTCGAGCCCGAGATCCTGCTCTTCGACGAGCCCGACTCCGGGCTCGACCCGGTGCGCACGGCGCTGCTCTGCGATCTGATCAAGCAGATCCAGCAGAAATACAAGTCCACCGGAATCGTCATCAGCCACGACATCAACTCGTGCTTCAACATCGGCGACCACATCATCCTGTTGCACGGCGGCAAGGTGGTCGACCAGGGCTCCAAGGACGAGCTCCAGAAGTCGACCAATCCATTCACGCAGCAATTCATCAAGGGCGCCGTCGAAGGCCCGCTGGGCATGGAGTAGCCGGTGAACGGGCTCCGTTCCTGGGTTACCAGGTATCGAGTCGGACTCGTGGTGGGATTGGTGATCCTGCTGGCGATCGTTTCCTTCCGGCTGGTCAACGGGTTGACCGCCTACCGGCTGGTCGTCCCCCTGGACTCGGCGGACGGGCTCTACCCCGGCAGCGACGTGCTGATCGCCGGCGCCAAGGCCGGCAGCGTGCAGGACATCACGCTCGATGGCAACCGCACCCTGGTCACCATCGTCCTCGACGACGCCTACGCGCCGGTGCATCGGGACGCCAAAGTGACGGTCCGGCCGAAGAGCCTGCTCGGGGAAAAATACGTCGCCCTGGATGCGGGGACGTCGGACGCGCTCGATTCCGGTGCCGAGCTTCCCCAGACGCAGGTCGCGCGCGCCGTCGATCTCCAGGACGTGGTCAACAGCCTTGACCAGCCCACCCGCGAAAAGCTGCGCACCCTGGTGATCTCGCTGGGCGGCGGGCTGGCCGGGCGTGGGCTCGATACCAACCAGACGCTCGGCTACGGGCGGACCGATCTCGACCACCTGGCCGCCATCACCAAGACCCTCGCGGCCCGCGACCAGGACCTGGAGCAGGTGATCCAGGGACTCGACCAGGTGACCGCCGAGCTGAGTAAGAGCGATCGGCGAACCGAGCTGGGCGCGTTGATCAAGAACTCGGAGACACTGCTGCACTCACTGTCGCAGCAGGACGCACAGATCAAGGCCACCCTCGCCAACGCCAACGCGGCGCTGCGCCGTTCCGATGTTTCGCTCTCCGGCACCGCGGCGCAGCTGAATGACATCTTCAAGCAGGCGCCCCGGACGGTCGATCTCCTCAGCGGGCTCAGCCGTACGCTGGCGAGCAATACCGACCTGCTCGTCTCAGACCTCGGCACTTTCGACCAGGGGATGAAGTCCAGCAGCGACGTCTTCGGTGCCCAGGACGGGGAGGGCTATGCCACCCGGATCAACGTCATCACCGGCCCCTGCAGCGCGGCGCCATGCAATCCGCCCTCGGTCACCGGTGGCAACGTCCCCGACTCGTTTGATGCCGTTGTGAAGCTGCTTCTCGGAGGCGGCCGGTGAGGAGCCGCGCCAACCTGCCGGTCTTCCTCGCCTACGTGGTGATCGGCCTGCTTGCCACCGCCTTCCTGGCGGCGCAGATGGGCGGTGAGTTCGCCTTTGGCGGGTATCGGGTCAACGCCGTCTTCAAAACCGGGGCCGAACTGGTCCAGGGCGACGACGTCACCATGTCCGGTCTGCGCGTCGGCAAGGTGGAACGCCTTTCGCCGATGTCCGGCGCCGTCGAGGTGAGCATGCTGCTCCACTCGGACTTCACCCCGGTCTTCAAGGATGCCCGAGCCGTGATCCGCCAGAAGAACCTGCTCGGTGAAGCGTACATCGAGCTCAACCGTGGGACGTCCTCCCAGGGGAGCATCGCCGATGGCGGGACCATCGACGAAACGCACACGCTCACACCGGTCGAGGTCGACCAGGTGTTGAACGCGCTCGATCCATCCGTCCGGGACCAACTCGACATCGTGATCAACACCCTCGGCCAGGCGACGGCCGGCCAGGGTCAGGACATGAACGCCTCGGCCTCCGACCTCTCGTCGATCGCGGTCGACCTGGAGTCGCTGGCCCATACCCTGGCCAACAATTCCGATCACCTCGATGCCCTGATCGCCGATCTGCGCAAGGTGATGGAAACTCTGGCCGCCTGGCACGCCGACTTCAGGGCGATGATCACCGACTGGGACAACGTGATGGCGACGCTCGCCTCGCGCGAGCAGAACCTGCAGGGCACCATCGTCGAGCAGGACCGGGTGCTCAGCATCCTGGACCAGGCGCTCAGCGGTGGCGCGGCCGACCAGCTGCACGGCGCGATCGCCGAAGGGCCGGCCGCCATCGACAATGCGAATCACTACCTCGCCGGGGCGGCCACCGTCTACGACGTCGTCCAGCAGGATTTGCCGGGCGTCAAGCAATTGTTCATCGAGCTGGCCTCCGCCTTGAGCGGGATCGGACATCCGAATGAGCCGGGCACCAATCCCAACGACTGGGTGCACATGTGGCGCGTCTACTGCGCCCAACAGTGCTTCCAGCCAGGCTAAGCATGGCCAAACACATCGTTGTCAGCGTCGTGATGGTGATCGTCTTCGCCGGGGCTTGCCTGGGCGGGCTGGCCTTCATCGCGCTCAACATGGGGCTGCACGGCCCCTGGAGCAACGAGTTCGCGCTGAGCGCCGAGTTCGACAGCGCCAACGGGTTGGTGCCGCAGGCCGAGGTCCGGGTGAGTGGTGTCCACGTCGGGACCGTGCTCACCATCAGCGACTCCAGTGACGGCGGCGCGCTGGTGAAGATGGCACTGCAGCCCGGAATTCATCTACGACAGGACACCCGCGCCGTGATCCGCCCCAAGACCATGCTCGGCGAGAAGTTCGTCGAACTGGTTCGCCCACAGAGCAGTAGCCAGCCGTACCTGCAGAGCGGCGCGACCATCCCCAAGTCCCAGACCAGACAGGCGGTCGAGATCGACGACATCCTCAATGCGATGGACGCGCCTACCCGCCAGGCGATGTCCGAGTCGTTCCGTCAACTGGGCGTGGCCCTGGATGGACGGCAAGCCGATGTCAGCGCGGCGCTGGCGCCGCTCGACGCGACGATCACCAACCTGCGGCCACTGGCGCGCGTCGGCGAGAGCCGGCAGCAAGAGCTGGACCGGATCCTGACCAATCTCAACACCATCATGCAGGCCCTCGCCGACGAGCAGGACCAGCTCGGACACATCGTCGACAGCGGCGATACGGTGATGAGCGCAATCGCCTCGCGCGATCAGGCACTCGCCGGGACGGTGCAGCACGGCGCAGCCGTCTTTGGATCGCTCGACCAGGCCTTCAGTGACACCACCCCGGCCGATCGCGCGTCGCTGCAGAAGAGCCCGGCGACCATCGCCGCCGGGCAGCACGTCCTCGGCCTGACAAATCCCGCGGTTGACCAGCTACTGCCGGAGATCCTTCTCGGCCAGATCAGCTACCCGAACGACCAGCTGAACATCAGCAACGACGAGTCGCTGATCCTCGCCCAGGAGTGGATCTCCGCGTTTTCACAGCGTTGCGGCGTGACCCCGCCGCCGCAGACGAATTGCCTGCGCATCTTCGGCAACCCGCAGGGGGTCCAGCCTGGGACTACCCCGACACCGGCGGGCGTCCCGGGCATCCCGACCGCGCCGCCGGACCTGGCAAGCCTCCTGCTGATGACCTTGGGGAAGACCCCATGAAGCTGCTGGCCGTGATCGTCGCCGCCGGCGCGCTGCTCGCCGGGCTGACCAGCGCGGTGTTCGGCAACCACTCCTACACCATCACGGCCTACTTCCTCAGCGCCGAAGGCCTGACCGCGCAGAACGATGTGGTCATCAACGGCACCCGCGTCGGAAAGGTCGATTCCGTGGCGCTCGCACCCGACGATGGTCCGAGCCATGGCGGCGCCCAGCTGGTGATGGAAATCGACGGCAGCTCCGCGCCGCTGCATCGCGGCACCCGGGCCACCATCCGCTCAAAGGGACTGCTGGGCAACCCATTCATCGAGCTCAGCCCGGGCCCGTCGAGCGGCGAGGTGATCCAGTCCGGCGGAACCCTGCCACTGCAGGACACCGCCTCCCCGGTCGACCTGGACCAGGTGATGGACCTCTTCGACCCCCAGACGCGCGCTCGGATCCAGACGCTGACCCGCGAGGGTGGCGCCTCTCTGGCCGGCCGCGGTTCCGATTTGAACACCTTCCTGGCCGCGCTGCCCCTGGTCATGCAGGACACCGCGGCGGTCACCGACAAGATTGCGTCGCAGGACAAGCAGCTCAGCGACCTCGACATCGAATTCGATCGCATCGCGCAGATGATGGCCAGCGAGGACCAGGCGTTCCGGCGCGACCTGACCAACGGGGCAAGCCTTCTCGACGTGACCGCCGCGCACGAGGCGCAACTGAAGGCCGAGCTGGTCTACGCCGATAGCGCCGTCAGTCAACTGGCCGCCGGCCTGAAGGGGCACGAGCACGATCTCAATCAGATCTTGAAGGCGATGCCGGCGCTGCTCGACGAGCTGCAGGCGCTTTCCGACCACTCGTCGACCTCACTGGCGATCCTCGATCCCTGCATGTCCGACATCATCCAGACGCTGGCCGAGATGCGGAACGCCGAGGCGTATCGCGACGGCGTCGGCAACCTGATGCGCGTGCATCCATACGTCTTCCGCGGCACCGAGCCGGTCAATACGGCACGGCTTGCCTGCAGCGGAGGCCAGTGATGAGCCTGTATCGGAAGAACCCCTTCCGCGCCGGCCTCATCACCCTGGTCGGGCTCCTGGTCATCGGCCTGCTGGCGGTGGCCATCAACCTGAGCTTCGGGCTCCCCTTCAACCTGAGCCTCGTCCCGCCCGGTCAGGATTATTCGGTCAAGGCCGCTTTCACCGATGGCAACGGCGTCAACCGCGGCGCGGACGTCGTGATCGCGGGCCACACCGTGGGACAGGTCACCGGCGTCGAGGTCTCGGGACAACGAGCCCTGGTCACCATGCGCGTGTCGCCGAGCTACGCGCCGCTCCATCAATACAGCACGGCCCGGATTCGCTACTCGACCTTGCTGGCGCAGAAGTACGTCGAGATCACGCCGATCAACGGCGGTGCCGCGGTGCCCAGTGGGGGGAGCCTGCGCAGCGACAACACGCTCAGTCCGGTTGACTTCGACCAGTTCCTCAGCGCCCTCGACCCGGAGACTCGTGCCCGGCTGCAGACGCTGATCCAGCAAGGCGGTGGCGCGCTGCAGGGGCAGCAGGAAACCATCAACGACCTGCTTTCCCAGCTCAACGGCCTGTCGCAGGAGTCCGTCGCCCCGCTCGCCACCTTCCACCAGCACGATGCCGACCTCGACCGGATCGTCGCCAACCTGGCGTTGGTCAGCGACCGGCTGGCGCAGAGCCATCAGCAGCTCGGCGACCTGGTCGGCAGCATGAGCGACGTGACCGGGACCCTGGCGAACAACGACCAGGCCCTCGCCTCACTGATCACCCACCTCGGCAATGTGATGGGTGATTTCGATGCCACCCTGGCCGGCAATGAGAACAACCTCCATACGACGATCGTCACCCTCGACCCGCTGCTGGGCCGGCTCAACGGCACGCTGGCCATCGTCTACGGTGACAGCGCCTACGCCATCGGGCAGATCAACACCAACAACCGACAGCTCCAACCGGAAACGCTGAGCGCGGTCCAGGAGGTGGATGGCCAGGGCCATCACATCCTTCGCCAGTTCCTGGTCCTCTATCCGGCGTGCGACCAAAGCACCAAGAGCTCGGGCTGCCAGACCGGGGCGGGCGCGGCTCCACCCCAATCGGCCGCTGCCCCGACGCTGCCCACGCTGCCAAAGCTGCCGCTCCCGAGCTGTCTGCCAACGCCGACCCCACCAAAGTTGCCTACCCCCGGCCTCCCGACCCCATGTCCATCGATCTCGCCGCCGGTCACCCCGAGCGTTCCCTGCATGCCGCCGACGCCAACGCCGCCCAAGCTGCCGACGCCGACGCCCAGCGTGTCGATCTGCCCATCCCTGCCGGGCGTCTCGATCCCACCAATCGGCGCGCTTCCTGACTGGCTGGCCATCCTCCTCTTCGGAGGAGCCTCATGAGGTCGCGGCTGGTGAGGGCCCGCCTGGTCGGCCTGCTGGTGACGATCGCCGCGGTCGCCTTCTCCATCCTGGTTTTCATTCCCCTATCGATGCCCTGGAGCCGCCCATTCCACCTGCAGGTGCAGGCCGGCGCCTACGGGGAGCTCAACCCGGGTGCCTGGGTCGAGCTGAGCGGCGCCAAGATCGGTTCGGTCGACAGCGTCGAGTACAACCAGGGCTATGCGCTGATCCGGCTGTCGATCGACCCGCGCTTCCGCGACCAGTTGCACGCCGACACCGCGGCCGCGGTCCGCCCGCACGGTCTGCTCGGACCGAAGTACGTCTACCTGCAGGGCGGTTCCACCGGTCAGCTGCAGGACGGGAGCACGATTCCACTGTCGCGGACGACGGTCTCCACCGATTTCGACCAGGTGATCAACTCGTTGCAGCCGGACGTCCGCGCCAACCTGAAGACCATCTTCGTCGAGCTCGGCCGGGCCGCCGAGGGGCGCGGCACCCAGGTGAATGCCGCCTTCCAGGCCCTGGGCCAATCGTCGGGCGACGTGAAAACAACTACGGGTGTGCTGCACAATCGCGACGACGACCTGGCCGGATTGATCGCCGCCAGCGAGCAGCTCGACCGCGACCTGCAATATGCTCCTATCGACCGCCAGATCGCGAACACCGACCTGGTCCTGAGCGGGCTGGTGCAGGTCGAGGACTCGCTGGGGTCAGGGATCGATAACACCGCAAACGTGATGCAGGGGCTCGCCACGGCCATGAACGGAAACGGCGCCAACCTGGCGCACATCCTGGCGAAAGGGCCCGCCACGATCAACGAGCTGCGAACGGTCGCCAGTGAAGCGGATGCGATCATCGTCGGCGCCAACCCGGTATTGCCCTGCCTGATGCAGGCGGTGCTGGAAACCAAGTCCGCCTTTGCCGGCCAGGATGGGAACGGTCACTTCGTGCGAATCCAGGTAGTGCCGACGAACGTCGGCACAGCCCCACCCCAACCGTGCGCCGGATCCTCGACGTCGCAGGCTCCGCCACTCAACGACCAGGAGCTGATTGCCCTCTTCCTTGGCCACTGAGAAGACCGCCTTCAACATCCCGTCGCGCTATCCGCTGCTGCTGATCCTGCTGGCGCTGCTGCTTTCGGTGGCCGGCGTCATCGGCACGCTGCGCCTCCATCCCGACGCGCGCATCGACCTGCTCGCCGACCCGAACTCGGCGGTCTTCAAAGACCAGGCGCTGTTTGCCGATACCTTCGGGGCCGACCCGGTGGTGATCATGGCCCAGCCGGGGCCGGGTGCGAGTCTGATCACACCCGATCACATCGTCGGGCTGTCGCATCTCGAGGGCAAGCTCCACCAGGCCGCCGGCGTGAAAAGGGTCTATGGCCCGGGGACGCTGGTCAACACGCTGGCGATCAGCACCACCACCATCCTGCTCAACGCCTGCGCCCAGGAAGGAAAAGCGGCAGAGGGGGCAGCCCGGCAGCAGGCGGCCGCCGCCGGGAAGTCGCAGGCCGAGCAGGACCAGATTGGTCAACAGACCTTCCAGCAGGCGGTGACCGCCTGCGCCCAGCGTTATGCAAAGGCCTTTCCCTCGCTCGGCGTTCCGGCCGTCAACGATCCGACCTTCATCGCCGGCGTTCTGCTGGAGCCCGACGGTCAGCACGTCCGGCCCTTCTGGAACTGGGCCCTTCCGGACGCGCAGCACGCGGTCATCACGGTTCGGCTCACTCGCAATGCCTCACTCGACCAGGTGCGGCACATCGTCAGCATCGTCAACGGCGCGTCGAGCGCCAGCGACCTCAGCGAGCTGCACGATCTGCGGTTCGTTGCCACCGGCTCGCCGGTGCTGACCCTTTCGGTTGCCGATGCGGTGTTCGATGCGCTGAAGCTCCTCCTCCCGCTGGCGCTGTTGGCGGTCGTGATCGTCGCGCTGCTCGCGCTCGGCGGGTCGATGGTGCTCACCCTGGTGGTAGCCGCGCTGGCCGCGCTATGGAGCGCCGGCATCGCCGGCTTCCTCGGTCTCCCGGTGACGCCGGCAACGCTGGTCGTTCTGCCGGTGGTGCTCGGGCTGGCGACCGACTATTTCATCCAGTCGGTCAACCGCATCATGGACACGACTGGCACGATGGAAGAGCGCGTCGAGCTGGCCGCGCAGCGGATTCTCCCGTCGACCGGCCTGGCAGCAGCGGCGACGGCAGCCGGCATGCTCGCCTTCGTCGTCTCGAGCATTCCGTTGGTGCGGCAGTTCGGGTTGTTCATGGCCATCGGGGTGGTGATGGCGTACCTCGGCAACTACCTGGTCGGTCTGCCGCTCCTGCTCCTTACGGGCCGGCGTTTCCCCCGGCTCTTTGGCGGAACGCCGATCCGGACGGCGGCGGGCCGGCGGATCGCCGCTATCGGGACGCTGGCGCCGCGGATCGCCATCGGCCTGGCGGTGGTCGGGCTGATTGGTTGGGCGGCGCTCCCGCTGATCAAAGTCGAAACCGATCCGGCTCGTCTGATGCCGGCCGGCGACCGGGCGCTGGCCCAGGCGGACCAGGTACGGCGCGAGATCGGCATCGCGGGGGAGATCGACCTGGTGATGCAGGGCGGTGACCCGTCGGCTTCCGATGCGGTGAAATGGCTCGACCAGGCGAGCGGCCAGGCGGTCCAGCAGTCAGGTCATGATCTGAAGGCGCTGCAGAGCCTTCCGGGATTCCTGGCGGGCTTCAACCAGGGCAAAGTGCCGGATGCCAGCACAACCGGTTTGATCCTCGGCCGGATCCCGAGCTATTTCACCGGCGCCGTGGTTGACAAGAGCCACGGCCTCGCGCTGTCGATCTTTGGCCTGACCCAGGTGACGTCGGTCGAACGCGATCAGACCCTGCTTGACCAGGTCCGGCGTGCCAGCAGCAATCCACCGAGCGGATACCGGGCCTTTCCGGCTGGTCTGGCTGTAATCGCGGTCCTGTCGCTGAGCGAGCTCCAGGCGGATCAGCTGCGCCTCACGCTCCTCGCCATTGCGCTGATCCTGCTGGTGCTTCTCGCCGGGTATCGCCGGATTGGCCTCGCGGTGCTCGCGATCTTGCCTACCGTGGTGGCCGCCGGCGCCGCGACCGGATTGCTCTTTCTGATCAGTTCGCTGTTCCAGACACGATCGAGCCCGATCACGATTCTGCTCGGTGGCGTGGTGGTTGCCTTCGCGACCGAGTTCTCGGTCCTCTGGCTGGCGCGTTATCGCAGTGAGCGGGCCAATGGAATCGATCCTCTCGAAGCGGCCCACACCTCGTCAGCGCGGGTCGGTCCCGCCATTGCCGCCTCCGCCCTGGCGCTGGTCGCCGGTTTTGCCGTGCTGGCGATCAGCGGCGTTCCGACGGTGCGCGACTTCGGGATCTGGAGCTCGCTGGATCTGCTGATCGCCACGGCAGCAGTCTTTGCGCTTTTACCGCCGCTGGCCCGGCGCTGGTATCGCTAGCCGGCGTTGCCGCCGGTCGGGGCGAGCCGCACCACCGTGGGACTGGACGAGGTTGACGTCGGCGACGGTGGCGCGGTCGGCGTTGGGAGCGTCAGCGTCACGCCGCCATAGGAGATCGCGGATGGAAGGTTGTCCAGCCGGAGGTAGGGAGCGTCGTTCTGGGTCACCTGCAAGCGGATGGTATCGCCGGCGGCGAAATCCCAACCATTTCCCTGGAGGCTTGCGTCGATCGACCTGGCACCCGGCGATCCCGTGAATCGATAGGCGCCCCTGGTGACGAGCGTCATCGTGCCGGCCGGGCTGACGTCCCACAGGCGCGAGTTCACCTCCGCGTCGACACCGACGATGGTCAGGTCGAGATGCAAGGCAGGCTCACCGAGGAGCGTGAACGCGGCTGTCACCGGAAAGTCCCAGGTCGCGCTCCCGCTGAAACTGGTTGACGCCGGCACTGTGACGCAGGCACCGACGCTGCCATGCTGGGCGGCTACCAGGATGGGATCCGTTAGGGCGCCGGCCGGTTGATCGCCGGCAGCCGACGTCGTTGCTCCCGGCTGGCTCGACGAAAACGTCCGGCGGTAGGGGGCCAGGCTCGCCCAATCGTTCTGCGTGTACGTCAGGCCAGCCGAGGCGTCGCAGTGCGTGACCTGGCCCGACGAATCGAGTGCTGGCGCGGTGGTGCCAGTCAAATAGTGGTCGAGGAAAGCGTTCCCCTCGGCGTTGAGCGCGCTCCACACTGACGCCTTCTTCTGGGCAAGCGGATGGCCCAGATCTGCCACCGCCACCTTCACCGGCCAGCCGTGCGCCCGCAGCTTGTTGACCAGCGATACCCCTTCGACTTGCGGGAACAGGTTGTCGGTCCATCCCTGCATATCGAAAATCGGCACCAGGTCCGTGCTGCGATTGATCAGCGCATCCTGGTAGTAGGAGGACCGCCAGGTTTTCAGTTGATCGAGCGCATAGGCCAGCTGCGGCTCTGCTGCTGGCAGATAGGGTTCGCCCTGGTTCACGCGTGCAAACCAGGCGGTGAGATCGGCGGTCGGGTCCGGGCACGGCGCCGGACAGTAGTAACCGTTGGGAGGAACCCCGAAGCCGTAGAGAGCCGAAACGTAGCTCTGCTTCTCGATGCCAATCGGATTGAGCCGATCACCATCGGTCAGGATGACCCCGTCGCTCGCACGACCGTTGGGCAGCAACGAATCGACCAGGTCGCTCCAGGGGTATTTGGGCACTGCGGCCGCCAGGTGCATCGCGAGACCCTTTTTGGGCGAAAGCCATGGATGGTTGGTGGCCTGGTCGTAGGTCGCGGGCGTATCGAGACCAGGAACGCTTGCAACCGTGTCGCCCTGCATTGCCAGCAGCAGTGACTGCCCGCCTCCATACGAACCTCCGGTGACAGCGATTCGGCTGGGGTCGGCAATGTCATGATCGGCGAGCCAGCCCGCCAGGTATTGCGTATCGCGAACCTCGAAGCGACGGTCGGCCAGATGGGTCCATCCTCGGTCGCACTCGTGACCGTTTGTCCCCGGCGTCGATGGTCCCTGGCCGCATGAACCAAAGAAGCCGCGGGCCGTGTAGGTGAGGACGGCATAGCCGCGGGAGGCGAACCAGGCCGTGTTCCACTCGTCCTTGTTGGGGTCGCTGTTATGGGGAGTGGACGACTCCCACTCGGTCTTGTTGTTGCCGTAGCCGTGAAGCATCACGACCAGCGGGCGGGGCGTGACTGGTCCCGGGGGCAGCGTCAGATCGACGTCAAGGGGCACGTCGTCCCAGGATGGGACCTTTCCGGTGCAAACCAGCGGCGCCGATGTGGAGGCCTGGGTACAGGCCAGCTCATGGGGGATTGGCGCCTGGGCCGACACCGGCATGGGCGCAGAAAACAACGCAACAGGAAAAATCCCCAGAACTGCCAACCAGCGCCGCATGTTTCCCTCCCGGCGGATGTCGCCCCTGAACTAAATCCCTACATGGGTTTAGCGCATCCGATCCCAACGACGCAACCGCTCCTATTCGCCCTTCCAGGTCGGCTTCCGTTTTTGGGCGAAGGCATCCATGCCTTCCTTGGCGTCCGCGGTTTCGAAAAGCCGGAAGATCCCGCCCCGCTCCAGCGCGAGGGCGCCCTCGAGGGACATCTCGGCGCCCTGCCTGGCGGCGAGCTTGATCTCGCCGATGGCGACGGTCGGACCGGCGGCCAGGCTGGCCGCGAACCCGACGGCGTCCGGCAGCAGCCGGTCGGCCGGAACCAGCCGGTCGACGACGCCAAGCGCGGCGGCTGTCTTGGGATCGAGCGGCTTGCCGGTCAGCAACAGTTCCATGGCCTTCTGCCGGCCGATCAGCCGGGGCAGGCGCTGGGTCCCGCCGTTACCGGGCAGCAGGCCGAGCGTCACCTCGGGAACGCCGAGGCGGTAATCGCCCTCGGCGGCAAAACGGAAGTCGGTGGCGAGCGTGATCTCCAGCCCGCCGCCCAGCGCGTGACCAGCGATGGCGGCAATGAAGATCTTCGGTGTGTGCTCCATCTTGAGCAGGACTTCATGCATGTGCAGGATGGTCATCGCGCGTACCTTCGGCGTCACGGCGCGGAACATGCTGATATCGGCACCGGCGCTGAAGAATTTCGGAAGGTCCGAGGTCAGCACCGCCGCCGCGATCGATTCGTCGAACCGAACTTCATCGATGGCCTGATTGAGGTCGTCGATGAACCGGCGGTCGTAGGAATTGACCGGTGGGCGATTGAGATGAATCAGCGCGACGCCGTCCTGTTCCTTGCTCACCGACACCACTTTTGCTGATGCCGTTGCGTGCTCCATCAATTCCCTCCATAAGCGGCCCCGGTGTGGAAAGGCCGCGTGATAAGCGGCCCCAGCGTGGAAAGGCCGCGGGATAGTCGTGTACCCTGAAGTCTAGTTCGGGCAATCAGGCCGCAAGATCAGGGCCACGGGATTTCCCGTGTGAGGAGGACTGGTAACTGCATGAGCACGATGGTGATCGACGGCAAGCCGGCGACTTCGCGCTCGGGCGCGACGGTGGAGATCCACGATCCCGCGACCGGTGAGCTCGTCGACCGCGTGCCGCAGGCCGGCGTCGAGGAAACCCGCCAGGCGATCGATGCCGCGCACGCGGCGTTTCGGGGCTGGGCGGACACGCTGCCGGCGAAACGCGCGCAGATCTTGATCAAAGGCGCCGCGCTCGCACGCCAGCACCTCGATGAGGTGGCGACGCTGCTAACCCGGGAGCAGGGCAAGCCGTTGCGCGACTCGAAGATCGAAGCCGAGCGCTTCGTCGAGAACATCGAGTTCTACGCCATGCTCGCCTCCTCGGGGGCGATTCGCGGTAAGCACGTACCGCTCTCCGTTCCCGGCGCCTTCGGGCTGGTCGTTCGCCGCCCCCTCGGCGTGGTCGGCGCCATCATCCCCTGGAACTTTCCACTCACGCTGCTGGCCAACAAGATCGCCCCGGCGCTCTCCGTCGGCAACACGGTCGTTGCCAAGCCGGCCAGCACCACGCCGCTTTCCACCATCCGCCTGGTCGAGCTGATGAACGAGGGCGGCCTGCCGCCGGGCGTGCTCAACGTCGTCGTCGGACCGGGCGCTGTCGTTGGGCAGGAGTTGATCAAGAATTCCAAGGTGCGCAAGATTGGCTTCACGGGCGAGACCAAGACCGGCAAGCAGGTGATGGCCGAGGCCGCCTCCGACCTCAAGCACGTCACCCTCGAGCTGGGCGGCAGCGATCCGGCCATCGTCTGCGACGACGCCGACGTCGAGATGGCGAGCAAGGCCATCGCCGTCGGGCGCTTCTTCAATTGCGGCCAGGCCTGCCTGGCGGTGAAGCGCGTCTTCGTGCACGAGGCGGTCGCCGACCAGGTGATCGAGAAGGTCACCGCACGTGCCAAGCGTCTGAAGGTCGCGCCTGGGACGGATGCGGCCTCGCAGATGGGTCCGATGCACACGGCAGGCGGCCGGGAGGAAATCGAGGCGCAATTAAAGGATGCAGTCGACCGGGGCGCCCGGGTCCTCGCCGGCGGCAACCGGCTTCGCGGCGAGCCCTTCGATCGCGGCTTCTTCCTCGAGCCGACGGTCATCACCGACGTGCCCTGGGAGGCGCGCGTCTGGCGCGAGGAGACCTTCGGACCGCTGCTCCCCATCGCGCGCGTGAAGTCGGTGGAGGAAGCCATCGAGCGCGCCAACGATTCCGAGTTCGGCCTGGGCTCGTCCGTGTTCACCCGCGACATTAAGAAGGCGCAGCTGACCATCGACCGTCTCGACGTTGGCTACACCTGGATCAACCAGGTCAACCTGGTCGCCTACGACGAGCTGCCCTTCGGTGGAACCAAGCACAGCGGATTCGGCAAAGAGCACGGCGTCGAGGTGCTCGACTTCTACACCGAGGAAAAGAGCATCGTCATGGGCGGCGTCTAGCCTCAACCCAACGTCCCTTCTAATGCGGTCTTAACAATTGAGGCCGCTTAACGCCGGTCTAACAATTAGCGTGTACAGATATTTGCTACTGTTTGCAGGGCGAAATTCGATCTACGGAAGGGAGGTTGTGTATGACCCATAAATTTGGGTGGAAATTGCTTTCGGGTGGGGTGCTCTCGGCCCTTGTGCTGGCGGCCTGCGGCGGCAGCAGCTCCAGCACCGGCCTGGCCTCCAGCCAGGTTCTCAAATTCCCGGTCTATCAGAGTCCGGGCACATTTGATCCGGCGACGTCGGACGCGGAAGTCGACCAGGAACTCCAGCAAAACGTCTTCGACAATCTCTGGAAGTTCGATGACAACCTGAACCTCGTGCCCAACCTCGCGACCGTGGTGCCGACCACCTCGAACGGTGGCATCTCGTCCGATGGGCTGACCTTCACCGTCCACCTGAAGTCCAACGTCAAGTTCAACAATGGCGATTCCATGACGTCCAAGGACGTGCTCTACTCCTGGAACCGCGCGGCTGCCATCCAGGGCGCCTACGCCTCCAACCTCAGCGCCATCGACGGTTTCGACGCGGTGCAGAAGGCCGCCGGCGCGGCGCCATCGAAGAAGAATTCTGCCGGCGTTGCCAGCTTCCGGAAAAGCATCGAGGACCGGCTCGCCGCCAACGACCCCGCGCTTCAAATGAAGGGGCTCACCGCGCCCGACGCGACGACCGTCAAGATCACGCTGTCCAGTGGCTGTGGCTGGTGCCTCACCGCCTGGACGCTGTCGGGCAGTACCGGCGCTATCGTCAATGAGAAGACGGTTCAAACCGACCCCCAGACCTGGTGGCAGAGTCCCGTCAAACAGGGCTCCGAGGGCGGCATGGTCGGCACCGGCCCCTTCTACCTGGCTTCTTTCACGGCGAAGCAGTCGATGGTCTTCAAGGCAGTGCCGAACTGGTGGGGTTCGCCGAAGCCAACCCTGACCGAGGTCGACCTCTCGATCCATGACCCCTCGGCCATCGCCGGCGACGTCAACGCCTGGGAGCAGGGCAGCTTTGACCTGATCGGCTACGGCGGCGATAGCGGCAACCTCACCTACCCGCTGATCCAGGGGATCAAGGGCAACTCGCGCTTCGCCAGCCAGCTCCTGACCAAGGCGAAGGGCCGCACCACCTGGCTAAGCTTCAACATCGGTTATCCGGGTACCGGAGGCCCATTTGTGGGCGAGTCGGCGACCGCAAAGGGGCTACGCAAGGCCTTTGCCCTCGCCGTTGACAATAAGGCGCTGGCCACGACCGTTTGCCACGACGTGCTGTGCACGCCGGCGACGGGCGGGCTGATCACCAAGGGTCTGATCGGCTATGGTGGTGACGGCAGCGACCCGCTGGCGAAATTCGATCCCGCTATGGCAAAGCAGCTGCTGCAGCAGTACGACCCGAGTCACAGTCTTACCAAGAACCTGAAGTACTCCTACAACGCCGGCGGCCTCAACGACCCGGTCGCCTCCTTCCTGCAGGGTCAGTGGCAGACCAACCTGGGCGTGTCCGTCAGCCTCGATCCGAGCAGTGACGCGTCGCAGTTCATCTCGAACCGGCTGACCGGCAAGTACGTGATGGCGCGCGACGGCTGGCAGTTCGACTACAACCATCCGCAGGACTGGTACGACAACCTGTGGGGCAGCCTCGCCACGGCAGGCGGCGCGAATACCAGCGGGTTCGACGACCCGACCTATGACAGCATCCTGAAGCAGGCGGACGCGAAGCCACTCAGCGAGGCGCTGCCGCTGTACAAGCAGCTGGCCGACTTGCTGGCGACCGACGTCGTCTACATTCCGCTCTACTATTCGGCGGCCAATTTCGCCATCCACTCCTACGTGAAGGGAGCGGGCTCCAACGCCGCGTTCGACTACTACTGGAACGAGATTTCGATCCAGTCTCACTGACCGGCAACGACTGAGGCAGGGGCGCCCGACGCGCCGGGCGCCCCTGCTCCGACTAATCTGACGGGAGAACGGCGATGCTGACGCGAGGAACCCTGATCTATATCGGGCAGCGGCTGCTGCTCATAGTGTTCACCCTCCTCGCCGTATCCTTCGGGGTCTTCGCCGTCGTCCACACCCTCCCCGGCAGCGCTTTCGTGAGCGAGCGGGTGCACGGCCAGGCGCTGCAGATTCTCCTACACGAGTACGGCCTGGACCAGCCGATCCCCGTCCAGTACTGGCACTTCCTCCAGGGGGTGGTCCACGGGGACCTTGGCGTGTCGCTCTACATCCGTGGTCTGCCGATCACCCCCCTCGTGCTCCGCGAGCTGAGTGTCAGCGCGATGCTCGGCGGCGCCGCGCTGGTGGTGACGATCGGCCTGGGGATCACCTTCGGTGTCCTGGCCGCGGTGCGACAGAACACCTGGGTCGACTACCTGCTGACCTCGATCGCCGTCATCGGCTACAGCGTGCCGAGCTTCGTGATTGCCTCGCTCGGCATCCTCATCTTTGGCCAGTGGCTGAACAACATCACCCACGGCGCCCTCTATTACCCGGAACCCTGGACCGGAACCTACGGCAGCCTGATCGAGCTCTCGCTGCCCGCGATCGCCCTCGGCTTCTACACCTCCGGACAGATCACCCGGATCACCCGGGCGGCGATGCTTGACGTCATCCAGCAGGACTACATCCGGACCGCGCGCGCCAAGGGCTTGGAGAACCGGGTCGTCATCATCCGGCATGCGCTGCGAAACGCGCTGGTCCCGGTGACGAGCATTCTGGGCCCGACGGTGATCAGCATCATCACCGGCAGCGTCGTGATCGAGAACATCTTCGGCATCCCGGGGCTGGGCAAGGAATTCGTGGAGAGCATCTTCCAGCACGACTACAACGTCACCGTCGGGGTGTTCACCGTCTACGCCCTGCTGATCGGGTTCGCCAACCTCGCCGTCGATCTCGTGTATACGGTCATCGATCCAAGGATCCGCTACTGATGGCCACCGCCATTCCGAACCCGTCGACCATCGAGTACGCGGGCGGCACGCTGGCCCGTGAGCAGGTCAGCCTGTGGCGCGATGGGCTGCGGCGCCTACGCCGCAACCGGCTCGCCCTGGCGGCAGCGATCTACCTGGGACTGCTGGTTCTGGTCGGTCTCGTCTCCCTTTTCTGGACTCCATACAAGCCGAACGTGATCGGGGCCTGCCCGACGTACGAGCTTCCTTCTGGCGCGCACCCGTTCGGCTGCGACGACCTCGGCAGAGATTCACTCAGCCGGCTGATGGTGGGAACGCAAGTCTCGCTGGCCGTGGGCGTCGCCACCGCCTTCATCGTCCTGCTGGTCGGGGTGGTGGTCGGTCTCATCGCCGGCTACTTCCGTGGCGTGGTCGATGCCATCTTCAGCCTGCTGATCAACATCTTCTACGGGGTGCCACCACTGCTGGTCGCGGTCGCGCTCTACGTATTGCTTGGTCCAGGCCTGATCAACATCATCATTGCCATCTCGGCGACGGTCTGGATGGACATGGCGCGGCTGACCCGGGGACAGGCGCTCACCATCCGGGAGCGCGAATTCATCGAGGCCGCCCGTGCCGGCGGGGCCCGGGCGGGCAAGATCGTGTTTGGCCACATCCTGCCCAACGCCCTGGGACCGATCATCGTCCAGGCGACCTTCGTCATCCCGATTGCCATCCTGACGGCGGCGTTCCTCAGCTTTCTTGGCTTCGGCGTCCCACCGCCGAGAGCCGATTGGGGCGGAATGGCCAATGAAGGGCTTCCCTCCCTGCAGGGCGGGTTCGATCCCTACATCCTGTTGTTTCCGGCGCTGGCCCTCTCCATCACCCTGCTAGCCTTTAACTTCTTCGGAGATGGCCTGCGTGACGCATTCGATCCGCGGCAGAAGCGCTGATCGTGCCACGAAACCGACTCCGGGCTGGGAGAAGAGCTGAGTAGTCCTGTCCTGCAAGTTCAAAATCTGAGCACCTCGTTCTTCACCGATGACGGGGAAGTCAAGGCGGTGCGTAACGTCAGTTTCGACCTCCACAAGGGCGAAACCCTCGGCATTGTGGGAGAGTCGGGCTGCGGCAAGAGCGTCACAGCGCTCTCCATCCTCGGCCTGGTGCAGCGGCCGGGACGGATCGTCGGCGGCAAGATCATCTTCCGCGAGCAGGACCTGGTCAGGGTGCCGGCGGAGGAGCTCCGCGAAATCCGCGGACGGGACATCGCCATGATCTTCCAGGACCCGCTCAGCTCGCTGAACCCGGTGCTCAAGGTGGGCTTTCAGATCGACGAGGCGATGCGGGCGCACGACAAGATCCCGGGCGCCCAGGTGGAGAAGCGGGGAATCGACCTGCTCAAGGAGGTGCGCGTTCCCGACGCGGAGCACCGCGTGAACGACTACCCGCATCAGTTCAGCGGGGGGATGCGCCAGCGGGCGATGATCGCCATGGGCCTTGCCAACCGTCCCGAGATCCTGATTGCGGATGAGCCCACCACCGCGCTCGACGTCACGGTGCAGGCGCAGATCCTGGAGCTGCTGCGTGACCTGAACGAAGACACCGGGACCTCGATCATCCTGATCACCCATAACCTCGGGGTGGTGGCCGGGATCTGCACCCGCGTGATCGTGATGTATGCCGGCGAGATCGTGGAAGAAGGACCCGTCAAGCAGATTTTCGAATCGCCTCAGCATCCCTACACCTGGTCACTGCTGCGCTCGGTCCCGCGGCTGGATGCCGACCGGCGGGAACGGCTGCGGTCGATCGAGGGGCTGCCGCCGGATCTCATCAAGCTGCCACCCGGGTGCAAGTTCAGTCCTCGCTGCCCGTTTCGAATCGATCGCTGCTTCTCGGACGAGCCGAAGCTCGCCGACGTCGGGCCGGACCAGCAAGCCGCCTGCTGGGTCACGATGAAGCGGGCCTACGCCGAGATGGGCGCGGCCGACATCATCGATACCCGGCCCGGCGCCGCCAGCGGGGTGCGGCCGCCGAAAGACCTCGCCGCCCGGGTGAGCGACGCCCGCGAGGTGAAGGCGCCGATCGTGGCGGAGCCGAGCAGCGATGAGTAGCGCGGCGCTCGCGGCGGACCGCCGCGACCTCGCTCCCGGTGAGCCCCTGCTGCGCGTCACCGACCTGGTCAAGCACTTCCGCACCGGAGTGGCGACGACGGTCAAGGCCGTCGATGGCGTGAGCTTCGAGATTCGCCCGGGTGAGACCGTCGGGCTGGTGGGTGAGTCGGGCTGCGGCAAGTCGACCCTCGGACGGTTGCTCACGCAGCTGCTGCCGGCCACGTCCGGACAGGTGATTTTCGACGGCGTCGATATCACCCGGCTCGGCGGCGAGAAACTGCGGCAACAGCGCAAGCAGCTGCAGATGATCTTTCAAGACCCCTTCGCCTCCCTCGACCCGCGCATGACCGTGGGCGACATCATCGCGGAGCCGCTGGAGAACTTTGGCATGCTCAGCCGGCGACAGAAGGACGCGCGGGTCCAGGAACTCCTTCGCGTGGTGGGCCTGAATCCGTACTTCAACAACCGCTATCCCCACGAGTTCAGCGGCGGCCAGCGGCAGCGCATCGGGATCGCCCGCGCATTAGCACTGCGGCCGAAGCTGATCGTGGCCGACGAGCCGATCTCGGCGCTGGACGTCTCGATCCAGGCGCAGATCATCAACCTCATGGAAGACCTGCAGAAGGAGTTTCAGCTCACCTATCTGTTCATCGCCCACGATCTCTCGGTGGTCCGCCACGTCAGCGACCGGGTGATGGTCATGTACCTGGGGAAGATCGTCGAGGTGGCGGACAGCGTCGAGATCTATCGCAACCCCCGCCATCCCTACACCAAAGCGCTGCTCTCAGCCGTGCCGATTCCCGATCCCGATGTCCAGTCGAAGCGCCGGCTGGTGGCGCTGAGCGGGGAGATTCCTTCGCCGATCAATCCGCCATCGGGGTGCCGCTTCCACACCCGCTGCCCAATAGCCAAGGTTCCGACGCCCTGCGCGGACCAGGAGCCGCCGCTGGAACAGAAGGCTCCGGGTCATAAGGCCGCGTGCCATTTCTCCGAAAAGGTATCGGTGGCTGTCTAGAGCTCGACGCCGGACGGACGCCGCGGCAGAACCGAAGTTAGGCGGCCGCCGACCACTCGTCGGCCTGGGTGATGGTGTTGAGCACCCAGCCGAACTGTCCGGTCGTGACCGTCGCCTTGCAGTAGGCGCAGGTACCGGATTCGTTGATCTGGACCGGGGCGCCGCAGTTGGGACATTGCGTGATCTGAGCCGTCTCCCCCGCGCGGGTCTGTACCGCTCGGCTGCGGATGAACGTCCAGAACTCGGTGAAGGGACGCTGGACCTTATCACCACTCACGATCTTGTTCGCATCGTCGACCTCGTAGTCGGCGGCGATGGCGTCGAAGCGGACGGTGATGCTGTCGAAGTTCGGATCGCCGGCCACCTTCGCGATCGCACAACCGTTGACCGCCAGGTCTTCCATGACATCGCGCTTGTGCAGGACGACGAACTGGTCCACCTGCAGCTTCCAGCGCTGGTAGATCGCATCGGAAAGGTAGATCCGCGCCGGCTCCAGGTTGCGCGCCATCCAGGCGTTCTGAAGGACGAAGAAGGTCGTCTGCGCCCGGTCGAGAAAGACCTGCTGGTTGAAATTCGGATCGCGAGCCGTCAGTGCCCCGAGGCCGCTGCGCACCGCCTCGGTGTCGATCTCCGCGATGGGCTGGACACTGACGTCGCCGCCTCCGGAACTATCACTCGACTGGCGCCCCTTCCACCACACGTAGACGGCGATCCCGGCGCCCAGGATAAAGAGCAGGAAGATGATGTCACCGAGCGTGCCGCCGGAATTGCCGCCGACGTAGAAGAAGCTGCCCCCGCCGCTCCCGCTGCTCGTGTGGCTGCTGCCACTGCTGTAACCACCACCGCTGCTATGGCCGCCACCAGAACTGCCGCCGCCGCTGCTGTGACCGCCGCCCGCCCGTGCCAGGGCCGGGAGCTGGAGGACCAGGATCAGGGCGAACGTGATGGCCAGCGTCAGCAGCCGACGGCTTACCTTCCGCATGTCGACCCGTATAACCGGCAGTCTCTGGGGAGCTTGCGACTCTAGAATCGGGACCCGTGGTTACGCCCGGGCGGAACCGTTCCTTCCAGCAGCGGCTGCTGACCTGGTACGGCGTCCACGGGCGCGACCTGCCCTGGCGAAAGATCCGGGATCCCTATTCCATCCTGGTCTCTGAGATCCTGTCGCACCAGACGCAGATCTCGCGCGTGGTCCCCGTTTACGAGCAGCTCTTGAACCGGTACCCGACCGTGGAGCAAATGGCCGCCGCTCGCCTGAGCGAGATCAAGGCCATTACCGATCCGCTCGGCTACAAGGTGCGTGGGAAATGGCTGCACGGCGCCGCGCTACAGGTCGCCGACCGGCTGGGCGGCAGGTTCCCGCGCACGCCGGACGGGTTGCGGGAGCTACCCGGCGTCGGCCGCTACACGGCCGGGGCGGTGATGAACTTCGCCTACCACGTGGATGCCCCGGTGCTCGATACCAATGTCGCCCGGGTCTTGCGCCGGCATTTCGGCCTCGGCGAGATGGCTGGTCGTGCCCGCCCGGCCAGTCTCTGGCAACTCGCGCGAGCCATCATTCCCACCGGCAAGGGCTATCTCATCAACCAGGCGCTGATGGATCTCGGCGCCATGGTGTGTCGGGCGCGCGCACCGCGTTGCGATGCCTGCCCCCTGCGCCGCAGTTGCACCTACCGGCGGTCGGTCAACCGTCCGACGAGCCCGCTCCCCGAGCTTCGGCGGCTTCGTGCTCCAGGGTCGCCTCGAGGTCGGCGCGCGCGATGACCCCCAGCAGCCGGCCCTCGGCCGTCGTGATCAGGGCGTTGGTCTTGATCTCGTGGTCGCGCATATAGCTGAGGAGCTCTTCGAGCGTCAGATTGGGGCGGAAGGTTTTTGGTCCCGACTGCATGACGTCTTCCACCGTGCGGCTCGGCTCTGCGGCTAATGCCTGCTTGCGCAGCAGGCCCAGCACGATGCCCTCGTCAGTCGTGACGACGCAGATCTGGCGGCCATCCGCCTCAACCCGCTGGCGCAGGTCTCCAGTCCGTTCGTCGAGACGGCAGGTTGGGATGCTGGCATCCGCGACGTCGCCCAGCCATGTCTCCTCGGTCGATTTCCCCTCTCGCGCCTGGTTATCCTCGAGCCACGCCTGCTTGCCGGCAGCGTAATCCGCGACCTTTGTGAATCCCATCGTCTCCAGCCGCCACGCGGCCCTCGGCGAAAGGTCTCAACCGAAATCGTTGCAGTACACGACCACCGGCCGGCTTCGATCGAGCCGGCTGGTGGTCTCGCGAGTCAGCGTTTTCAGCGGAATATTGATGGCACCGGGGAGATGGCTGTGCTCGAAATCGTCGGGGTCCAGGACGTCGACCAGTTGCGCGCCCTGGTCGAGCAGTTGCCCGACCTCGCTGACCCGAAAGACTTGTGACGGCACGCGACTACCTTACCGGGTGGGCGAAGGCGTTAGCGGGCCCACACGCCAACCGGGGTGAAGCGAAGCGGGACATCCACCAGGATCAGATCGCTGGCGACGGCTGCCCGCAAGCCGAGGCCGGCCTCCTCGAGGATCTTGACGGCGTCGCCCGTCGACAGTGACGTCCCGTCGCTGCGCTCGCCCAACGCCGGAGAAGAGATTGAGAGCGCGCCCTCGATCAGGTAGAGGTATCCGCCGCGCCCAGGGCCAAACGAATGGGTGACCGCCGTGCCGGCGGAGAGCGCAGCCACATATACGCCGGCGTCCTGATGGACGCGGATCGGATCGCCATCGTCGTGGCCAACCACCTCGAGCAGTTTGTCGGTGCGGTCGGCTTTGGTGAATTGCCGCTGCTGCACCGACGGCCGCAGCGACGGCGTATCCGGGAGGATCCATAGCTGGATGAATTCCATCGGCTGCGTTTTTGAGGCGTTCTGCTCAGAGTGAAGCGCGCCGGAGCCCAGCGTCATCAGCTGTACACCCCCTGGTTGCAGCACACCGTCGTTGCCCAGACTGTCCTCGTGGCGAAAGTCACCCTTCCAGACATAGGTGATGCCCTCGACGTCGGCGTGGGGATGCATCGGCCAGGTTGCGCCGGGGATCAGATAGTCATGGTTGAACACGCGGAGCGGGCCGACGCCCATCTGGTTCGGATCGCGATAGCGATCGAAGGAGAAATGCCAGCGAGCCGTAAACCAATCGCCCTCTTCCTTGTGGATCTCGCGGTCGCGTCGGATTTGCAGCATGAGGGGGCCTGCTTCATTCTGGCATGAGGCCCTTCAACTCAGTGGCAGCTCCATGTCACGGTGCCGCTCAGATAACCGGCGATGATCCCCCCACGGACCTCCGTACTTCGCCACCGGGAAAAGGAGAGCGTACCCGAACCGTCGGGTTGCACCGTCAGTGTCGTCGTGCTGCCGGTGGTGGAGTGATAGACGGTGAACGCGTCTCCCTGCACCGTAGCCCCACCGCTGAGTCCGGGCGTCGCGTTGCTGTTGTAGGTTCCGGGGCCCCCATATCCCGAACTGATCATGCTTCGGATGAAGACAGCAGGCTTGCCCGTGGTTTGCACCACGGGTGGGAGAAACGCTCGAGCGTTGTCATCCTGCGAAGTCGCCTGGAAGCCCATGGCGTATTCAGCACAGCTTGCGGGCATGGCGGGCGGTGTCGGGACACCCTCTGCGTGTTCCGCGACCCGGGTAGTGAAGCTCGCGGAGAGTTCGTAGTCGCCCTGCACCGACACCGACCCCGCGAGCTCCGGCCCGCTGCTCGGCTGCGACGGTGGTCGGGCACTCGCCGTCGGACTGCTCCCCGCCGTCCCGGGAAGGCAGGCAGCCAGGACGATACCGGCGAGCGCAATCGTCAATGCGCGCAGGCGCATCAGCCCTTGCACGTCCAGCGCTCCTCACCGGACTCAGCCGCACTGGTCGAGGTGTCGACCATGCCGGTGAAGGACATCGAGCCGGACCCGTCAGGTGACACAGTGATGCTGACGCGAGCGTCGTTCCCGGGCAGGAAGGATGCGTTGTCGACGATCAGGACCGCCACCGCCGCAGAGGGCTGCGCGTAGGTGCCCGGGCCGTGGTATCCACTCGATGGCTGGTCGGTGGGGACTCCGCCGGTGAGGGTCACGACGTGTCCACCCACTGGAGATGCGTTGCTCGGCGTCGGCACCACCCACAGCGTGGTCGCCGGGACAGCGCCGCCCACGTAGGCCCGGCACGTCTCGCGGCGTGACGTCAGCGTATCGGTGAACGTCCCGTGCACGGCGATTTCCCCATGCAGGTCGAGATGTCCCGAGAAGATCCCGTACGCCGGCGTGCCGTCCCCGCCGTTCGCCCCGTTACCTGTCGTCGATGGGTTGCTATTGCAGCCAACGATCGTCGCGCCGGCGACGGCGATGATAGCGCGCATCAGGACGGATTGCAGGCTTCCACTCCTCCGGCGTCGCCTCTGGCCTGAGGCCCGATTCGTTGCCGTCTATACGGCACGATAGTCAAAGCCGGCTGGACCAGGCGGAATTGTTAAATCCAGATTAGACAGGCGCGCTGAGCCGGTCGCTGGGTAATCTGTGCGGGATGGTCGTCGACCGCGCCATTCACGCCGAGGGCCTGATCAAGAACTATGGCCGCACCCGTGCGCTCGATGGGCTCGATCTCCACGTCCACGAAGGAAGTTTGCTCGCGCTCCTCGGTCCGAACGGCGCCGGCAAAACCACCGCAGTGCGGATCTTCACCACGTTGCTCAAGCCCGACGCGGGGCGCGCCACCGTCGCCGGCTTCGATGTGGTCAAGGATCCGGACCGCATCAAATCCCATATCGGACTGGCTGGGCAATCGGTGGCGATCGATGAGTTCATGACCGGCCGCGAGAACCTCGAGATGATCGGGCGGCTCTATCACCTCTCCGGCCACGACGCCAAACGGCGCGCGCTGGAACTCCTGGTGCAATTCGACCTGACGGACGCCGCCAACCGAATGGCCAAAACCTATTCAGGCGGGATGCGCCGCCGGCTCGACCTGGCCGGGTCGCTCGTCATGCTTCCGCCGGTCTTATTCCTCGACGAGCCGACCACCGGGCTCGACCCGCGCGGCCGGCGCCAGCTGTGGGAGATCATCGCCACCCTGGTCAGAGAGGGGACGACCATCCTGCTCACCACCCAGTACATGGAAGAAGCCGATGAGCTGGCCAACCGAATCGCGGTCGTCGATACCGGCCGGGTGATCGCCGAGGGGACGTCTGACGAACTGAAGAGCCGGCTCGGCGGCGACCGGATCGAGCTGGCACTCGCCAAAGACGCCGATCTTTCGCAGGCCGCTTCGGTGGCCCGCCGTTACTTATCGGCCGAACCGGCCGTCGACCCGAGCCAGCGGTTGATCTCCGGTCCCTCGCGCAACGGGACCAGCGCGCTGGCGGTGCTGGTTCGAGAGCTCGATGCTGCCGGCATCACGGTCGTCGACCTTCAGCTTCACCGGCCGAGCCTGGACGACGTCTTTCTCACGCTGACCGGGCGCGAAACCGAAAAGGAAAAGGCGGATGAGCGGGACGGCCGCGGAAGGCGAAGCCGCTGATGGCCGTGGTTGACGTCCCGGCAGCCGCGGGAACCCGTTATGAACCGGTGCGCCGCCCTCCAGTCGTTTGGGCCTTCCTCGACGCCATCGTCCTGGCCCGCCGCAGCCTGCTCGAGACCATCCGGCTCCCGGAGCTGATTGTCTTCGTCGCCATCCAACCGATCATGTTCGTGCTGCTGTTCCGCTATGTATTCGGCGGGGCCATCCATGTCCCCGGTGGCCAGTACGTCAACTTTCTGATGCCCGGCATTTTCGTCCAGACGGTTGCCTTCGGCGGGGTCACCACTGGTATCGGTCTTGCCCAGGACATGCAGCGCGGCCTCATCGATCGCTTCCGTTCGCTGCCGATGTCATCGTCCGCGCTGCTCACCGGCCGGACGCTGGCCGACCTGGGACGCAACCTCTTCACCGTCGTCATCATGCTGATCGTGGGATTTCTCGTCGGCTTCCGGCCGCAGGGAACCGTGCTCGAGTTCCTGCTCGGCATCCTGGTCTTGATGGGATTCAGCTTCGCCTTCTCCTGGATCTCCGCCTTCATCGGGTTGATGGTGCGGAGCGTCGAGGCCGCCCAGTCGGGTGGGTTCATCTGGCTGTTTCCGCTGACGTTCGCCTCGAGCGCCTTCGTTCCGGTGGACACGATGCCATCGTGGCTGCAGGGCTTCGCGCGGCACAATCCGGTCTCGGTGCTGGCCGATGCGCTGCGCGGACTGTTCCACGTCAATCCGGCGCTGACCACGGCGGACACACGCTGGGCGCTCATCCAGTCGGCGCTGTGGATCGCCGGCATTCTGATCGTCTTCGTCCCCATCTCGGTGATTCGTTTCCGGCGGACGACCGCGCGCTAAGAGTCCGCCGCAAGCTAGCCGGGCAGGGCCTTGCCGGTGTCACAGTGCTGTCACAACGTCAAGTTGCCGTTGCCGTACATGTTGCTGAAGTAGGGGTCCGGAGTATTGCCTGAGCCGCATCGCACCTACAAGCTGGCCGAACTGGTGGCCGCCATCGTCGAGTCATCCGAAGACGCGATCTTCCTGGCCAGTACCGACGGCATCATCGAGAGCTGGAACCCCGGGGCGGTAGGCCTCCTTGGGTACGTGGCGGAGGAGGCCATCGGTCGCGATGTGTCGATGCTGCTTCGGCCCGAAAGCCAGGGCCGCCTGGCGCCCTTCCTTCAACAGGTCAGAGAAGGGAAAGCGCTGCGCGACATCGAGTCGACCTTTCGGCGCAAGGATCAATCCCTCGTAGACGTGCGGCTCTCCGTTTCCCCGCTGGCGGACGCTCACGGCGAGTTCGTCGCGTTCCTGACCATTTTTCGCGATCTCAGCGAGCGACGACGGCAGGAAGCGGCCCTGCGTGCGAAGGAGACGAGTTATCAGAAGCTCGTCGAGACCGCCCACGAAGGCATCTGGATGGTCGATGCGGATGACCGCACCACGTTCGTCAATCAGCGCCTGGCCGACCTGCTCGGCTACACCACCGCGGAGATGCTGGGGCGGTCGCCAGACGACTTCTATTTCACGGATGCCGGGCGCCGCGAGCGAGGGGAACATTGGCAGCGACTCCGGCGTGGGATGGGGTCGAGGCGGGAGATCATCTATCGTCGGAAGACCGGTGAACCTCTCTGGGCGCTGATCGCGACGACGCCCGTCATCAATGACCATGGTCAGTTCACCGGCGCCCTCGCCATGGTCACGGACATCTCCGCCCGGGTGCAGGCCGAAGAGCGGCTGCGGGCGAGCGAGCGTCTCTTTCGCAGCCTCTTCAGCGAGTCGCCCGCCGGCCAGATCCTTTCGTCCTCCGATCGCCAGATCATCGCCGTCAACCGTGCCTTTTGCCAGATGACCGGCTACACCGAAGCTGAGATCTTGCAGCAGGGCTGGGCGGCCATCACGCCCCCCGATGACCGGCTGGACATCTTTGGCACCTTCGAGAGGCTCTGGTCAGGTGAAGTGAACGCGATGCAGATTCAGCGTCGCTATCTGCGCAAAGATGGCACGGTCCTCTGGGGCCAGGTGAGCGTCGCCCGCGTCGCGGACGACGATGGCAGCGCCCGCTATGTCATCGACCAGGTGCAGGATATCTCCGACAGCAAGCAGACCCAGGAGAGCCTCGAACACCAGGCACTCCACGACGCGCTGACCGGCCTACCCAACCGGGTGCTGGCTCGGGACCGGCTTGACCAGGCCATCCTGCTGGCGAAGCGACAGCAGACCAGAGTGGCGTTGATGATCATCGACCTCGATCACTTCAAAGAGGTCAACGACACCTTCGGGCATCAGGCCGGTGATCAGCTGCTCCGCCAGGTCGGAGAGCGATTCAGCGGTGAGCTGCGGGAGGCCGACACCGTCGCCCGCCTGGGCGGGGACGAGTTCGCCATCCTGTTGCTGGGCACCGATGCCGATGGGGCTCGCAAGGTCGCCGACAAGCTGCTCGCCACCCTGGAACGCCCCTTCGTGGTGGAAGGCCAGGCGCTCGACGTCGGCGCCAGCATCGGGATCGCCGTCTACCCCGAGCACGCCGATTCGGCGGACAGCATGCTGCGCCGCTCGGATATTGCGATGTATGTGGCCAAGCGCTCGCGGCGGACGCACGCCACCTACAGCCGCGACCACGACGAGCCGGGCGACAGCCGGCTGGCGTTGATGGCCCAGCTTCGCCACGCGATCAACGCCGGAGCCCTCACCCTGCACTACCAGCCGATCGCCCGCCTTGCGAATGGACGCGTGGAGCGACTCGAGGCACTGGTTCGCTGGCAGCGGCCCGGGCATGGTCTGGTTCCACCCAGTGACTTCATCGCCTTTGCCGAACAGACCGGTCTCATCCAACCGTTGACGCAGTGGGTGCTGCTCACCGCGTTGCAGCAGTGCGTGAGCTGGCATACGGCGGGCCAGCCCCTGGGTGTGTCGGTCAACATCTCGATGCGCAACCTGCTCGACGTGCAGCTCACCGACACGGTGGCGCAAACCCTGAAAGATGTCAGGGCCGAACCGGCATGGCTGACCCTCGAAATTACCGAAAGCACGATCATGGCCGAGTCGCAGCGGACCGAGGAGACGCTGCAAAGGCTTCGCAGCCTGGGCGTCCGGCTGTCCATCGACGATTTCGGAACCGGCTATTCCTCCCTCGCCTATCTGCATCGCCTGCCGGTGCACGAGATGAAGATCGATAAGTCATTCGTCAGCGGGCTGATCGACGACACCACCAGCGGCGCCATCGTGCGCGCCGCCGTCGACCTGGGACACAAGCTTGGCCTCGCGGTGGTCGCCGAGGGGATCGAGGATGGCGCCACCTGGGAGAAAGCCCGAGAGTACGGCATCGACTTCGGCCAGGGTTACTATCTGGCTCGCCCCGTTCCCGCTGCGGAAGTGCGGCCCTGGCTGACCGCCCCGCCCACCGCCCCCGAGCGGCCCGCCGCCTGACCTTGATTGGAGGGCTGTTAGCCCCGTCCGCTACAGACGACGACCGCGCGGATAGCCTTCGAGCGGACCGGGAAACGCCCGCTCGGCGTCGGCTTCGAGCGCGCGTTCGCGTGAGCGGATAGCGAGAGCGCCCGCGATGATGGCCACAACCCCAGCAACTCCGAAAGCGATCGCCACCGGGCCGCTCAGGCGCTCGATCTGGCTGCCGAGAATGTACGCCGCGCTGCCCCAGACCGATGCCCACGCAATGCCGCCCGCGGCATTGAAGACGAGGAAGCGGCGCCATGGCATCCGGGTTGTGCCCGCGAGAAAGGCGGCGTATGCCCGGAGGATCGACACGAATCGTCCGAAGAACACGACCCGCCCTCCGAAACGGAGAAACAGGTACCGAGCGACCTTCACCCTGCTCTCCATCAAACGGATGTAGCGGCCGTAGCGGACGAGGAGCCGGTACCCGCCCCAGTGCCCGATCAGATAACCGAAGTTATCGCCCAGGATGGCCCCCGCGATCGCCGCCAGGATGACGCCGACGATGCTGAGGCGATGGGTCGCACCGGCGTAGAGCGCGGCGGTGATCAGGGTGGTTTCGCCAGGCAGCGGGATTCCCAGTGACTCCAGGCTGACGACAATAAAGACGGCCAGATAACCATAGCGCGCGATCAGATTCGCCATCTCCCGATTGTGCCGTTTTAGTCAGTCGTCAGGCTAAAACGCTGGCAAATGGGGTATACAGGAAGCATGCAGCGACGGATCGGCAACGACTTTGGCCTGACGCTCCGGATGTTTCTCACGCTCTTCTTACTGGCCATCGTCTACCTCATCTTCATCGGGGTTCTGTGGAGGTTTGGGGCCCCTCTGGCCCTCATCATCCCGATTGCCATCATCCTGCTGGCCCTGCAGTACTACTACAGCGACCGGCTTATCCTGCTCTCCATCGGCGCCCGCGAAGTCTCCGAGCAGGAAGCCCCACAGCTCCATCAGATCGTCACCCGGCTGGCCCAGACGACCGGCATCCCCAAGCCCAAAGTGGCAATCATCGACACTCCGGTTCCAAACGCGCTGGCAACCGGACGCGATCCCAACCACGCACTGGTTGCGGTCACGACCGGAATCATGCAGCAGGTCAACGAGCCGGAGCTGGAGGCGGTCATTGCTCACGAGCTCAGCCACGTCATCCACCGCGATATGCGGGTGATGGCGATGGCCAGCTTCTTTGCCACGGTCGCCTCCTTCATCGTCCAGATGGGGCTGTGGGGCGGCTTCTATGGCGGGTACGGCCGTCGCGACAGCCGCGACAGCGGCAACGCGTTCATCTTTATCTTTCTCGTCTCGGCCGCCGTTTGGGCCGTCAGCTTCGTCCTGATCCGGACCCTGTCCCGCTATCGCGAGTATGCAGCTGACCGGGGATCAGCGATCATCACGGGCCAGCCATCGACGCTCGCGTCGGCGCTGGTCAAGATCAGCGGTACCATCCAGCGCATCCCGGACCGCGACCTGCGCCAGGTGGAGGCCGCCAACTCTCTGATGCTGGCCTCGGTCGCGCACGAAGGCTCGCTCTCAGAGATCTTCTCGACCCACCCATCGCTCGAACACCGGCTGGCTCGGCTGAAGGCGATGGAAGCCGAGCTCGCCCGCTAAACGGCGCCCCCTCTAAACCCTCCCCACAAGGGGGAGGGAGAATAACGGCATGGGATTTCTCGACGACCTGATCGGCCGCACCCCCATGCCGAAGGTCCAGGAAGACAAGTTCTTTGCCATTACCACGGCGGTTGTGACGCTCGAAGCCGCCGGCGGTGTTGAGCGACCTCGTCGAGCGGGTGTCGTCTTCCGACGACTTCCTCCCGGCCGCTTCACCGAAGCCAGCGACGAGCTGCACAAGCTCCTCAACGTCGAAGGGGACAGCGGCGCCTTCACCATCGACGAGAGCACCGATAGCTTCGGCTTCCAATGGTTGATTGTGACCGGGGACGAGTTCGAGTCGATCGTGGCCGCGCTGCATGGGGTCGCCCAGACGCTCCTCGAGGAGGGCTATGGCGACCTGCTGCTCGCCGCCGCGTTCCGCTTCCAGCAGAAAGATCGTCCGGTCTACTGGGTCTACGAATACAAGCGAGGGGCCTTTTATCCGTTCATCCCCAGCGGCGGGCACAGCCGTGACAACGCCGAAGAGTTCCGGCAGGCCTCGCTGGCGGAGAAAGAATTGCCCGTCGAGCAGGACCAGGGCTGCTGGTACCCGCTCTGGGATCTTCCGGTCTGAGCTAGCCTCCGGCGAAGACCGGTTCGCCGGCGACCAGGTCCTGTGCCTCCTTCAGGGTCATGTCCTCGGACGGCAACACGACATCCGAGCTCGAGAGGTCCGCCGAAGGAAGTTTCTGCCCGCTCGAGCGCACCCAGCTCAGCAGCGTGGTCAGGGTTCCCTTGAAACGAGGCTCATCGGCGGCGCGGATCGCCGCCATCAGGTCGGCATCGAACTGATCGAGCTTCGCCCGATCCGACTGCTGCAGCCGGTACTGGTCCTCCCCGTGAATGCGCACCACGATGGTTCCGGCTGAGAGCTGCCCGGCACTGCCGCCGGCCAGCTGCTTCTTCATCGCCGCGAGCTGCTGATCAACGGCGCTGTCGACGACGTGGACCTTCAGCTGGCGGTCGATGTCGTCCTCGCTCCCCGGGCCGATCGTATCCAGCGCACCGCTGTCCATGAGCTGATCGACCGCCGCAGCCCGTGCCTGCATCTGCGCCGTCTTCTCGCGGGCCCGATCCAGCATCAGGTTGACGTCGGCCATGTGCTCGGAGAGCCCGGTCACCGACTCGCCCACCTGGGTGGAGGCCTTGGCCGCGGTGTATTGCGCCTTCATCGTCTCCCGCTGCGTCCGAAAGGCTTCGACTTTCGCCTGCAGCTTCGCCGCGGTGTCCTCCAGCTTCTGTTCCTGAGCCTTTAGCTGGTCGATCTGCTGCTGCAGGCCGTCGAGTTGTTCCTGCGCGGTCTGTGCCCGAGTCAACGCCAATCGCGCCAGGTCCTCACGACCCTGCTGCAGTGCTTCCTGCGCCTGCCCCTGGAGCTTTGCCTGACTCTGTGTCAGCTCGTTCTGCTGGATCTCGAGCCGTTTCTCGGAGGTCAGCACGTCGGCGACGCCCCGGCGGACCTGTTGCAGCGCTTCGAGCTGCTTCTCATAGGACAGATCAAGTGCCTGGTTGGGGTCTTCCGCGCGGTCGAGAACCGCGTTGACGCGCTGTTGGATCACGTCGGACATTCGCTGGATAACACTCATTGCCTTCCTGCCTCTTCGAGAATCCTGATCGCCCATTCGCGATTATAGGTCGCCTGTTCGACGTCCCTAGCGAGACCCCAGCGCGCCACGTAGAGTTGTGGCAATGAAACAGAAACCACGCGTTGATGAGACCTCAGGCGTCTTCCGGCAGGGCGGGTTGTCCTACCTGAACATTCCCGCAAGAGACATCCGCGCATCGGCGGCGTTCTACACCGGCGTGTTCGGTTGGCGGATGCGGGGTGATCCGGACCGGGGCAGCTTCGAAGATGGTGGTGGGCAGGTCATTGGCCATTTCATGACCGACCAGGCCGTGGCGGGCGATGCCGGCATCGTGCCTTATGTCTACGTGGAAGGACTTGACGAAACCGTCGGCCGGGTGGCGGCTCACGGCGGCACCGTTGTCAAGCCCATCTATCCCGAAGGTGACGTGCGGGTGGCGCTCTTCAGGGATCCCGCCGGCAACCTGGTCGGCGCCTGGCAGCGACCGTAATGAGTGAGAGGAGCGTGCCGGGAAAAGGACACGCTCCTCGATCCAAGCGTCAGACGACGTCGCGGCTGCGAACCAGAATGCCGGAGAGAATCACAAACCCCAGGGCATAGGCGACCACAACCAGAAGCGCGTGCTCGGCGGAGATCAGCGGGGTGGGCCCCCGAAAGCCGCTCTGGAATGACCCGGACAGTGCGCCCGTGTTCTGGCCGACCATGAACTTTTCAACGGTGGTCACCCAGCTGAGATGGAACCCACTCAGGGCGCGGAACAGGATGCCCTCGATCGCGAGCATATAGGCGAGGCCCAGACCGATGGCCAGCGCCGACTGTCGAAATAGATAGGCCATCACCATGCCGAACAGCAGCCACACTTCGAGGATGAGCCAGGTCGCCGCCAGGGCCTTCACGATTTCGGTCAACGCTGGCCAGACGATCGCTGCGCCCGCGAGGTTGGCGATCGTAAAGCTGCTCAAGGCGGCCAGTAAGAAGGCTCCGGCGACGATGATCACGCTGATGGCGCTGACCGCGGCCAGCTGACCGGCCAGCACTTGCAGCCGTCCGGGGCGCTGGGTGTAGACGGTCTTGAACGTGGTCCAGCCGTACTCACTTCCGACCGCCAGTGCGCCCATAACCAGCATGAGCGCGCCGCCGATGAAGGAGAGCCCGGCAACCATTGTCGCCGCGAAGTTCGCCGGGTAGAGCTGGGCCTTTAGCTGCGCGAGGGTAGCCCCTGAATCGGGGTGAAAGCTCGGAGAGTTGTACTGGATCCAGGAGAACGTATAGACGAGTGGAACGATCGCCAGGATGAAGGCGCCCAACCACCAGATGGCGGGCCGCCGGATGAGTTTGCGCCATTCCGCTTTGAGACTGTTGATCATGCCGCTGCTCCTTCTCGAGTGGTCAGGTTGAGGAAGACTTCTTCCAGGGTTCGCTCCGCCGGTCGCAGTTCGCTCACGCGGATCCCAGCGCCGACGAGCGCGGCGTTGATATCCGCGGCCCGCTCCGGAGCGACACTCAGCCGCAGGGCGCCGTCCACCGCGCTGACGGCTGCTCCGCCGAGCATCCGCTCCAGCGCGAGCCGGGCGCCATCGAAGGGGTTGGCGCGAACCACGAGGCCCGCCTGGCCGCGCACCTCATCGACGGTGCCTTCCCGGATAAGACGTCCATGGCTGATGATGGCAACGCGGTCGCAGGTCTGCTCGACCTCGTTGAGCAGGTGGCTGGACAGCAGCACGGTACGGTCGCCGCTTCCGAGGCGCTTGATGAGGCTCCGCATTTCCACGACACCCTGCGGATCCAGCCCGTTCGTTGGCTCGTCCAGGATCATCAGCTCCGGCTCCTTGATCAACGCCGCGGCAACCGCCAGCCGCTGCTTCATGCCCATGGAGTAGGTCGCGAAACGATCCTTTGCTCGCGACAGCAGGTCGACCTCCTCGAGAGCGCCGTCGATGCGCGAATGCGGGATGCCGGCGTAATCGGCAGCCACCTTCAGGTTCTGGCGCCCGGAGAGATACGGATAGAACGCCGGCGCCTCGACGAGCGACCCGATCCGCCGCAACCCCTCGGGATCGCCTGGTGCGTGCTCGGCGACCGTCGCGCTTCCGGATGTCGGCCGGATGAGACCGAGCAGCATTCGCAAGGTCGTCGTTTTTCCTGCGCCGTTCGGACCAAGAAAGCCGAAGACTTCGCCATGCTGCACCTCGAGATCGAGTCGATCGACCGCAAGAATGCTCGCGCCATACCGCTTACTCAGCTGCTGAATGCGGATGACGGGTTGGTGTTGTGTCATTTGCATCCTCCTCGTGGTGTGCTGTCACCACGCTAGGGCCACCCGCCCGTGACGTCGTCAGCATCGGGCCCGATTTCTGGATCGCTCTCGCGAGTGAAACTTTTTGGCTGCCTCCCCCGCGAGGCGGAGACCCGAAATCGCTAGGCGGCCCCGGGTTTGACGAGGCCCACTTCGTAGGCGTAGATCACCGCCTGGACTCGATCGCGTAGATCGAGCTTGTCGAGCAGATGCGCGACGTGCGTCTTGATGGTCGCTTCGCCGACATGCAGCTCGCCGGCGATCTCCGCGTTGGATAGGCCCCGAGCCAGCAGGCGGAGGACGTCTCGCTCGCGTTCGGTCAGCGTGTGGAACTCGTCCGAGCTGGGCTGGACAGCGGCCCGGCCTCTGGTGAACTCCTCGATCAGACGCCGGGTGACCGAGGGTGCCAGCAGGGCGTCCCCCTCAGCGGCCAGGCGGACGCCGTGCACCAGGTCCTCGGGCGGAACATGTTTGAGCAAGAAACCCGTTGCCCCTGCGGTCAGCGCGTCGAAGACATATTCATCCAGGTCGTACGTAGTAAGGATGACGACCTTCGACGGCAATCCCTCGGCCTTGATCCGTCGCGTGGCTTCGATGCCATCGAGTCCCGGCATGCGGACGTCCATCAGGACGACGTCCGGCTGAAGACTTCGAACGAGAGCGACTGCCTGTTCTCCGTCCCCGGCCTCTCCCACAACATGGATATCCGGTTGGGCTTGCAGGATCATCTTGAAACCGGCACGCACCAACGCCTGGTCGTCAACGATGAGAACGCGGACCGTCACCAGGAGCTCGGTCCGATCGGGAGCCGCGCCGAGACTTCAAAGCCACCGCCTTTCAGCGGGCCGGCCTGCAATTCGCCGCCGAAGAGCGTGACTCGCTCTCGCATGCCGACCAGCCCATGTCCGGAGCGGACGCCGTTAGCGGCGTTTGCGCCCAGGCCATCATCTCGAACCCGCAAGTCGAGCTCCGTCGGTTGGTAGCGCACCAGGATCTCGACATGCTTGGCCCGCGCGTGCTTGAGGATGTTGGTGGTCGATTCCTGGATGATCCGGTAGGCGGATAGGTCGAGCGCCGGTGGCAGGGCCTGCGCTTCGCCTTCAACGGCCGCGACGACGGTCAGCCCGGCGGCCCGCAGTTCTCCGACGATGCCTGGGAGTTGGTCCAGCCCGGGTTGGGGGCCGCGCTCGGGGACGCCACCACCAGGTTTCCGCAGCACGCCGAGCAGCTGGCTGAGCTCGACCAGGGTCTTGCGGGCCGTGGTCTCGATCAGCTTGAGGATCTCGGTCGCGGCTTCTGGGTGCGCCTGCTGAACCGTGCGGGCGGCGCCCGCCTGGATGGCGATCACGCTGACGTCGTGCGCGACCACGTCGTGCAGCTCGCGGGCGATCCGTGCCCGCTCCTGGTCGGCGGCGAGCTCGCGGTCAAGCCGGCGCTCGCGCTCCAGGCGGATGGCACGCTCCTCGAGCGCGGCGATGTAACCCCGTCGGGCGCGGAGATAATCGCCGATCAGCCAGGCGGCCACGTGCACCGCGGCCGGCCCGGAGAGCGCGATCCATCGTGGATTCCCGGTCACCGCGAAGATCAGGAAACCCGCAACGAAAAGCAGGCCGGCAACCAGGACGGCCCAAAGCCTGAGGCGGCCGCTGCCATATACGGCGACGCTGTACATCGCGATCAGCAGTCCGGCGCCGGCGAATCCCGGGTTGATGCCGATCAGGTACTTGAACGCGAAGGCCGCCGCGACGAGGACCAGCACGGTGTTCGGCGCCCGGCGGCGCCAGTAGAGGGGCACGGTCTGCAGCAGGAGGAGACCTACCGCGACCACGCCGGCCCATGGTTGAGGCATCGAGAACCGGCCGTTGAAGGCATCGACGGCGACCGAGATCAGGCCGAGGAATGTGAGGACGCCGACAATCAGCAGGTCGGCCGTCCGCGGCGGGAGACGACCCGTCCAGGCCCAGAGGCGCGGTCGCGACTCCATTACTGATACAGGCTACTGGTGATCGGCGAAGCGCGAATCCGCCGAGCGAGGGAGGCCTCCGTCAGGAGGTGGAGCGGAACCGGCGCCCGACTGCGCTGCTTACGTCTGGCGTGGAATGACCAGTGAGGGATCCCATCGAGCGAGCCGGGATCCTGCAGCATAGACGCTCTCGGAGAATTCCAGAATCGCCTCCCGCGGTGAGCCGGTGCGCCGGACGTCGTCGTAGGGAAGGATGAACTCGCCGGCGGCCGGATCCCACTGGGCAGCGGACGGCTTTAGTTTCTCCTGTTCGAGGCCCGGCGGGCTGGGGTAGCCATAACCGTAGAATGCCGGCGCCGGGAGGCGGTCGTTACCCGGCCAGAAGCCGACGCAGAGCACCTCCGCGTCCCCACCCAGGCGCCGGATGATCCCGGCATCAGCCGGCGGATCGACCGCGCGACCGGAATAGCGCGTGAGGGCAAGATCAAAGGTCCCCCAGAAGAAATTCACCAGCGATGTCTTTCCGCGGAAGCGCGAGCGATGTTCTTTGAGAACAAGGTCGATGCCGGAAAGCACCTGGAAGAACCTGGTCGCCCACGGCGCGTCGTAGGCCACATGCGTCTCGTCATCGTCGAACGGGATCGGGTTCGACACCTCGGAGGGCACTCTGGTGATTTCCACCGAAATCCCCAGCGTCCCGAGCGCCTTCATCAAGTCCCGATAAAAGGCGGCCACCGGACGCGGCGCTAACTGGACACGCTCGACATCGCCGCCAGTGGTCGCGATCACGACCTGGTGTTCGATCAGATCGACATCGACCTGAAAGACCACTCCCGATGCCGACATGGGGGTCGTGGTGAGCCCGCGCGCCGTCAAGTAGAGCGGGACGTTCGCCCATTGGGGCTCGAAGGGAGAGAGAGCCAGCCGAAGCTTGCCGATCACCTGGAGCTCCATATGGAGCGTGTCCATCGTGTCGTGCCAGGCGGCGTAAGGCAGTTCCTGCCAGGCGAGTGCGATCGACGCGGTCGGAGCGTGGGAGCTGATTAGCCCACTCTAATGGACTGCCCAGGTTACTTTTTCTCGAGCACTTTGGAGAGCTTGCCCAGCTCGCTCTCCCAGCCCATGACGGCCATCTGCGTCCATTGATCGTTGTGCATCGCGTCCATCGTGAGGACCATCCTGACACCCTGCGCGGTTTTCTGGAACTCCACGACCGTCGCTACCTCGTATGGGGTGACGCCGGGAACGAAGTCGACGATGTTCTGGTAGGCAAGCCGCTGCCGCGGAATGATCTCCGTGTAAATGATCCGCGTCTCCGTTGTTTGGGGCATCCCGGTCTTCCTCATGAACTCGATCTGGTCGGGAGCGGTCGCCGTCATCGCGTAGAGCAGCTCCCCGCCCGGTCGAAGCTCGAGCTGGTTCACGCGCACGCTGAAGCCGTCCGGCCCCCACCAGGATTCGATGCCATCCTTCGTCGTCCACAGCTCCCAGACGTCCTCGAGTGCCGCGTCGAAGGTGCGCTCCAGGGTGACGGTTCGCGTCGGCCGCGCCTGGGAGGTCAAACTACGACTGACTCCGGTAGGCGCGCTCCAGGGTGGCGATATCCAGCTTTCGCATCTTCATCATGGCTTCGGTGGCCTTGGCGGAATTTCCAGCCATCGGATCCCCCAACATCTGTCCCAATTGGGCGGGGATGATCTGCCAGGAAACGCCGAACCGATCCTTCAGCCAGCCACAGGGCCCTTCTTCTCCGCCATCGGTGAGTTTGGCCCACAACTCATCGATCTCGTCCTGGGCCTCGCATGTGACCATCATGGAGGTGCCCTCCGCGAATGAAAATGTCGGGCCGCCATCGAAGGCCACGAACTCGCGTCCGTCGAGCTCGAAGCCGGCGTGTATGACGGCGCCTTTCGGCATCGGACCCTGGCCCTCGCTCCGTACCAGGTGCAGAATCTGCGAATTTGGGAACAGGCTGACATAGAACGTCACCGCCTCTTCCGCATGCTCGCGGAAGGCGACACAAACCGTCGGCCCTGCCACGTCTGCCTTCGTCTGCTTGCCAATCGCCATCGTCCCGCCAGCTGCCTGTGCCATCACCGTTCCTCCTTGTGCTTCTTGCGTTTCCTGCCGCGCCGATCGAGCTCCGCCGCAAATCGATCCAGCCGGGCCTCCCACATCGCACGGTAGCCGCGCATCCAGTCGTCCAGCTCCTGAAATGGTTCCGGGCGTAGGGCGTAGAGCCGCCGCCGACCGTCCGGCCGAACTACAACGAAGCGAGCGTCTTGCAAGATGGCGAGTTGCCGCGACACGCCCGGCTGCCCGATGTCCACGGCATCGACGAGCTCGGTGACCGAGCGCTCGCCGGTGCGGAGCGTCTCGACGAGACGGCGCCGAGTCGGGTCGGCCAGGATCTGAAAGACGTCCGCCACGGCGGATACATTACTACAGCAACATATGTCTTGTCAACGATATGTTTAGGCGCGCTTGGCCGGTTTGGTGGGTTGGCGTCCAGACGCCCAGAGATAAAAGCTCGCCAGGCTCCGATTGGGCCGCCACTTTTCCCCGATGGCTTCGACTTCCCTGGGGCTGGGCAGGTGATCGAGCTTGTAAAGCCTCTGTACCGCGGTTCGGATGCCGAGGTCACCCACGGGCAGAATGTCCGGCCGCTCGAGGTTGATCAGGAGGAACATATCGGCCGTCCAGCGGCCCAGCCCCTTGCTCGACGTGATCTGCTGCCGAACCTCGTCATCGGATAGCTTCTCCAGGTGGTCGATCTGGAGTTCGCCGGAAATGATGTGCTGCGCCAGCGAGCGGAGATATTCCATCTTCATCCGCGAAAGCCCGACCGCCTTCAGAGCGGCGTCATCGAGCGTGAGCAGCTCTTTGGGCGATGGCATTCGGCCGCCGAAGTGCTCGGTCAGACGTCCGGCGATCGCCCGGGCCGCGAATCCCGAAATTTGCTGGCCGATGATCGAATAGACGAGCACGCTGAACGGATCGCCCAGCGGTCGGGCGCGCCGCCAGGCCCGGGAGTCCACCGGCGCAGTCGCGTCGATCAGCTTGGCGAGCTTTCGATCGCTGGCTTTCAGCGCGGCCAGCGCCCCATCGCGGCGGGCAGCTTTCCGAGTGCTGGCGATCGACCTATAGTAGTCGGCTGATCTAACTCACGCTGTCGTCTTCGCCGGCTCCTTGGCCGGAACCTCGACGACCTCGCCTTCGATGTTGATCTGGATCTCGTTGCTGACGACCAGGCGACCATCCAGCACGTAGTCGAACTGGATGCCGAAATCCTTCCGGTTGATCTTGGTCTCGGCCGCGTAGCCGATCCGATGGCCCATCCCCGGGTCATTGAACTCACCGTACTTCACGACCTTCAGGGTCACCGGACGGGTCACGCCCTTGATGGTGAGGTCGCCGGTCATGGTGCCGCGGTCGTCGGCTTCCTTCTTGATCTTCGTGCTCTTGTAGGTGATCGTCGGGAAGTGCTCGACGTCCAGGAGATTCTGTCCGCGCAGGTCGTTGTCGCGCTGCTCGTTGTGCGTCCGGATGCTGGCGCTGTTGATGGTGACTTCGACCGACGACCGCTCGGGATCATCCGGATAAACCTGACCGGTTGCCTCCACCTCGGTGAAATTACCGCGAACGGTCATCATCCCCAGGTGCTTGGCGGAGAACTCGACTTGCGTGTGGAGGGGGTCGAATTTCCAGGTTGCCATCGGCTTGCCTCCTCGTGGTATGTGCTCTCAAGACGCTAGCACTGTGAGCTTACTTTTTGCAAGTTGCTGCGGGGATCGATCCTCGACGCTACACTGACCAGGTGGCGCCGAGGTTCAGCGCCCAGGCACGAGAATGCGATGAACGGCTGACCCGCGCCTTCACGCTCCTGGGCAAACGCTGGTCGGGCATCATCCTGGGGCTTCTCTTACAAGGGCCTACGCATTTCGCCGTTCTCGCTCGGGCGATTCCTGGGATCAGCGAGCGGATCCTCTCCGATCGACTGACCGAGCTGGCCAGAGCGGGCATCGTCGAGCGGCAGGTTATCTCTGGTCCGCCGCTGGGCGTGGTCTATCGCCTCACGCGCAAGGGGCGGGCGCTGGGGCCTGGGTTGCTCAAACTCGGCGAGTGGGCCGAACTGTACATGGGCCCATCCAGGCGAGCCCCCGCCCGGGGGAAGCGGCGAGCGGCAGCCGGATAGACTCCCGTCATGGCGTACAGCCTGATCAAGTACCTTCACGTCCTGCTCGCCATCACGGCGGTTGGCTCGAATATCACCTACGCGGCCTGGAACGTGAGGGCAGCCAGGGAAACAGCGCACCTCGCCTTTGTCCTGCGCGGCATCAAGTTCATCGACGACCGCATCGCCAATCCGTCTTATGGGCTGCTCCTGGTGACGGGCCTGGCTCTTCGGTTCATCGGATTCAGCATTTGGCCCCGCTGGATGGTGACGGCCATCGTGTTGTACGTCGTAATGGTCACCCTCGGGCTCGCGCTCTACAGCCCGGCCTTGAGCCGCCAGATCAGGGAACTCGAAGCCCAGGGCCCGACCTCGCCCAGCTACCTCAGGTGGGGTGGGCGGGCACGCGTTGTCGGGATCACTACCGGGATCTTCGCCCTGGTTATCGTATTCATGATGGTGGTCAAGCCCACTCTCGGCGGCTAATTCGCCACCGGATGTTGATATACTCGCGTAGACCTCCAATCTGAGGTCTTCCGCTCTTGGGTCCCTCTTCCCCGTCTTGTAACGGTGTCCTGCAGACTGCGGCAAATCAAAAATAGGCAGAGAGGGCCGAGGAGTATCAATCGTGACGTCGACCTTTGCCGATCTGGGCATCAGCCCGCGCCTGCTGAAAGCCCTTGAAGAAAATCTCGTGGAAACGCCTGTTCCAGTGCAGGCCGAGGCCATCCCTCCGTTGATGAGTGGCCGCCATGTCGTCATCGAGGCGCCCACCGGCTCGGGGAAGACCCTGGCCTTTCTGCTACCCCTCGCCGAGCGACTCATGGTCGCCAGCGGGCCGGGGCCGCGCGCCCTCGTGGTCACGCCGACGCGGGAGCTTGCTATGCAGGTGGCGGGCGTCCTTGAATCATTGAAGACTGGCCTCCGCCCGGCTCTGCTCTACGGCGGTGTCGGCTATGCCACCCAGGAGTCTTCGCTGAAGCGAGGCGCCGACGTGGTTGTCGGCACCCCCGGCCGAATCCTGGACATGGTGTCGCGCCGCCGGCTGTCCTTGAACCGGGTTCAGTTTCTGGTGCTGGACGAAGGTGATGAGATGCTCGATGCCGGGTTTGCGCCCGCCGTCGAGGAGATCCTCCAGCTCACCTACCAGCCGCAGGTAGTGCTCGCCTCGGCGACCATGCCGGCCTGGGTGAGCCGCATGATCGAGCGCCACATGCAGGAGCCGGTCCGTATCCGAGTCGAAGGCGATGACACATCCACCCTCGAACACAGCCTGGTCCGAGTGAACCGCGAGGAGAAACTGCAGACGTTGAGCCGCCTGCTGCAGGGGCACCGTGGCTCGGCGATCGTGTTCGGCCGGACCAAATATGGCGTCCGAAAGCTCAACAGCGCCCTGCGCAAGCTGGGGCATGATAGCGCCGAGTTACAGGGCAACCTTTCGCAAGCCGCCCGGGACCGGACCATGGACGCCTTCCGCGAAAACCAGCTCGCGGTCCTGGTCGCCACGAATGTGGCGGCTCGCGGGCTCGACATCCGGCACGTCGACCTGGTCATCAACTACGAGCTGCCGGATTCTCCCCAGTGGTTGACCCACCGGGTGGGCCGGACCGCCCGGATGGGCGTCCAGGGTCGCGCCCTGACCTTCGTTGGACCGGAAGACGAGCGCGCCTGGAACAAGCTTCGCCGTGAGGGAGCGCCCGCGCTGCTCGAGCTCGACCTTGCGCACCTCCTCGCGGAAGGTGACTGGCGCCAGGTCGCCGCATCGGAAGCCCTACCGGCCCCGGGACGTTCTGGTAGAGTACGGCCAATTCGCTCGGACTTCGGGCGACCTCAACGTGCGGCCAGAACTTCTCTCTCGAACAGGCCGACGCGTCGGAAGCGTGGTTCGAGAGGAGGAGTATCGGTAATGCCAAAAGGCACCGTCAAGAAGGTCGTTTCAGATCGCGGATTTGGGTTCATCGCCGCCGATGATGGCAAGGAGTATTTCTTCCATCAGAGCGGTGTCGATTCCACCCTGAACTTCGATAGTCTTCGGGGCGGCGAAGCGGTGAGCTTCGACATCGAGCAGAGCCAGAAGGGTCCTCGCGCGAACCGCGTGCGGGCCGCCTGATCAGTCGCTAGGATTCGATAAAAGGGCGCCCTCGAGGCGCCCCTTTTTTATTTCGGCGGCGACGAAGGCGTGGGTGGCGAAGGCGTGGGTGGCGAAGGCGTGGGCGGCTTGGGATAGCGAGAGTACGGCGTTCGCCGTTCCACCGCGGCGCTGAGCCGCGCGAGACCCACATCGATGCCGCTGTGTTTGCTCAAGCGGTCAACGTGCTCGATCGGAACAAAGACGCGATCTCCATCGGCGTATTCGAGCTGGAGATACTCGGCTTTTGAGCCGTCGGCCGCTTGCAAGACTCGGGTTCCGACGTAACGGCACACGCCATGGGTGGCGTGTACCACCAGATCGCCTGGTTGAAATGGGGCGACGAACTCGGTTGGCACCGCCTAAGCCTACGCCATTGTGTCGCGCCACGAGCGGTCGACTGTAACGCCCGAGCGAATTTACGAGATAGCGCCGCCCGGGAGGTCACTGATGGAATGGATTGATGGCGCGTCGCCGCGTCTGAGGGCCCGGCTCGCCGGTCTCGTCTATCTGCTCTTCTTCCTGACCTCGGTCGTGGGCGCGATCGTCGCGCCGGCGGTGAGCGAACTCGGCGGTGTGTCCGGTGACGCCGGGGCAACGGCGAAGTACATCATTACCCACGAAGCCTCGGTTCGCGTGGCGATTGCCCTGGGCCTGGTCTCGACCGCATGCTATGTCGCGCTGATGGCCCTTTTCTATCAGCTCTTCAGACCGGTCAGCAGAACCTTCGCGTTACTCGCCCTGGTCTTCGGGCTGGTGGGATCGGCGATCACGGGTTTCGGCAGCCTCTTTCAGGTTGCCCCCCTGGTGGTCCTGAAAGGCGACACTTATCTGAGCATCTTTGACGCCCGCCAGCTGCAAGCCCTGGCACTCCTGTTCCTGAACCTCAACGTGCAGCTCGGCTCGATCGCCCTCGTCTTCTTCGGCGCGTTTCAGCTAGCCCTCGGTTACCTGATCATCCGCTCGACGTTCCTGCCTCGATTCCTTGGGGTGCTGATTGCCCTTGCCGGATTGGGCTGGCTGGTCTTCCTGGCCCCACCGCTCGCAAATGCGCTGCTGACTTACCTGGAGGTGCTCGGCTTTGCCGCGGAGGCATCGCTGATGCTCTGGCTCCTGGTGCTCGGTGTCAACGAGCAGCGCTGGACGGAGCAGGCGGCTAGAAACAAATATCAATCCTTGGCTCCGTAATCGGACAGGCCTGACGACAGCAGCGCGAAGACGCGCTCTGCGATCTGCCGGCGTCGTTTGGGCTGCTCGCGCGCTGCGGCGGCCGCGACACGGATCGCCCCAGTAAGGGCAGCCGCTACCACTCGCGGTTCGGGATCTCCCGGTTTGGCACCGACATCCTCGGCGATCGCTCCGGCCAAGAGGTCCTCCCAACGGTTCCACCGCTCGCGCAGGCGGCTTGCAATGGCGGGATGCTGGAGAAGCTCGGCAACTCCCGGCGACCGCGTCGAGGTTATTCGAGCCGCTGCCTCGCGGTCCTCCAGCAGGAGCGAACGGATCGCTTTGAGGATTGGTTGCCGGCGATCGCGCTGCCGAATTGCCTGAACCAGTCTGTCGAGCCGGTCGTCTCCGGCCCCGAGAAAGACGTCTTCCTTGGTTTCGAAATAGCTAAAAAAGGTCCGTGGCGCCACATCGGCTGCGTTGGCAATGTCAGCAACCGTCACCCGCTCGAACCCTTTCTCTCGGTACAGCCGCTTCGCAGCATCGATCAGGGCCTGGCGCGTCTGCTGTTTCTTGCGTGCCCGGCGGCCTACCTCGGCTTTCCCCATCAGCAAAGTCTCGCGCCTGCTACTATTCTGCACTAATGCAATAATGCAGGACTGCATGATCTCAGGAGCTTGATGGCCACCCACGTGCAAGCCAATGCGCGACTGACCAGTTCGGTGGGGCTAGTCCTCCTGCTACCGCTCGCTCTGGTGCTCGGCACCGGTCTGGCCGTCCAGCGCTTCCTGGTGATCCACGCCCTGCTGGGCTTCTTCCTGATTCCACTCGTGCTGCTCAAGCTGGGCAGCACCGGGTATCGATTCGTCCGCTATTACGCGGGCGATCCAGGCTATCGGAGCGCCGGACCACCGCGCCCGGCAATGCGCATCCTCGGGCCGGTGACTGTGATACTGACGGTGGCGCTCTTCGCGACCGGCATCGAACTCTGGCTCTTCGGTTTCCGATTTGCCTGGGCGCCTCTGCACCACGCCTCAGCCTATCTCTGGTTCGTCGCGATGCTGGTGCATGTCATCAACTATTTCCGCCAATCGTCTCGTCTGGCGATCGCGGATTGGCGCCAGGCCTTCCACGGCCGGTTTTCGCGGCAGGCGTTCGTGCTGGCCAGTCTGGTCGTCGGCATCATCGTGGCGGTCGCGATGCTCCCGTTCACCACTCCTTTTGCGCTGCCGTCGGGCGGCGGATAGCGAGGAAGCACCACGTTCCAGGCTCTGGCCCGCTTCGACATCAAGTTCCGATGGCTGATTCTCGGCCTCTGGATCGTTGGCACCGTGGCTGCTGCTCGGACACTGCCCAGCCTCGCCAGTGTCACGCAGTCCAGTAACGCTCAGTTCCTGCCAGCCAGCGCACCCAGCCAGCATGCCGCAACCCTGGCGGCTCCATTCCAGACCACGAATGTCGGGGCGACCGCCTTGATGATCGCGACCAGAGGTGACGGGATTTTGACGGCGTCGGATGACGCGGCGGTCGACCGGGCTGAACAGGCGATCGGGGAACTGCCGGGGGTCGTCAGCGTGCGTGATCAGGGCCGTTCAGCCGATGGGCAGGCGCGCAAGGCTCTCGTCGTCACGGAGTCAAATGGCGGAAACGCCGGGAATCCGGACCTGATCAACCGGATCCGGGTGGCCTTCACGCAGTCGGATCCGCCAGCCGGTCTCAGCTTTCACCTGACGGGCCCCCTGGCCCAGGCGACCGATGCAGCGGCGTCGACCTCACAGAGCGGCACCAAGATTCGCGTGTTCAGCGTGCTCTTCGTCATCGTGCTGCTGTTCCTGGTTTACCGCGCCCTGCTGGCGCCGCTGGTCACGCTCGTTCCGGCCGTCTTGGCGCTGCTCGCCTCGGGGCCGTTGATCGCAAAAGCCAGTCAGCTTGGCCTGCCGGTGTCGATTGCCACCCAGACGCTGCTCCCGGTTCTTTTGATCGGGGCCGGGACGGACTATGGACTGTTCCTCGTTTTCCGTGTTCGCGAAGAGATCCGTCGCGGGGCCCATGCGACCGATGCGCTGGTGGCCGCGATGAGTCGGGTTGGCATGTCGGTCACCTATTCTGGCCTGACCGTCATCGCTGCGCTGGGCTGCTTGGTCGCGGCGTCCTTCGCGCTTTATCGAGGCCTTGGACCGTCGCTCGCGCTCGGCGTGGCGGTCATTCTGCTTGCCGCGCTGACGTTGTTGCCGGCGCTGCTGGCAATTTTCGGGCGGGCCGTGTTCTGGCCCTCTCGCCCAGCAGCCGGGCAGCAGACGACTGGCGCCTGGGGACGGGTCGCCGCTCGCGCCGTTCGTCATCCCCTAGCCGTGTTGCCGATCGGTGCAGCCTTATTCGCCGTGCTGTCAGCCGGGATTGCGGCCTTCGCGGTTGGCGGTGTCTCGGCCGGCAGCCCCGCTGGAAGCGACTCCGCGGCCGGGGACGCTGCCATCAGCGCCCATTTCCCATCGTCGAACCGAAATCCCGAAGATCTCTTGCTGCGCTTCGCGAAGCCCATCTGGGACCAGCCCGACAAGCTCGCCGGGGCGGCGAGCCGGCTCAGCGCAGCGCCCATTTTTCAGTCGCTGTCCGGCCCGCTCGACCCGAACGGCAGCACCATTGCGGTCGATCAGCTGGTCTCATTGCACGCGCAGCTTGGGCCAGCGGCTGGACTGCCGCAATCACCGCCTGCCGGTGTCCAGGTGTCTCCCACGGCGTACCAGGCCTATCGAAGTACCGCCCAGTTCATCAGTGTGGATGGTCGCACAGTGCAGTTTTACGCGGTCATCGCGGCTGGTCCGTCGGGGAGCCAGTCCGCAATTGCCTCGATTCCGGAGGTCCGCCGCACGCTTGCCCAGGCCGCCGCATCCGTGGGAGCTGATGACAACGGCGTGCTGGGGCTCGACGCGGTGGCCTACGACATCAACAATTACTCGACCTCCGATCTACTCCTGATCGCGCCCCTCGTGATCGTCGCGCTTGCCATTTTGCTTGCCTTGCTGTTGCGGAGCCTGATTGCGCCGATCTACCTGGTTGCGACGGTTGCGCTTTCGTTTCTGGCGGCGCTTGGGTTCAGCTCGCTGATCTTCATCAAGCTGGTTGGTGATGCCAGCATCAACTTCGTGATCCCGATCCTGCTCTTCATCTTTGCCATGGCCCTGGGTGAGGACTACAACATTCTGCTGATGACTCGCGTTCGCGAGGAGGCACAGCGTCACCCACTTGGCGAGGCTCTGGTTCGCGCGGTTGGACATACGGGCGCCACCATCACCTCAGCCGGCCTTATCCTCGCCGGGACCTTTACGGTTCTCGCTATTGCCGGAAACTCGGATCAATCTCGACAGCTCGGCTTCACGATTGCCTTTGCCATCTTGCTGGACACCTTCTTTGTCCGCACGCTCCTGGTTCCCTCGATCGCGATGCTACTGGGGCGCTCGAACTGGTGGCCCTCCGCCCTGTGGCGTCGGACGGACGCTGATCGCTCGTACCCTTAGGCCGTGACGCTTGCCGTCGAACAGTTCAACCGCCGCCTGCTGCGAGCCCGCGACGCGATGGACCGCACCTATGCCGAGCCGCTCGACATCCCCCGGCTGGCCGCCATCGCCAGCCTCTCGCAAGCGCACTTCATCCGCAGCTTCCGCGCCACCTTCGGTGAGACGCCGCACCGCTACTTGCAGCTCCGCCGGGTGGAGCGCGCCATGTTCCTGCTCACCGAAACAGATCGGGCGGTCACCGATATCTGCTTCGACGTCGGCTTCACCAGCCTGGGCACTTTTAGCCGGACCTTCCGCGACATCGTCGGAGAGTCGCCGACCAGCTACCGGGAGCGGGGGCCGATTACGGTTGCGCCGACCTGCTTCATGATGGCCGCTATGCGACCGAGCAGATTTGGAGAAGCGAGCTCGCCAAACCGGCACTAGACTCGGCGCATGTTCACCAAAAACAGCCTCAGGAGGATGTCATGAACCTGCTCGTTTTTCCCGCGCCCGACCTCGCGAAATCGAAGGCTCTGTTTCGAACCTTGCTGGGCACCGACCCGTATGTCGACAGCTCCTTCTATGTCGGCTTTCGCACCAACGGGCTGGAAATCGGTCTCGACCCCAACGGTAAGAGCGCTGGCCCGATCGCCTACTGGGAAGTCGACGACATCGAGGGAGCGCTGAAGCGGCTGCTGGACGCCGGCGCTGAGAAGGTGCAGGACCCGCACGACGTTGGCCGTGGGTTGCTGGTCGCCCAGGCCCGCGACGCCGGCGGCAGCACCATCGGATTGAGGTCGGCGTCCCTGGCGAAAAAGCGCTGACGCGCGGCCGACGCTGCATCGATCCGCGACCGAGGGCGCCCGAATGGCGCCCTCCGATCCTATCCAGGGACTCGCCGATCGCATGCGGCCGAGCACTTTTGGAGAAGCGGGTGCAGCGGACCGCCACTAAAATCGGCCCATGTTCAACGCCATCTCCGTCACCTCGATCTTTGTCCTCGACCAGAATCAGGCGCTCGACTTTTACGTGGGCAAGCTGGGCTTCGAGGTCGGCCGCGACATCCAGAACGGGCCCTTCCGCTGGCTGACGGTGCGGGTGCCGGAGGATCCTGCGCACGAGGTCTTTCTGATGCAGCCGGGACCGCCCGTCATGGATGAGGCGACCGCCGAGCAGATCCGGGCGCTGGTGAGCAAAGGGGCGATGAGCTCGCTCGTCCTCGCCACCAGCGACTGCCGCAAGACAGCCGAGACGCTGAAGGCCCGTGGCGTCGAATTCACGCAGGAGCCCACCGAACACGGCTACGGCGTCGACTGCGGGATCCGGGATCCGTTCGGCAACGCGATCCGGATCCTCCAGCCGAAGCATGCACGCGCCGCCGCCGGCAGTCGCTGACCCGATGTGCTGGTACGGCGGCGTAACCCTTGTGGTTGGCGATCCGAAGCAGACCGAAGAGGTTGACCACGGCCCCCGTCGCCAGCTGGTATCGGAGATCGCAGGATGGATGTTCTTAATGCCCGCCGAGGCGGCAGCCGAAGAAGAGAACAGCTTGGGAGACCGTGCTGCTGAGCTGCACGCCGTGGGGCAGCTACCACGTGGATGACGTCCTGACGAAGGCCGGGAGTTCGGGGCCGCGCCCTGACGGCAAGCCTGCCTCCGCCCCCCGTCGCCAAACGCACGCAGCCGATTCGCACGATCTCATCCGGGTGCAGGGTGCCCGGGAGAACAACTTGAAGAACGTGAGCGTGCAGATCCCCAAGCGGCGGCTGACGGTCCTCACCGGTGTCTCGGGCTCGGGCAAAAGCTCCCTCGTCTTCGCCACCATCGCCGCGGAATCGCAGCGGCTGATCAACGAGACGTACAGCGCCTTCGTCCAGGGATTCATGCCAAGCCTGAGCCGCCCAGACGTGGACCTGCTCGAAGGAGTAACCACCGCGATCGTGGTCGACCAGGAACGGATGGGCGCCAATTCCCGTTCCACGGTGGGTACCGCCACCGATGCGAACGCGATGCTTCGCATTGCATTCAGCCGCCTCGGTAAGCCGAGCGCCGGACCGGCGTTCCACTACGGCTTCAACCTGCCGGCCGGGTGGTGCCCGAAGTGCGAAGGCATGGGGACCGTCACCGACATCGACCTCGACGAGTTGTTCGACCGCGACAAGTCACTCGCCCAGGGCGCCATCAGCATCCCGGGCTACACCGCCGACGGCTGGAATGTGCGTATCTTCGCGCAGTCCGGCTTTGTCGACCCGAAGAAACCGATCCGCAAATACACCAAGCAGGAGCTTCACGACTTCCTCTACAAGGAGCCGGTCAAGGTCAAGATCGGGTCCATCAACCTGACGTACGAAGGGCTCGTCCCGAAGGTACAGAAGTCCTTCCTGCAGAAAGACAAGGAAGCGCTACAGCCGCACATCCGCGCGTTTGTCGAGCGCGCCGTGACCTTCACCACCTGCCCGGAGTGCGGCGGTTCGCGGCTCAATGAGGCGGCGCTGGCCTCGCGGATCGATGGCATCAACATCGCGGATGCCTGCGCCATGCAGATCAGCGACCTGGCGCAGTGGGGGCGTGGCATCACCGAACCCTCGGTCGCTCCACTGCTCGCGACGCTGCGCCAGACCCTCGATTCATTCGTCGAGGTCGGGCTCGGCTACCTCAGCCTCGATCGGCCGTCGGGGACGCTCTCGGGCGGCGAGGCGCAGCGTACCAAGATGATCCGGCACCTGGGCTCCAGCCTCACCGATGTCACATACATCTTCGACGAGCCCACCGTGGGGTTGCATCCGCACGACATCCAGCGGATGAACGGGCTGCTGCTCCGGTTGCGGGATAAGGGCAACACCGTGCTCGTGGTCGAGCACAAGCCGGAGGTGATCGCGATGGCCGACTACGTGGTGGATCTCGGACCCGGCGGGGGCACGGCGGGAGGCACCGTGTGCTTCGCAGGGAGCGTCGATGGGCTTCGCGCCAGTGACACGCTGACCGGACGCCACCTCAGCTATCGGGCCGGGCTCAAGCCGAAGACCCGTCAGCCAACCGGCCGGCTGCAGATCCGCAACGCAACCCGGCACAACCTCCGCAAGGTGAGCGTGGACATTCCGCTCGGCGTGCTCTGCGTCGTCAGCGGAGTCGCCGGGTCGGGCAAGAGTTCGCTAATCCACGGCTCGATGCCGAAGGAGGCCGGTGTCGTCTCTATCGACCAGGCGCCGATTCGCGGCTCGCGACGAAGCAATCCCGCGACCTACACCGGGCTGCTCGACCCGATCCGGAGCACCTTCGCGAAGGCGAACGGCGTCAAGCCTGATCTCTTCAGCGCCAACTCGGCAGGTGCCTGTCAGAACTGCGCCGGCAACGGCGTCATCTACACCGAGCTGGGAATCATGGCCACCGTGGCAACGGTGTGCGAGGAGTGTGAGGGCAAGCGCTTCCAGGCCAGCGTGCTGAAGTACAAGCTCGCCGGCCGAGACATCAGCGAGGTGTTGGCGATGTCGGTCAGCGAAGCCTTGGCATTCTTTGGCAGCGGCGCCGCCGGAACACCGGCCGCCCAAAAGATCCTCGGCCGAATGGGCGACGTTGGGCTGGGCTACCTCGGCCTCGGCCAGCCGCTGACCACGCTCTCCGGTGGCGAGCGGCAGCGGCTCAAGCTCGCCATTCAGATGGCCGCCGACGGCGGTATCTACGTACTCGACGAGCCGACCAGCGGCCTGCACCTCGCCGACATCGAGCAGTTGCTCGGGCTCCTCGACCGGCTGGTGGACGCCGGAAAGTCGGTGATCGTCATCGAGCACCACCTCGCCGTGATCGCCCACGCTGACTGGATCATCGACCTCGGTCCCGGCGCCGGCCATGACGGCGGGCGGGTCGTGTTCGAGGGCCGACCAACGGATCTGGTCAGCACGCGCAACACCCTCACCGGGCAGCACCTCGCGGGGTACCTCGGCGCCGGCGTGTGATCCCGGCCTCGTATCGACGGCTGTTCCGGGATCGCGCGGCACGACGGCTGCTGTCGGGACTCGGCGTTTCCTCTCTCGGCGACGGGATGAGTACGGTCACGATCGCCTGGCTTGCCGTCCAGATCGCTCCCGTCGGAGCGCTCGGGCTGTATGTCGGACTCGCGGTCGCAGCCTACACGCTGCCCGGCGCGGTGGGCGCATTCGCATTCGGCCGGTTCCTCCGCCACCGTCCCGCGCGCGCGCTCGTGCTCGCGCACTGCCTGCTGCGTACGGGCTTTCTCGGCAGCATCGTCCTGCTCTCGGCGACCGCGGGGCTCTCCCCGGCCGCCTACATCGCGTTCCTTGCCGGCTCATCGTTGTTGTTCAGCTGGGGCAACGCCGGCCAATACACGATGCTCGCGGAGATCGGCGGTCCGGAAGGACGCCTGGCGGCCAACGCACTCGCGAGCGCGCAGGTCTCGCTCGCGACAATCGTCGGCCCGGCATTGGCCGGCCTGTTGCTCACCCGCATTGGGCCGAGCTGGCTGCTCGCGTTCGACGCTGTCTCATTCGCCTTCCTCGGCGCTCAGGCCTGGCGGACGCACACCCAGGTTCCGACAGCCGAGCAGCCGTTTGATCCGAAGGCTGCCGAGTCCGGCTTCCGACTCCTGCGCCGCGCCGACCTGCTCAGTCTGCTGATCCTCACGTGGCTGTTCTACTTTCTTTATGGGCCGGTCGAGGACGCGCTTCCCGTATACGTCGCCACCGACCTGCATGCGCACGCCGGACTGCTCGGCGCTTACTGGACGAGTTTCGGCATCGGCGCGTTCGCCTCGAGCCTTCTCACCGGGACGCTCCGCGGCCGCAGCAGCCGTCTTGTCGTCCTCCTGATCGTGGCCGGCTGGGGTGCATGCCTCGTCCCCTTCGCTTTCGCGCCGGTTGCCGTCACGCTCGCCTGCTTTGCCCTGGGAGGGCTGGTCTACGGCCCGTTCATTCCGTTCACGTATGCGCTCTTCCAATCGGCCACCAGTACGGCCAACCTGCCCAGCCTGCTCGCCGCCCGCAGCGCGGCCCTCATCATCGCCACGCCGCTCGGCACCGCCATCGGCGGGCCGCTCGTCGCTGCGGTCGGTGCGCGCCAAACGCTGACCGCCTCCGGCGTAGCAACCATCGTGCTTGCTGCCGTGGCAGCACTCACCTGGCGGCGGGGGCGTGCTGAAATGACACCGGCTGAACACCGGCCCGAACGACACGTCGCCGCCGGACCGCCCTGACAGCTCCGGGTTAGGACTCGGCCAGACGGGATGGCATCCCCTGCAGCCCGGGCTCATCGCGGACCTCGACGAAGGCCATTACTTCACGGAGGTCGCTGCGGCAATCGCTTAGGACTTCGTCCTTGGCCAGTTCATGAGTGCAACCGACAGTGAGGACCGCCCCGAACGGCGGTCCTCACTTCAGCCAGGGATTAGCGAAGGTCGCGGAAGAAGCCCCGGATGTCCTCCACCAGCAAATCAGGCGCCTCCATCGCGGCAAAGTGCCCGCCGCGCTCGAAGTCCGACCAATGGACAATGTTGTTCGCCTGCTCGCCGTAACGGCGGATGGCGACGTCCTCGGCAAAATGCGCGACACCGACCGGCGTGCTTGGTCTGGGCCGTCCCCAGTTCGGGGTGGCGTGCATATTCTCGTAGTACATTCGTGCCGCCGATCCACCGGTCCCTGTGATCCAGTAGAGCATTACGTCGGTCAAGATCTGATCCCGGTCGATCGCCTTCTCCATGGGGGCTTGGGACCACTCGTGGAACTTGTCCACGATCCACGCAAGCTGCCCCGCCGGGGAGTCGTTCAAGCTGTAGGCGAGGGTTTGCGGCCGTGTCGCCTGGATCTGAAAGTAACCGTTGCCCTCGGACATGAATTTCTTTAGCCTCGTCAAGCTCCCCTTTTCGGTCTCGGTGAAAGTCTCGACCTCGGCGGGATTTACCTCGCCCCAGGGAATGAAGCCGGCGGTCGCCGCGTTGACGTGTATCCCGACGACGTGCTCCGGGTCAACATAAGCGAGCTCGGGTGAAACAAGGGCTCCCATGTCGCCCCCCTGCGCCCCGTACCGTTCATAGCCGAGCCGGTGCATCAGGCTTGCCCATGCCGTCGCGACGCGGCCGGCGTTCCAACCCTTTTCGTGGGTAGGGCCCGAAAAGCCGAAACCCGGTAGTGAAGGGATGACGAGGTGGAAGGCGTCCTGAGATGCGCCCCCGTGGGCACGCGGGTCACTGAGTGGGCCGATCACTGCGAGGAACTCAGTAATAGATCCGGGCCAGCCATGCGTGAGAACCAGCGGGAGCGCATCACGTTCTGAAGAACGGACGTGCAGGAAGTGGATGTTCTGGCCGTCGATCGTCGTGACGAACTGCGGGTACTGATTGAGTCGAGCTTCCTGGGCCCGCCAGTCATAAGCGGTGTGCCAGTACTCGACGAGGCCTTTAAGGTAGTCGACCGGGACCCCATATTCCCAGCCAACCCCCGGCAGCTCATCCGGCCACCGGGTTCGGGCCAGCCGGTCGCGCAAATCGCGCAGGGCGGCGTCCGGTACATCGATCTTGAAGGGAATCACGGCATCGGTCACTGTCGTCCGGCGCTCGCTGGCGATGTTTGGCATTGGGCCTCCTTTATTTCTTCGCAACAACCGCCTCCAAATATGACATCATGCTGTCATGCACGTAGCTTACGAGAGTCGACATCATGTTGTCAAATAGGAATGCCAGGCCAGCACGTACGGCGGCAGGTGACGCCTTCACCCAACTGGTCCTGGAGGTTGTCGGGCTGGCCACCCTGTTCACGGCTGCGGGCGAATCGCTGGCCGAGGTCGGCGATCAAACGCTTGCTCGCTGGGTCGTCCTCGATGCCATTGAGGACAGTCCATCCACCGTGGCGCACATTGCACGACGACGTGGCATCGCCCGCCAGGCCGTGCAGCGCGTCGCGGATCTTCTCGAGCGCGAAGGGTTGGCGGCCTACGAGCCAAATCCGAAGCACCGCCGGGCCAAGCTACTCCGGCCGACGGCCCAAGGTCGCAAGGTGCTGCGCGTCATCTCGATTCAGCAAAAGGCGTGGGCCGATGCATTGGGCGCGGAGATCGGTGAGGCCAAGTTGCGAACCGTGACTAAGGCGATCGAGCAGGTGCGACGAGCAGTCGCGTCGAAAGGATTGCCCGGAGTCAAGTCGCAGGGTGGGCGGGGTGGCACGTTACCGCGATGGCAACCTGCATCCGAGTAGCTTTCATCGGCGTGGCGCGTTGAGCTCGACCTGTAAATTGGGTTCAGGAGACGCAAATGAGAAAGGTGATCTTTGGCATCAACGTGACCTTAGACGGCTGCTGCGACCACACCAAAGGGATCGCTGACGACGAGGTACATGAATATTTCACGGACCGCATGCGAGAGGTTGACACTCTCGTGTACGGACGTAAAACCTTTCAATTGATGGTGCCTTTTTGGCCCGATATGGCAAAAAGCCAATCCGGACCGACAAACTCAATAAACGAATTTGCTAAGGCATTTGACGGCGTCAAAAGCATCGTGGTTTTCTCTCGATCGTTAGACAGCACAGGCGATGGAGACAAGACAAGAATCGTTCGCGGAGACCTTCAGGGCGAAATCCTCAAGCTGAAACAGCAACCAGGCAAAAATATTTCAACCGGTGGTGTCGATATCCCTTCGCAGCTCATTGAGCTTGGCCTGGTTGATGAATATCATTTCGTCGTTCACCCGATATTGGCCGGAGAAGGGAGACGGCTCCTAGACGACACTAACCTGCCGGATAGACGCCAACTCAAACT
>DASTJZ010000056.1:0-10345 GCA_035716185.1 Candidatus Dormiibacterota bacterium
GTTTGGTGATGCGCGGCTGAACGTTGTAGCCGCTGGCCTGCTGCGTCGCATCCCCCGTAGCAGGATTGATCAACCAGTTAATCGGGACACCGCCGTTTACTGGCACCGTATCGAGCAGGATGCCGGAAGCATCCCAGCGGATCGGATCCAACGCTCCGGGGTACGTCCACAAGGTTCGATCGGTGGACGTTACAACGTCATAGCGATGCAGCTCGGATTGGCTGAAGTTCGAGTAGTCGCCTCCCTGAGGCAGCAAGCGCTCATAGACATAGCTCGCTCCGTCGGGCGAGACGCTCCGGTGATCCACCGGCAGCCAGCGATGAAGGGTTTCGCTGTAGAAGGACGGCGCCGACGGCCGCGACGGCTTCACCTTGGTGCCGATCAACGCGCCGCCCGGCAGGCCGGCGACGGAAGCGGATGGATCTGGTGTGTACTGCCCCGTGCCGGTATTGATGAAACCGGCCCGGATCTGCAGCTGACCCGGCGGACCCGATTCGAGGCTGACCACAACCGGCATCCGGCATCCCGGTGCCGCAACGTTGAGAGCGCTGATGGCTGGGGTGAGCGTCGCCGCCACCGGCGACGGTTTGCTGGCGGCCGAGCGGGTGTGCTGATCGACCAGCCGCCAGCCGGCAAAGCCGGCAACCGCGACGAGCGCGACGGTCGCCGCGATTGAGCCAAGGGCGAGCGAACGTGACGCGCGCGCCGGCCCCGAGAGCGCCGTCTCGAGACGCGCCCGATTGATGGCCGGCGCCGGGCCAACCGCCTGTTGAAATCGCTCCTTGAACTCCTCTTCTCTCATTCGCCTAACTCCTCCGGGGTTTCGACCCGTAGCCTCTGCAGCGCACGAAACGTCCGGGACTTGGCGGCCTGTGCCGAGCAGTGCAGGACGTCTGCCATTTCCTGGAATCGCATGTCGAGGTAGTACCGGAGCACCAGCACCATGCGCATCTCGGCCGGAAGCCGGCGGAGGGCCGCTCGCAGATCCGCAGCCGACTCGCCCGCCTCCGAGGTCACGGCCACCGGAAGCTCACTCATCTTGCTGACCGACCACCACCGACTTCGACGCCGCTGGCGGCACTCGTTGGCCACGATCGTGAGGAACCAGGGGCGAAGCTCGGACCCCTCACGAAGGCGGTCGATTGCTCGCCAGGCTTTGAGCACCGACTCCTGAACCGCGTCTTCCGCCTCGTGGCCGTTCTGCAGCATGCCGAACGCCAACCGCTGTGCAGCTGGAAGGACCGGCAGCAGCCGGTCGATGAACGTCGGCCGGTCGACCGATTCGGTGGCCACCAGCGGAATCGTCACTTTACGAGAGTGCTATGCACCAGCCACCCCAATCGTTCCGCCCAGTAGGGAAAGGCGAAGTACCGACCTTTCCCCCAGCGGCCAATGTGGTTCTCACCAACCGTCGCTTGCTCTTCCTGGATGTTCCCCTGCCAAACCGGAAGGCGGGTGAGCAGATTGCCGAATCGCTCGGCCTGATGGGTTCGGCCTGACGCGTTAGACGCAGGCCGCCGACGCTTGCGCGGCGTAGGCATACAAATTCTCGAGGAACCGATGCGGGTTCACCGTGCCGGCGTGGGCCAGCAGGGGCGTCGGTGATTCGATGACCTCGAAGTGGACGTTCGCCATGTCGCTGAAGCCGGCACCCGGGTCGTCCGGGTCGCCACCGCTCTTCGCGATCAGCGCGCCGGCCGCCACCTTGTCCCCATCAGCGACGTCGAACTCGCGAACGTGGCCGTACAGGAAGGCAATCGGTTCGCCGCGGTCATCCCTCAGGACATCCGAGACGACGACGAGGGCCCAGCCCTGTGGACCACCGGGGATCGTCCAGTTGGTCATCCGATAGGCAGTGCCCGAGGTGACGGCGTACAGCGGCGTTCCGCTGTCGAGCACGATGTCGATCGCGTTGTGCCCCGACATTTCAACCATCGATCCGGTCGTCACATCATGCACGGGCAATTGTTCGCGAACGCCCGTGCCATCGTAGGCGCCATAATCCTCGATCATCCGTCCCTCGGGATCGCCAGCATGGCCCCACGGCAGACGTGGGTGCAGCGCCATCGTGTTCGAAACCTTCGTCGTGAAGGCGAGATCCAGCGACATCGATGGACAGGTCGGACGGAGTGCTGGGCTTGACGTCGCCGCCACCGAGCTGATCGCCGATCGATTCGATGGCGTCGCCGCATTCGCTGTGCAGAACTGCAGCAGCGCACCGGCGACGCCGCCCATCGCGATGCCGCCGACAACCACCGCAAGCCTTGTGATGACCATCGTCGTCCGCACAACGCGGCATCAACCGGAATCGGTACGAACGAACCCACGATTGCGCTCTCGCGTAACGCTTTCGTCTTATCGACCGTTAAGAATCATCTGAGGCCAGCGATTCGCGCAAAAAATCTGTTGCAATGCGACTGATCGCTGATAGAATCTCCTCTACGCTGCTAGTGAGCGGCACCCACGTTCAGAAGGGCAGGCACAACATGCAACACATCGAGGATATTGGCTGCCTTACGCAGCGCTCTCAGCTGGATCGGCTTCGCGATCTCGCCGATCAAACGGCCCGAGAGCAGGTGCTGCGCTTACAACCAACAGAATTGTTGCCCACGACAGTGTTCGTCGTCGACCGCCACGGCAATGAGTCGGTCTGGGAGCTCGACCACCTCGCGCTGGCTCGTCCGGCGACCGCAGCGGTTCAGCTGCTGCTGCATCCGGAGATTGCCCTCGACAACCTGGTGCCGACGCAGGCCATCATGCGGATCCTCAGAGACACCGGTGCCTCGGCGGCGGCGCTCGTGGCTCCCTCCAGTGGGGTCATGGCTGCGCTTCAGCTGGCCGACATCGATCACGAGCAAAGCCTGACCGCGCGCATCGAAGGCCAACCGGAGCGGGCGCCCGTCCTCGGCAAGTGGGACTTCGGCAAGGTTGCCTGGGCGGTTCGGCTTCGCCAGGTTCTGCGCGCCTCCAGCACGCCTTCCGTCGATGAGACACCGGCTCGCCCGATGACCGCGGCGCCCGGCGCTCGGCCGGCCGAGCCGATTCCCAGCCGCCGCAACCACCGCCGCGAGATGCGGGAGCAGCTTCATCGGCCGTCGGCGGCAGCTCCTTCCTGGTTGCAGTAACCGGTTTACCGACCGACCGCCTCCTCGCCGCGCGAGGCTATTCCCCGGACGCGATCTTCATGTTGCTGTTGTAGGCATCGGCCAGCGGCTGGAAGGTTGCCTTCTCGGCGTTGTCAAGCGGCGTGGTATCGAAGCCCGTCACCGTCTTGAGGTCAGCATCGAGGGCGGCATTGGCTCGATTGAACGCGGCCTCGTCATTGGCTTGCACCGCCACCGCCATGGCCTGGAGATCGCTGACTGCGTGCTGCATGGCCGTCAACATGGGAGTCACCTGGGACGGAATTGCCGGAGGCTTGGCGAGTCCGACCGCTTTCTGCAGGTTGGCGCCGGTTCCCGGCAGCTCAGCCTGGACGCCGGCGATATCCTGGGCGTTGCCGAGGGCCACGAATCCTGCCACGGCATCGAGAAATGGTTCGATGAAGGCGACCTGCTGGTTATACAGGTCGATGCCGTGCTGCGCCGTGTTGAGCGCCGAGAGGCCGGCGTCGATGCGATGCCGGCGGTCGTCGATGATCGACTGTTCCGGCAGCGTGAGGAATGAGCTCTGCAGGTCAGCCCGAGCCTTTTGCAGCGCCGCCCGGTCAGCGGTGACGTCCGCCTGCCAGGTTTCGAGCTGCCCCTTGTAGGTGGTCACCGCGGCCTTCGCCCCCGCAATATCGGGAGTGTCGCTGTTGAGATTCACCTTTTTGAATGGGTCGCTGGCGAACATATCCACGATGGCGTTGTTGTGGCTCACGGTGCCCTTTAAGGCGCTGTCGGCGCGACTGATGCCGCCGCTGGCGGCAGCCGCACCTCCCAGGATGTAGCCGATGGCGAGCAAGAAAACGACGGCGATGCCCCCGACGATCAGCCAGCGGCGACCAACGCGGCCGCGCCGCCCAGGCTGGTCAGCGGTGGCGGGCGGCTCGAGTACTGCGGATTGCGGGCGCGGTCCTTCGCTTCCTTCCACGATTCCCTCCCTCGGCTCAATCGCCGATTTCCCGCTTCACCATACGCGCAACGGAGCGCGACGACAAGGGCACCGAGAACCTCCGAGCTTGTGGGGCGCTCGGCCAGCTAGGCCAGGACCTTCTTGCCGCTGCCGCGCGGCGCGGCAACCGGGATCCCGGCAGCACAGAGCGGGCATTCGTCGGGCGGATAGGATGGGAAGTCCAGCGTCAGGCAGGCGAAGAATGGAATATCGGTGACCGCCTGACCGGCAGTACGATCCGCCAGCACCCCGATTCCGAGCACCGACCCGCCCGCCTCGCGAACGCATGCCGCGGTCTCCATCAATGAACCGCCGGTTGTGACCACGTCATCGACGACCAGCACCCGAGCGCCAGGCGGTATCTCAAAGCCTCGGCGCAGGACGCGACCGCCATCCTGGCCCCGCTCGACGTAGACGGCATCGACGCCCAGCTGACGCGCCACCTCGTAAGCCAGGATCACGCCGCCGGTGGTTGGACCGGCGACCAGCTCTGGCGCCGCCGATTGAAACCGCGCAGCGATCATGCCCGCCAGCTCGGTGGTCGCGCGCGGATCCTCGAGGATTCGGAACTTTTCCAGGTAATCCGATCCATGTCGGCCACTCGTGTAGACGAAGTGGCCGCGCAGGAAGGCACCCGCGGCATCAAACGCCCGATAGGCCGAGTCGCGTTCAGACACGGGCGACCTCTCGTGAAGGACGGAGGGGCAAGGCGCGCAGCGCTTGAAATCCGTGGATTCGCATGTAGTCAGCGATTCCGTCACAGACCTCGCGGGCGGCCTGCGGCCGGACATAGTTCACCGTGCCCAGCTGGACGGCTGCCGCGCCGGCCAGCAGAAACTCGAGGGCATCCGACGCCGTCCTGATGCCGCCGATGCCGATGACCGGGATGGTCAGTTCCGCGGCGAGCTGCCAGACCGCCTGCAACGCCAATGGCTTGATGGCCGGACCGCTGAGGCCGCCACTGATCCGTGACAGCATCGGCCGGCGACGCCGAACGTCGATGGCCACCCCTACATAGGTATTGATGGCAGAGACCGCGTCGGCGCCAGCCGCCTCGACCGCTTTTCCCACGGCCACGATGTCGGTCACATTCGGGGTCAGCTTGACGATAAGCGGCAGTTCGGTCGCGCGTCGCACGGCCCTGGTCAGATCCGCCGCGAGGCCCGGCTCGACGCCAAACTGGAGGCCGTTGGCGACGTTGGGGCACGAGATGTTCAACTCCAGGCCGGCGACACCGGCAAGGCCGTTGAGCCGGCGGGCCACCGTCACGTAATCGTCGATCGAGTCGCCCGCGACGTTGACGATCACCCGAACGTCCCATGTCGCCCAGGTCGGCTCGTACTCGCCGGCGACATGCTCCACGCCAGGATTCTGAAGCCCGATGGCATTGAGCATCCCGGACGGCGTCTCGGCTATCCGGGTGGGTGCGTTGCCTTCGCGGGCCAGGGGGGTGGTGCCCTTGGTGACGATCGCGCCCAGCGCTGAGCGATCGACCGAGGGCGCGTCGAAACCATATCCAAAGGTGCCCGATGCTACTAACACCGGCGTTCGCAACCGCAGTCCGCGTCCCAGGTCGACGCTGAGGTCGGGCCGATCAGCCATGGAAGGCATCCGTCATGCGGCTCCAATCGAGCCGCTCGGCACGAACGCATGGACCGTCCTGGCAGGTGAGCAGGTAGCCGCCACCCCGACGTGGTGCCGCGCAACCCAGGCAGGTGCCGACGCCGCACCCCATCGGCGTTTCGAGGGCGACCTGGATGGACGACAGCGGGATCTCGAGCCGGCGAGCTTCATCGACCAGCGCCTGCAGCATCGGCGTCGGACCGCAGGCAAAGACATTCGAAGGGGTGGTCGCGGCCATCAAATCCACCACCGAACCGTGATGGCCGGCGCTGCCGTCGTCGGTAGCGACGAGAACCTCGGCGCCGGCAAACCGCTCCTCCGGAAGCAGCTGTGCAGCGGTCCTTGCTCCGAGCAGCATGGCGACAGGCCGGCCGCGAGCGACCAGCGCCTCGACCACACCAGGAAACACCGCCACCCCCAGGCCACCGGCAATGCAGACGGCCGGACCATCTCCTTCCAGGTCGAAGCCTCGACCCAGCGGGCCCAGCAGATCCAGCTCATGACCGGCGTGACGATTGGCGAGCCAGGCACTCCCGGCGCCCACGACATTGAAGATGAATCCGACGCGCCCGCTCGATCGGCTGGACCAGGCCGCGCTATACGGCCGGCGCAGCAGCGTGTGCGCCGCGCCGACGCCGATCTGAAAAAACTGCCCCGGCTCGATCGCGGCCGCAGACTGGTGCGACACCACGAGCTCAACCGCGCCCGCCATCGGTGTCGTGCGATCGAGAACCACGGCGGTGTCGATAACAACCGTCATGCCGGCGCGACCTCCTCGACGACTGATCCGACGTATTCGCCGAGCACGGCGACACTCGATCGATGCTCTCGGCGCCAGGCGCGCAGCGCCTGCACCAGGGCCCGCGCCGTATCGAGCGACGTGAGGCAGGGAATCCGCCGCTCCACCGACGCCCGGCGGATTTCATAGCCGTCACGTAGCGGCACACCCGAGCCGTTATTCGTGAGTGGAGCCGACGAGACGGTGTTGAGCACCAGGTGGACCTGGCCCTGGCGGATGACGTCCACGACGTTGGGATGTCCGTCTCGCAGTTTCTTTACCGCGGTAGCGGGGATGCCCGACCGCTCCAACAGCGCCGCCGTCCCCGCGGTGGCGTAGAGCGTCAATCCCAACCCATGCAGCCCTCGGAGAATCGGCAGCGCCTCGTCTTTGTCGGCGTCGGCAATCGAGCAGAGGGCGGCGCCGTCGGGTGGTAACTCGTGCATGGTGGAAAGGAATGCCTTGTATTGCGCCGTTGCGAGGTCCGCGGCGATGCCCATCGCCTCGCCCGTCGACTTCATCTCCGGTCCCAGCACTGCATCGACGGCAGGCAGTTTCGCCATCGAGAAAACGGGAGCCTTGACCGCATAGAGCGAGCGCACCGGTTGAAGACCGGCCGCGAAACCGTCTTCGGAGAACCGCCGCCCAAGGGCGGCACGGGTGGCCAGCCGCACCATCGGAACGCCCGTCACCTTGCTCAGGAATGGAACCGTCCGGCTGGCTCTTGGATTGACCTCGAGCACATGCGGAACACCTTCCTGGATGACGAACTGGATGTTAATCAGCCCGATGGCTTTGACCAGGCCGGCGATCAACGTGACCGATTCGACCACGCGCTCGGTTTCTTCCGGAGTCAACGTGATCGGCGGGTAGACAGCGTAGGAATCGCCCGAGTGGATCCCGGCGCGCTCGATGTGCTCGAGGATCCCGGGGATCAACACCTTCTCGCCGTCGCAGACGGCATCGACGTCCAGCTCGCGACCTAACAGATACTTGTCGATCAGCACCGGTCCGCGTACGCCGAAGGCAATCGCCGCGTCGACATATCGGCGCAGGTCATCAGGTGAGTGGACGATCTCCATGCCGCGGCCGCCTAGCACGTACGACGGGCGAACGAGCACCGGGTAGCCTACCCGCGACGCGACCTGGAGCGCGCCGTCGACCGTGGTCGCCGAGCCACCCGGCGATTGCGGGATGCCGCTGTCGCGCAGCAGGGCTTCACAGCGACGCCGGTCTTCCGATAGGTCGATGGTGTCGACGGAAGATCCCAGGATGCGGACGCCACCCTCGGCCAGCGCATCGGCCAGGTTCAGGCCGGTCTGACCACCAAACTGCACCATCACGCCTTTGACCGGCTCTCGGCGGAGCACGTTGCGGACGCCTTCGATGTCGAGCGGCTCGAAATACAGACGCGTCGAGACGTCGAAGTCGGTGCTTACCGTCTCGGGATTGCTGTTGATGAGCACGCTGTCGATGCCGGCGTCCTGAAGCGCCATTGAGGCATGCACGCTGCAGTAGTCGAACTCGATGCCCTGTCCGATGCGAATTGGTCCGGAGCCGATCACCGCGACGGCGGGCCGGTCGCCCCGGATGACTTCGTCCTCGTCCTCATAGGTCGCGTAGTAGTAGGGCGTGATCGCCTCGAACTCCGCGGCACAGGTATCGACTTGCCGAAAAGTGGGCTCGATGATCGATGCGGGCAACCGGCCAGCACTTAGGTCGGCAATCCGCTCGTTATCCATGCCGGCCCGCTTGGCCCGCAGCGTCAAGGCAGGGTTGAGCGATCCACTCGCCAGCTCGGCCTCCAGGGTCGTGACGTAGGCGAGCCGCTCGACGAACCAGGGTGCAGACCGGGTGGCGGCGCAGACTTCCGAAGCCGTCGCCCCATCGCGTAAGGCCTGCAGCGCCGCCATCAGGCGACGGTCATTGGCTTGATGTAGCAGGTCGGGACGGCCGCGCAGCTCCGCTCTGGTCGGCAGGCGTTGCTCGAGCGCGCGAAGGGCCTTGGTCAGGGCCGCCTCGAAGGTTCGCTCGATCGCCATCACCTCGCCGGTCGACTTCATCTGCGTACCCAGGGTGCGGTCAGCAGCCGGGAACTTGTCGAAGGGCCAGCGCGGAATCTTGACCACGCAGTAATCGAGGGCTGGCTCGAAGGCTGCGCTGGTCTTGCCGGTAACGGCATTCGGAACTTCGTGCAGTAGACGGCCGACGGCGATCTTGGCCGCTACCCGGGCGATCGGATAACCGGTCGCCTTTGACGCCAGCGCGGACGAGCGGCTGACCCGAGGATTGACCTCGATCACGTAATACTGATCGGACTCAGGATCGAGGGCGAACTGGACGTTGCATCCGCCTTCGATCCGCAGCGCCCGGATGATACGCAGCGCCGCCGATCGCAACATCTGAACCTGGCGATCCGAGAGCGTCTGGCTGGGCGCCACCACGATGCTGTCGCCGGTATGCACGCCCATCGGATCGATGTTCTCCATGTTGCAGACGGCGATGCAGGTGTCGTTCGCATCGCGCATCACCTCGTACTCGATCTCTTTCCAGCCGCTGAGTGAGCGCTCGATGAGCACCTGCCGGATCGGGCTCGCGGCCAGGCCTTCGCGGACCACGGCGTCCAGCTCGAGCGGGCTGGCTGCCATGCCGCCGCCGGTGCCACCGAGGGTATACGCCGGACGTACGACCAGGGGGAACCCGATGCCGGCGGCGAACTCCTGGGCCGCCTCTACTGTTGTCACCGTCCGGCTTTGGGGAACCGGCTCGCCGATCCGCAGCAGCACACCTTTGAAGGCCTCGCGGTCCTCGGCTTCGCGGATGGCCGACAGCGGCGTCCCCAGCACCCGCACCCCAAATCGCTCGAGCACGCCCGCATCGGCCAGCGCCACCGACAGGTTCAGGCCGGTCTGTCCGCCCAGGGTGGCGAGCAGTCCGTCGGGCCGCTCCCGCTCGATAATGGCGGTGACCGATTCCAGCGTCAGCGGCTCGATGTAGACGCGATCGGCGATGCCTTCGTCGGTCATGATGGTTGCCGGGTTCGAGTTGACGAGCACGGTGCGCACGCCCTCTTCGCGCAACGCCTTACAAGCCTGGGTGCCCGCGTAGTCGAACTCGGCAGCCTGCCCGATAACGATCGGCCCCGACCCGATCACCAGCACCGAGCGCGGCCGCGGTGGTGCTGAGCTCATTCTCACCACAGCGGTTGACCGCCCGGCGATCAGGTCGAGGAACTCATCGAAGATCGGCTGGTTGTCTTGTGGCCCCGGCCCACCCTCCGGGTGAAACTGCACGCTGCGCACCGGCAATCGCTCATGAACCAGGCCTTCGACCGATCCGTCGTGCAGGTTTCGATGGCTGATCCGAAACCCGCTGTCGCTGGGCAGCGTGCCGGCATCGACCTGAAACTCGTGGTTCTGTGAGGTCATGGTCACCCGTCCTCGCCGCAGGTCCATCACGGGGTGATTGCCGCCGTGATGACCGAAGCGAAGCCGCGAGGTTTGCGCCCCCGCCGCTCGGCCGATCAACTGGTGACCCATGCAAACCCCCAGGACGGGCAGTCGCTGGATCAGCTCCCGCGTCATTGCGACGGCATTCTCGAGCTGGGCCGGGTCGCCCGGTCCACTCGCGAGCACGACCCCGTCCGGACGTCGCGCGAGGACGGCGTGAAGATCACTGTTCCAGGGCAAGACCTCGACCCCCACTCCACGCGATCGCAAGGAGCGCAGCGTGTTGCGCTTGACTCCGTAGTCCACGACCACAACGCGAAGTCCGGGCCATTGACGGAAGCCGCCAGGCTGCAAGGCTGGATCCAACGGCTCGGCGACGTCGATGAAGCCCTCCGAAACC
>DASTJZ010000057.1:0-21842 GCA_035716185.1 Candidatus Dormiibacterota bacterium
CTGGCAGATTGTCTTCCCTTACCTCGGCCTCCACCCATTTGGCGCCATTTGCCACGGCGAAACGCTCGACCTCATCGGCCAGGCGCGTGCCGAGGCCCTGGCGCCAAAAGGCCGGAACCACGCCTACCAGACCTTGTGCCCGATCCTCGAACCGTGATCCGTCTTCGCTAAGGCGCGCCTCCCCCACCCCCGCCAGCGTCCCGTCCGCCGTCCATGCACCGACCCGGAGGAATGGCTCTCCGGTGGGCCGCAGGGTGTCGTCGAACGACAGGCTCTCCCGGTCGTCCTGCCAGTACCGGGCTCGGTTGACCAGACCAAGCCACGAGTCGAGTTCCCCGGCGTCCACCGAACGAATCTGAAAGGTCGTTCCCGTCCTCGCCATGGGGTCTGGAAAGTGTACAGGCGGCGATTGACAAACCGCCGCCCGTATGATGCCAGATGATCTAGAAGTTCAGAGACACGGTGCCACTGACGGATGCGCTGTAGACGACGCAGCCCACCCACCAGAGATTTGTCCGGTAGTGCGTCAGGGTGGCACTGAAGTATCCAGTGCCGTTTCCACCATCGACGCCGACGTTGCGGAGCGAACCGCTCACTTTGTACTGCTGGTTGGAGCAGCCCCAGAAGCCACTGACCTGCTTCACGGTGCCGCCGTGCCAGTCGAATTGCCCTTCGATGTCGCCCGGCCAGCCGTTGACGATCGTGCTGAGACTGAAGCTGCCGCCGGTGATATAAACCGTCGAGTAGTACAGAGGATCATGCCTGACGTCGATGTACCAGGTTCCGTTGAAGCTGCCGGTTGCTTCCCCAACAAACTGGCCCTCAGTGGTGGTCGCATATGGCAGTTCGCTGCCATGAATCCATTCCGTGTAGGTCGTGCTTGCCGCGGCGTTGACCGCGAGGATCAACGTCGCGCCCAAGGCGAGCGCCGTCGCCACAACAGGTCGCTTGATCATTCCTCTCACCCTCTATGAATTTGATCGAGCGCGCTCAGCAGCAGAACGCGGGACCCGCCCGGAGGTTACGCGGCGGCCTCGCCGCAGCCCCCACCCGACCTCCCCAGATGGGAAGGGAATTGTTTAGGTAAGTGTGACTTCGATCAGCGGGCTGTACTGGACCATGACGTCCACGTCGTGCCGGTTCCAGTGTCGAGCCACGCCCTCGAGGACCTGGTGGCGCTCCTTGGGATCGGTGATCTCGCGGGCCGTCGCGGTCAGGTCGGCGCGAAGGCCTCGCTTCAAATGGACCGTGAGCTTGGGATCGGCCTCCAGGTTCGCGAGCCAGCCGCGACGCTCAGGCCTGGGTTGACCACTGATATACAGGCGACCGTCGATGTTGTGCAGCACGATCTCGATCCGGCGCGGACGCTTGCTCTTGCGCCCCGTGGTCGTGATGTCGATGACCGACAGCGGGCGCGATAAGGCGTCGCGGATCCGGTCGTCATGCGGCTCGGCAACGGCCATGCAATTGTTATACGCAACGGGCCGCCGGTGCGCCGTTCTGGATCTCGACTTTGGGAGCAGGGTTAGCTGCAAAGAGACCGCTACGGCTGACCGGCGCCGCCGTCGTACTCGGGGAAATAGCGCTTGATCACCGACAGGTCGAACTCTCGCAGAATCGACTCCTTTGACTCGCGCTCGAGAAGAAAGTCGAAGCTGTCTTTGACCAGCGCCTCGGCAGGGCGGCCGCGGCCCCAGCGGTCGAAATCCTTCTTCGAGACTCGCACCGTATGCCGGGTCGATGATTTCGTATCCGAGACGGTCACCGCGCAGCGATAGCCGTCGCCTTGTGCCGTGCAATGCACCTCGACCGCCATGGTCTCTAAACTCCTTTCATGGCCATCAGGTTCGGCGTCTTCGTGCCACAAGGCTGGCAGATGGACCTCGTCCAGATCAAGGATCCGATCGAAAAATACGAGGCCATGACGCGGGCCGCCCAGGCGGCGGACCAGGGACCCTGGGACTCGATCTGGGTCTACGACCACTTCCATACCGTTCCCAGAACCGAGCTGGAAGCGACCTTCGAATGCTGGACCATCACCTCGACCCTCGTCCGCGACACCAGGCGTGTCCGCGTCGGCCAGATGGTTGGCTGCAACGGCTATCGCAACCCCGCCCTCTACGCCAAGGTCGCCTCGACGGTCGACGTCGCCAGCCATGGCCGCCTCAACGCCGGCCTCGGCGCAGGCTGGTACGAGCACGAGTGGCGAGCCTACGGCTACGGGTTCCCCGAGGTCAAGGTCCGGATGGCGATGTTCAAAGAAGCCTGCGAGATCGTCCATCGCATGTGGACCGAGGATTATCCGACGTTCAAGGGACAGTACTACACGATCGATCGGCCGATCAACGAACCGAAGGGCGTGCAGAAACCGCATCCGCCATTCTGGATCGGCGGCTCAGGCGAAAAGGTCACGCTCAAGCTGGTGGCGCAGTTCGGCGACGCCTGTAACATCGACGCCGATCCGGACGTGGTCCGGCACAAGCTCTCGGTCCTGCGCCAGCACTGCGACGCCGTGGGCCGGCCCTATGGCGACATCATCAAGTCCTGTACGGTCGGTGCGTTCGTGATCGACAAGGGAGCGGACCCGGAGCGGGCAACGGCGCGGCTGCGAGGAACCAAGTCGCTCGACGAGTTTGCTCCCGAGGGTGGCCTGGTGGCGGACGCCGACCGGATCGTGGAGCGGATCCAGGACCTGGTCGACGCCGGCATCGACTATGTCCTCGTCTACATTCCGGGTATCGCCTATGACCTGGAGCCGCTCCACCGATTCGAGCGGGAAGTGATTCCAAAGGTTGCGCAGTCAAAGACCGTACACTCGAGAGCGTGAGCAGCCCAAGCGAGCCAACCGTCTACATCGACTTCCTCTGCCCCTGGGCGTACCGCGGCGCCATGTGGCTGGCCGACGTGGTCAAGGCTGGCCGCATCCGGCCGGAGTTTCGATTCTTTTCGTTGAGCCAGAACCACGACGCTCGTGAGGGTGCCGGTAGCCCGCCGATCTGGGAGCGAAATCCCAAAGCCAAGGGCCTGCCCGCCTTCCTGGCCGCGACCGCCGCCCGGGCGCAAGGAGCAGAGGCCGGCAACCGATTCCGCATGGCGCTGCAGCGGGCCCGACACGAGGACCATCTCGGCGTAGACGAGCCTGCGACGCACCACCTGGTCGCGGAGCGCGCCGGCATCGATGTGGCGCGCTGGGAAGCTGACCTCAGGGCAACGGACTTTTCGCTGCTCGCCCGCGAGCACGCCGCGGCCGTCCGGCGCGGGGTCTTTGGGGTCCCGACGCTGGTGTGGCCGGAGGGGCGCAGCTATTACCTGAAAATCAACGAGCTGATTCCCGCGGTTCGGGCGGTCGCGCTCTACGACGCGATCGAGACCGTCCACCGATTCGGCGAAGTCATCGAGATCAAGACTCCGGAGTCGGAGGGAACCCTCGCCGCCTAGTTACATCTCGAACATCACGTCGTCGACGTAGCAGTAGAACCAGTCTTCGCCTGGCTGAAAGGACTTGATCACAGGGTGGCCGGTGGCCTTCGCATGCTTGGTAGCGTGCTTGTTCTTCGATGAATCACAGCAACCGACGTGCCCGCAGCTCTCGCACAATCGCAGGTGGACCCAGGTGTCCCCCATTTTCAGGCACTCCTCACAACCCCTCGACTTTGGCTTCGGGTTCGTGATCTGGTCGAGGTGGGTACAGACTTGCGTCGTTGCCATCGGTGGAGGCCTCCTTTCCTGCGGGAATCTCCCGTGGAAGCTAGCCTACCCCTGGAACCCGGATTTCGAACACGCCCGATTTAAGGCGTGCGTTCAGCAGCGGTCAGGCTGATGTCTTTTAGCTCGCCCGCCCTGATCACGCGCAGCCTGTGTGTGCTGCCGACCTCGAGCCGCCGAACGGCATTGAAGAGGTCATCGAGGTGGCGCACTGCGTCGCCATCGATGCTGACGATCGTGTCCCCCTGCAGGAAGCCGGCGCTCGCCGCCGGGCCACCCGGCTCCACCGTGACAACCAGCAGGCCGGTTGACTGGCCGACCTGGGTCGCAAGCGCCTCGGCGAGCCGGACGGGCTGCGTGCCAACGCCCAGGTAGGCGCGGCGAATCCGGCCGTGCGCGCGGAGGCTCTCGACGACTCGTGCGGCGGTCTCGATCGGTAGGGCGCGGCTGACACCACGGCCGAAATTCCAGCTGTTGATCCCGACGATCTTCCCTTCGGCGTCGAGCAATGGACCACCCGAGAACCCCGGAAGGAGCTCGGCCGTCGTTTCGATCAACCGCTCGACCTGACCGCCGCGCCAGCTGCGGTAGGCGCCGGACATGCCGCTGACGATTCCGATCGTGACCTGAACCTGTCCGGGCCGGCCAATCGCGAGGACGAGATGTCCGGGGCGCAGCCCGGCGCTCGTCCCACGCGTCGCGGCCGTCGCCGTCAACCCGTCCACCTTGAGGACCGCGAGGTCGGTCCCGGGATCCCGACCGGCGACCGAGGCCGGCAGCGAGCTCGAACCGGTGAGCACCTTTATCTCATCCTCGTGTTCGAGGGCATGATCGGCGGTCAACACCAGGTTGTTTGCCCAAACCACGCCGCTCGCCGCCCGGCCGCGGCGCGCGTCGACCGTCACCAGGCTGCTGCTAGAACGCTCGACCAGATCGGCAATCTCGCGCGAAAGATCGACCACGTTTGCCACGAGGCAAACCTATCGCGTTTCTGCTCGCGCGCCCTCAGCCGGACGGCGGGGCATCGTCCCGGTTGTTCGGGCAGGTGTAACGGTTTGCGGAGTGGGAGCGTTCCAGCGGCAGATTTATCGACCATTCATCAATGGAGGACGACATCATGCGCATACGAAGGGGAACGCTCGCGACTCGAGGCGCCTTGCTCGCCATCGGTGCACTGATTGCGATCGTCGCGGCGGCGGTGACCGCGATCGCGGTCCGCGCCGGTGCCGGCGGGGCGGCACCAACCGCTGCAATCGGTGCGGGCAGTGTGGCCGGTCCGCGCGATACCGTCACCGTCGTCGGCGAAGGGACCCAGAACGCAACACCGGATAACGCGATGATCAGCCTGGGGGTCTCGGTCAAGCGCGGCAGCACCGGCGATGCGATGAATGCCGCGAACAGCGAGATGACGGCTCTCCTGAGTGCGGTCAAGGGACAGGGCGTGCAGGACGTCGACATCCAGACCACCGGACTGGGCGTCAACCAGGAGTCGAACGGCTACGCGGTCACCGGCTATCGCGCCTACAACCAGGTCAATGTGAAGATCCACCACATCGGCAATGTTGGCAGTGTCGTGGCCGCGGCCCAGCATGCCGTCGGCGATGACATCCAGCTCAACGGCATCTCGCTGTTGCTCAGCGACAACACGACGCAGCTGAAGGGCGCCCGGCAGTCCGCGATGACCGCGGCCGCCGCCCGCGCCAGGGAATGGTCCGGTCTCGCCGGCCGGCACCTGGGCAAGGTGCTCTCGGTTTCCGAAATCGTCTCGAATGGTTCGGCCGCGACTCCGTGTTATGGCGGCGGCTGCGGGGGCGGCGGCGGCGCGCCCGTCCAGACCGGCCAGATCAACGTGACCGTCGACGTCGCGGTGGTCTACGAGCTGACCGACTGAGTCAGCGATCAGGCAATGTGTGCCCCGACGTGCTCGTGGCAGTCGGGGCATTCTTCATCGGTAGCGGGCGCCGGTGTGGCGGCCTTGGCTTCCATCGGATAGCCGGCCGCCCGCCAGGCAGCAAGGCCGCCGCGCAACGCCCACGCCGGCCGCCCCTGTTGTCGAAGAAATTGCGCCACACGGGCGCTGGTACCTTCGTCGGGTCAGGTGCAGTAGGCGACGATCTCGCGATCGGCCGGCAGGCTCGCCAGGTGCTGCACGATTTCGGCGGCGGGCCTGGCTGATCGCAAGCCGCGAATGATCGGTTCCGGCGGGATCCGGATCGCGCCCTTGATGCGATGACTGACGGCCGGATAGACCAGTGAGCTGGTGACGTCGACCGGGATCGCCTGACCCGCGTCAAACCTGGCCTTTGCCGCAGCCACGTCCATTCGCGGTGCGACCATCATCGGCGTGGCTCCGGGGCCGCCTCCGGCAGCAACCAGGGGAGCGCCTCGGACATTGCGCGGACCAACGTCACGTACTGGTCATGGCTGATCTTGTCTCGCGTGAGCAGGCCCAATGCCGCGCCCAGCAACGCACGTTCGGCTTTATGGCCGATGTCGCCGTGCTCGGCCTTCCAGGACTCGAGCGAGCTGCGGCCCTCGGTAAGGTCGAGGATTCGCTTTCGCGTGTCGTCCCACGCCTGGGCACGGTCGGCCTGCTCGAGGACCCGAAGGGCAGCCCGCTCGGCGTCGTGAAAGCGCTGCATCACGGTCGGGTCTTCGTGCCGATCCCATCCCCATGCCGCCCGCTCGATGCCGGCCGGAGACAGGACTCGCGCGTCAGTCAGGAGGCGGTCAATGCCCTCCTCCCCTGCTCGGTAGCCGTAGCCTTCTCGGTCGACAGCCATGCTAAACCAGAATCCAGCCTAATCCGATCGCCCGCGCCACTGCTTCGGCGCGCGAGCGGGCGTTCAGCTTTCCCAGGATTGCGGCCGCGTGAAATTTCACGGTATGCTCGCTGATCTCCAGCCGCCGAGCGATCTGCCGGTTCGTCAACCCGCGCGCCATTTGCTGGAGAACCTCGAGCTCGCGGGGCGTCAGCGATTCGACCGGTGCCTGCTGCGCCGCCTCAATCGGCTCTTCCCGTGGAAGCAGTATGGCCAGGTCGGAGCGCGACACCGTCGCCAGGCCGCGGGCGGCGGCGATCATTGCGGCGGACAGGGTTTCGACATCGATGCCCGACGGAAGGAGGGCCGAAGCGCCAAAGCTCAGGGCTTGCGATAAACCGGCCTGGTCGGCGGCGAGCGCGACGATTGGCAAACCGGGCTGAGCCGTTGCCAGGCGCGCGATCCCGTCGAGATCTTCCGGCTCGCCGTCACCGGCATCGAAGACCACCACGTCGGGAAGCAGCTGACCGGCGATCGAGGCAGCCTCCCCGATGGCGGCTGAGCCGATTGGTTTGACGCCGCCGGCGCCCTCGAGGAGCGAGGCCAGGCCGGCGCGCGCCAGCGGATTCTGCGAAACGACGAGGACCCGCAGGTCGACCATGGTCATGGTTGTACCCAAGGATATGCCGGCCTATCGTCCGCCAGCCAATCCCGAGTGAGAAAGAGCCAGAAGGCGAGGCCGGCGTATCGTCCGTAACGGGCGTACCGGCGAAGGATCGTTCGGTCGCTCACGGGGCGCTTCCGACCGTGCAGGCGCGCATACGTCGGTCGGGTCCACGAGTCGAGGATCAGGCGGTCGTAGCGACCGAGCATCAACATGATGTGGGCGGCCGCATACGGTCCGACGCCGGGCAGCGCCTGCAGCCGGCGGGCGACCTCATCGTCCGAGAGCTCGTCGGGCGAGGTGGCCCCAAGGCTTTCCAGGTCGACGTGGCCGCGGGCGACATCGGTCGCCAGCTTCTTCAAGTAGGCGCCGCGATATCCAGCGCCTGCAACCTTCTTATAGAAGGGTTCTGGAGCCGCGGCCATCGCCTCTGCCGTGGGAAAGGCCCGTCCGTAGGGACCGGTGGCCGGCGCACCGGGCGCCTTTGCACCCAGGTGCTCGACCAGGGCGTTGACCATCCGGGTCGTACCGCCCCACGACGTATTGGTGGTGCAGATGGTTTTGACGACGTCTTCGAACACGGTTGGACTGCGCACCATTCGCCCCGCTCCCTGGACCACCCACCCGAGGTCTGGGTCGCTGGCGGCGACCGCGTAAAAGGCACTGAGATCGACGTCCAGGCTGAGAACGTGGCGAAGCTGGGCCATCACCGCCGACACAAGCTCGGGTGTCACGGAATCGTCGGCCACCGACACGAGGCCATGCCCGGGTCGTGCCTGGGAGACCGTCAGGGTGCGGGCACCGAAGCCGGCCAGCGGCACGGTGATCTCGAAGGTCCATGCCTTCTCGTCCAGACGCATCGGCGGCAGCGCCGCGATTCCATGCGAGAGAAAGACCCGCCGCAGATCGATACGTTCCCCCGCCGGACCGACGAGCGGGAACTCTACTGGCGTTTCGTCCAGAGGTGCTGCTCCCCAACCGCGCGGAAGCCGAGCCGCGCATAGTAGCCGGGCAGATATCCATCGTCGTTGCATTGCAGCACGAGACGGTCACACCCCCAGGCCGTCGCTTCGTCGTGCATCGCCGACGTGAGTATCGATCCCGCGCCGTGGCGGCGCGCGGCTGGATCGGTGAACAGGGCGTGGAGATAGGCGGTGGTGGCGTGCTGGAAGAGGCCGACATGCGCCACCGCCCGATCGGCCTGATAGGCGAGGAAGAAGCGCGTCGGCGTCTGCGCGACGCGCCACCGATCTAGCGCGATGAGCTGATCGCGGATGGCTTCGGGCCAGCCGTGCTCCCGGGTGTCGACGGAGATCAGTCGCTCGAGGTCAGTCCAGCGCTCGGGGTTATCGACGGGGAGGGTATGGAAACCCCCACCCGGACCCTCCCCCGCAAGCGGGGGAGGGACTGGGCGCGATAAGGAAAATTGTTCAGGGGTGAAGGTCTGGATCATCGCGATGCGCACGTCGTGGCGATAGCCCGCTGCGACCAGCGATTGGCCGAGGGTTGCGATTGTCCGCGGGTCGCGGCTGTAGCCGCGAAACGTCGCGACACCCGGCATCGCCTCCCGAACCGCGGTTTCGAAGTCACCGACCTGCCAGTCGGGGGCGATCAAATCGCCAACGGCATTCAAGAAGAACAAGTCAGGATACGTCGGGTTCCAGATGACCTCTCCGAATGGGCGCCGAACCGCTCGCGCACCCGCTCGGGCCTGGGCGGCAGCGGCTGCGAACACCTCGTCCGCCATCGCCTCGAGTTGAACGCTCACGCCAGAGGCCGGTCAGCTCCGCTTCTGCGGCCGGTGGGTTAGATGCTCGAGCGCGGACAGATAACCCTCGAAGCCCATGCCCGAAATCACCGCTTTTGCCGCCGCCGCCGTAACCATGTGATGCCGCTGGGGCTCGCGGGCGAAGACATTGGAGATATGGACTTCGATGACTGGCTTGCCCGAGCCGCGCAGCGCGTCGGCAAGCGCCAGGCTGTGATGCGAGAGCGCTCCTGGATTGATGATGATGGCATCGCTACCGGCGCCCTCTTTCTCGATCGCGTCGATCAGCTGCCCCTCGTGGTTCGACTGCAAACAGTGCAGCTCGACGCCCAGCTCCCCAGCGCGGGTCGAAAGCATTGCTTCGAGGTCCGCGAGCGTCTGAGTACCGTAGACCTCCGGCTCGCGCCGGCCGAGCGTGCCGAGGTTGGGGCCGTTCAATACGAGCACCCTCAAATGCCGAGCACCTCGCTCAAGGCCGCCGAGACCAGCGCTCGATCGACGGCCTGGCCATACTCGACCTGGGCCAGGCCACACAAGAGCACCCAGCGGGGCTCACCCGAACGCGACTTCTTGTCGTGGCGCAGCGCCTCCATCAGTTCTGCACGATCGACGGCGGGGCGGCCGCCGAGCAGGCCGGCCGCTTCGAGGAGCTGATGCTGAATCCCCGCGACCTCGGGTGTGCAGCGCCCCGTCATCCGACTGATCTGAGCGGCAACCTCCATGCCCCATGCAACGGCCTCACCATGCCGGATGCCGCCGAATCCGATCGCCCGCTCCAGGGCGTGGCCCACGGTGTGGCCGTAATTGAGCCTGGCGCGATCTGCACGTTCCTCTGGATCACGGGCAACCACGCCAGCTTTGATCTTGATCGCCCGCGCGACGGCCTCGCCCACCGCAGCCGGATCTCGACGCAGCACGGCGGGCATGCTGGTCCACAGCCATCGGACAAATGATCGATCGGCGATCACCGCGACCTTGATGACCTCGGCCAGTGATGCCCGATAGTCGTCAGCCGGCAGAGTGGCCAGGTAATCGAGGTCACAGAAGATCGCTGACGGTTGATGCACGGCCCCGGCAAGGTTTTTCCCGGCGGGCAGGTTGATCGCGGTTTTCCCACCGATCGAGCTATCGACCATCGCCAGCAGCGTGGTGGGGACCTGGACGTAGCGGATGCCCCGCATCCAGGTGGCGGCAGCAAACCCGGCAACGTCGCCGACCGTTCCTCCTCCCAACGCGATCAGGAGCCCTTGCCGATCGACGCCGGCGGACGCGAGCGCCCCGTAGATGTCGCCCAGGACGGAGAGTTCTTTGGCGGCTTCTCCAGGAGGAACGCCGTGAAGGCTTGCCGAGACACCGGCCGAGGACAGGGCTTCGATCAGTGCCGCAGCATGGCGCTCGGCGACCTGCGTGTCACTCACGATCATCACCACACCGGCCTGGTTGAGCCGTGCCACGGTCGAGGCGATCAGACTTTGCAACTGCGAGCCGACGGCCACCTGGTGGGCCGCACCGGGAACGTCGACCTGAATGCGGGTGACGCCGCCGGCGGGCAATCGGTCCTCGATGGCGGCGGCAACAGCGGAAGGATCCTGACCGTCCGTCTCGAGCACCAGATCGGCGTCGAGGTATCGGGACATGCGGGTCGGCAGGAGCGCAGCAATCGCGGTCGGGGCGTCGGGCTGCAGCAGGGGACGTCCATTCGCCCCGTCGAGCCGCCGGGCCAGTTCTTCGGGCTCGGCCATCAGCGCAACCACACAGTTGCCGCGACGAATCTCGCGCCAGTTGTCGTCGCGAAGGGGCGCTCCGCCCCCGGCCGCGATAATGGCGCGTTCTCGTCGAAGTGCTTGAAGCAGCGCCCTGGTTTCGCGCTCGCGAAAGCCAGCTTCGCCTTCTTGATCGAAAATCTCCGCGATCGAGCGGCCGGCATCGGCGACAACCTCGGCGTCGAGGTCGATGAAGGGCCGCTGCAGTCGACGCGCAAGGCACTGGCCGACCGTTGACTTGCCGCTGCCCATGAACCCGACCAGGACGACGTTATTCAGCTGCCCACCTTCTCCAGGTAGCTGGCGACGTTGCGATGGAGCTCCGCCATCGAGTCGCTGCCAAACTTCTCGAGAAAGGCGCCCGCCAGTACCAGCGCGACCATCGCCTCGCCCACGACGCCCGCTGCCGGTACCACGCAGATATCACTGCGCTCGTAATGGGCGCGGGCCGGCTCATGGCTCTTCATGTCGACCGTCGCCAGCGGCTCGAGCAGGGTTGAAATCGGTTTCATGAAGGCATGGACGACGACCGGCTCGCCATTGGTGACCCCGCCCGTCAATCCACCGGCACGATTGGTCTGGTGGCGGAGCTTGCCATCGTCGTAAACCGGCACGTCGTGGACTTCTGATCCGGGCTGGGCAGCCGCCTCGACACCAGCACCGATGGCGACCGCCTTGCACGCCGGAATGCTGACGAGCGCCTGCGCCAGCAAACCATCGAGCCGGGTGTCCCACTGACGGTAGCTGCCCAGTCCGGGGGGCACCCCCTGCGCGATCACCGTGAAGATCCCACCGAGCGTGTCGCCCCGCTCGCGCGCCGCATCGATGGCAGCCACCATGGCGTCACTCGCCTCCACGTCTGGACAGCGGACGGCGGAGGCTTCGACCAGCGCCCAGTCGATCGATCCCGGGACACGAGCATTGATCGAGCCGATCGCGCGGGTGTAGCTGCTCACGCGAATGCCGAAGGCGTCGAGCAGCAGCTTGGCCACACCACCGGCCGCGACCCGGGCGGCCGTCTCGCGCGCGCTGGCGCGCTCGAGGACATCGCGGGCGTCGTCGGCGCCGTACTTCAGCATGCCGGCGAGATCGGCGTGGCCGGGGCGGACGCGGGTGATCGGCTTGCGCTTGACCTCGGCCGCGTCGAGCGCCATCACCTGCCGCCAGTTTTCCCAATCGCGGTTGGCGATCTCCAGGGTGATGGGTGAGCCCAGGGTGAGCCCGCCGCGCACCCCCGCGACGATGTGCGCTGCGTCGTGCTCGATCGCCATCCGCCCACCGCGCCCATGACCACCCTGCCGGCGGCGGAGGTCCGCCAGCAGGTCTTCCTCGCGAAGGGTCAACCCCGCCGGAATGCCATCGATGATGACGGTCAGCCGCTCACCGTGCGACTCGCCCGCGGTCAGGAATCGCAGACTCATGCCGTCACCGCCTCGGCAGCCTGCTGAAGCGCCGCGCGCATGGCATCGACGGATGGTTCTTTGCCGGTCCAGATCTCGAACGCCGCCACCCCCTGATGGAGCAGCATGCTGCGCCCCTCGGCCGACCGCCGCGAGCGAACGTCGAAGACGCGCTGATCGGGACGGAGCGACGACCGCGGCGGCAGATCGGCCGGCGTCGCGTTCACCACCAGGTCGGCCCCGGTCAGGACGTCCTGCATGCGCTCGATGTCGACGGGCGCATCCGGCGCGAGACCAAGGTCATGGCTCAGTCGTTGCGCCTGAACAACATTCCTGGAAATCACCGACACCGAACGGGCGAGCGGCTGGAGGACCGAGCCGACGGCCCTGGCCGCGCCACCGGCTCCAATGATGACGGTAGATCTACCCTCGACGATGTAACCGCACTCGTCCAGCGCGCGCCGAAAGCCTTCTGCGTCGGTGTTCCAACCCTTGAGCCGAGTGGCCTGCCGGCTGATGGTGTTGACCGCGCCAATCCGCACGGCCAGCGGGTCGAGATCGTCGAGCAAGGGGATCACCGACTCTTTGTGGGGAATGGTGACATTGGCGCCGAGAATTCGGGAGTCGGCACGGAGGTTGGCAATCGCCGTCGGGAGGCCTTCTCGATTTACTTCATGAAGTACGTAGCGACAATCGATGCCAGCGGCGGCGAAGGCGGCGTTTTGCATCGCATACGAGAAGCTTCGCGATACCGGCTCACCGAGGAGCCAGACCTCAGAGGTCATCGGTGACCTCACGCAGGTGGCGAAAGAACTCAGGGTAGGAGACCGCCACCGCATCGGCGTCCTCGATCCTGGTGGGGCTCGACGCCGCCAGCCCGGCGATGGCAAGCGCCATGGCGATCCGATGATCTCCCTTCGATGCCACGGTCGCTCCCCGGAGTGGGGCGGGCCCCTCAACGCTGAGCCCGTCGGAACGCTCCTCCACGCTGGCACCCATTCGGCGTAGCCCTTCGGCCATCGCGGCGATGCGATCGCTTTCCTTTACGCGCAGCTCGGCGGCGCCGGTGATGCTGGTGACACCGGTCGCCTGGGTCGCGAGGGCAAGCAAGGCCGGAATCTCGTCGATGATGCCGGCCACCTCAGCCGGGGCCAGCTCGACCGCGTTGAGCGGACCACCCACGACACGCACGGAACCGGTTGGCTCGATGCCGGCCGACGCGACATCGACCTGGACCTCCGCTCCCATCCGTTCCAGGATTCGGAGAAACTCGGTCCGCGTGGGGTTGAGGCCGACATCGCGGATGGTGATCGACCAGTCGGGCCGCAGCGCCGCGGCCGCCATCCAGTAGGCAGCCGAGGAGAAGTCACCGGGGATCGTGAGATCGATCCGACGCAGCGGTCGATGCGAAGGCCTCAGGTCGATGACGATGGCCCCGCCCGGACCCTCCCCCACAGGGGGAGGGAGATTCGATCTAAGGTCGGCACCCATTGCGGTGAGCAGCCGCTCGGTGTGGTCTCGGGTCGGCAGCGGCTCGACGATGGTCGTCGGACCGCGGGCGGCGAGTCCGGCCAGCAGGATGGCGCTCTTGACCTGTGCGCTGGCCACCGGCAGCTCGTAATGACGCCCCTGTAGCTGTTGTGTAGCCAGCACCGTGAGCGGTGCAAGGCCTTCGCGCGACTCGATGCGCGCGCCCATCCGACGCAGCGGGTCGATGACCCGCGCCATCGGGCGGCGACGCAGCGAATCATCACCGTCCAGGGTTGCGGAGATTCGGCTGCCCGCCAGCAGGCCCAGCAGTAAGCGCATGGTGGTGCCCGAGTTGGCGCAGTCGAGAACGCCATGAGGGGTTGCAAGCCCCCACCCCGGCCCTCCCCCAGAGGGGGAGGGAGTTATCCGAAGGCTGCGCCCCGGTGGGGCGAGCGATGCGAGAGGCGTCAGCCGCACACCGAGGCTACGGAGGCAGGCGACCGTGGCTCGCACGTCCTCACTTTCGGGAATCCCTCTGATCGTCGAGTCGTCCTCGGCGAGCGACCCGAGGATCAAAGCCCGATGCGCGATGGACTTGTCGCCTGGGACGCGCAACTCGCCGGCGACCAACGCCGCCGGTCGGACGACCTCCTGGGTTTGGAGCTCAGACCGCAACATGGTTGTGCGCCTCGAAGAGCTCGAGGACTTCTTCCTGCCGTTCGATGTGGTCGCGGAACTCTTGAAGGATGTCGCTGAAGCGAGCGATCGCCTCGAGCAACCGCTGCCGGTTCTGCCGCGAAATGCTCTCGTACATCCTGGCATCGCCGCCGGCGAGGCGAGCCATGCTGCGGTACCCGGGCCCACCCAGATGGGAATCGGCGTTGCGCCGCACGACCTCGGCGAAGGCTGAGCTCACGGTAAACGCCAGGTGGCTGAGATAGGCCATCTGGCGGTCGTGCTCTTCGGGGGAAAGGAAAAACGGGCGTGCGCCGATGGCTCGCACCAGCGCAACCCAGTCGTCGAACGGTCGAAGATTCTGCGCCTCGAGGGGCGTGAAAATCCACGGTTCATCCCGAAAGATCTCGGGATCGGCGGCTCCAAGTCCGCTCTGGGCTTTGCCAGCGACCGGATGGCCCCCAAGAAACAGGCCGGGCTCCGGAATCCGTCGCACCCAGTCACGGACCGGCCGCTTGACGCTGGCGACGTCGGTGATCAGGGTCCCCCTCGTCTGAAGGTGGGCGAGCCGATCGAGGATCGTTGGGATCTGGTCGATGGGCGTGGCCAACACGACAACGTCAGATCCGTCGAGGACGGAGAGGTCGCTCGAGGCCCGCGACGCGGCGCCTCGACGCGGGGCTTCGGCTGCGGCTTCGGCCGAGCGGGTCAGGCCGGAGACCTCGATGGCTGGGTCGATTCGGCGGAGGGCCATTCCCAGCGAGCCGCCGATCAGCCCGAGCCCCACGATGCCGACGCGCATCAGGCAGGCACTCCCGCTGGCAACCTCAACGCCGCTGCCACCGCCTCGACCTGCTCGACCAGGTGCCTGAAGGCGTCCGGGGTGATCGACTGCGCCCCATCGGAGAGGGCGAGCTCGGGTTGCGCGTGGACCTCGACCATCAGGCCGTGGGCCCCGGCGGCGATGCCGGCCAACGCCATCGCCGCGACCAGCGAGCGCCGGCCGGTGCCGTGACTTGGATCGACGATCACCGGCAGATGACTCAGTTCTTTGAGCAGGGGGACGGCATTCAGGTCGAGGGTGTTGCGGGTGTACGTCTCGAACGTGCGGATGCCGCGCTCGCAGAGGATGACCTGGGAGTTCCCCTGGCTGAGGATGTACTCGGCCGACAGCAACCACTCCTCGATCGTTGCCGACATGCCGCGCTTGAGCAGGATCGGCTTGCGCAGCCGGCCCACTTCGGAGAGCAGCGGGAAGTTCTGCATGTTGCGGGCGCCGATCTGCAGGACATCGGCGATGCCGGCAAGCGTCTCGATATCGCCCGGTGCCAGCACCTCGCAGACGAGAGGCAGGCCGGTCTGACGCCGCGCCTCATGCAGAATCGCGACGCCGTCGCCGCGCAAGCCCTGGAAACTGTAGGGCGAGGTCCGCGGCTTGAAGACACCGCCGCGCAGGGCGTGCGCACCGGCCGCCTTGACCTGGCGAGAGGTTTCGAGGAAGAGCTCTTCCCCATCGACCGAGCACGGTCCAGCTACGATCCAGGCTCGCTCGCCGCCGACGACGTGGTCACCGACGCTGATGCGGGTGTCGCGCGCCCGGAACTCCCGGTTGGAGAGCTTGAAGGGCTTGGTAATCGGTACCACCTCGGCCACGCCGGGCGCCTCGATGAAGAGATCCCGCAGGGCGAACGGATTTGTGCCGAGCACGCCGATCACGGTTCGCTCATCGCCGTCGCTGAGATGGGTTCGCATGCCGTGCGCCTCGACCTGGGAGACGACGGCCTTGACCTGATCGGAGGTGGCGTCATGACGCATCACGATGATCATGCCGTGGCCCTCAACTTTTCGGCGCCGCGCAGATAGACGAAGCGAATTGCCGATGCGGGAACTTCGGTGTTGACGAGCAAGAGCACCCGGATGCAGTGCGGCAGGCTGCGCGGATTCGAGCTCGGCACGGCCATCTCGTGGGCGCACAGCAGCGGCACGTCGCCCCAGCCCAACTGCCGGGCGGCGGCCGCCGGAAATTCCGCGGTCAGATCTGGGGTGGTGGTAAACCAGGCCGCGGCAACGTCGTCGGGCTTCAGCCGGTTAGCCTGGATGATCTCGGCCAGCAGCTCGATCGTCGCGTCGACGATCGCTGCTTTGTTGTCAGCTTCGGTGGTCGTCGCGCCGCGGATACCTCGCACCGCCATTCCTCAAACCTCCTGGATGCGCCACTGCTACGGGTGTTTTGCTGGAGGAAGGCCGGTGTTCGGGTGGCGGGAGGTGAGCGGCGCTAGCTCGCCCCGAGCCGGACCCGAACCGGCCGGAGGTACGCGTACCAGTACCCAAATCGAATGCGCCGCACCACTGTGAGCGGCATCGTACAACGACCTGCCGGGGTTGGCAAGCGCCAAATGTAACCTTTCCCCGTAATCGAAGGCATCCACCTGCTTCTACGCTCGGCGCCCAGCCTGGTTGCGATCGGCGCCAGCCTCCAGCTGGCGGCCTGCGGCGCGACGTCGAACCCCGGCGCCACCGGGCCGTCGTCGAGCAGCAGTCGGGCGCAGGTTCATACCGCGTCGATCAAGATCGGGACGACGACCCAGACCGTGCTGAAAGATGAGAAGGGCCTGACGCTGTATTACTTCACGCCCGACAGCGCCACCACGATCACGTGCACCGGCGGCTGCGCCACGAACTGGCCGCCCCTGCTCACCACCTCGGGCAACCCGACCGGCAACCCGGCGCTGCCCGGCAAGCTTACCGTCGTCAACGGACCGAACGGAAACCAGATCGCCTACAACGGGCATCCGCTCTACGCCTATTCAAAGGATGGCGACTCGAGCGACGCCTACGGCCAGGGGATCGGCGGCAAGTGGTTCGTCGCCACACCCGACCTGGCGAGCGCGGTTCAGGCCAGCGCTTCCACCCCGCCCACGACCTACTAACCCGCCGCGTCGGCGGGCAGCATCTGCATCGGGTCGATCGGGCTGTTGTCGATCCGCACCTCGAAATGGGTATGCGGCCCGGTCGAGTTTCCGGTCGAACCGACGAGCCCGATCAGCTGGCCGCGCTTGACCGTGTCGCCTTGTTTGACGCCAATGGCCAGGAGGTGGCCGTAGAGGGTCTTCAGTCCGGCGTCGTGCTGGACAACGATGTAGTTTCCATAGCCCACCAGCGCGCCGGAGCTGTCGGTCATCGCCCCAGCCAGCCCGACCACGCCATCGGCTGCGGCAAACACCGGGGTGCCCAGCGGGACGGCGAGGTCGATGCCGGTATGGAAATGCTGGAAGCCGGCATAGCCGGGCTCAATGGACAGAGAGGTTGGGCCAAAGCCCTGGGTAACGGTGGCGTGAGGAACGGGCGTGAGCAGTTTTCCCGTGGAAAGCAGCACGGGATCCTGGGTGATCAGCTGGGTCGTTTGCGAGAAAGCGTCGACGCTGAAAACGGCCTGCTCAATCTGGTTCAGGAGGCTGTTGGTCTTCAGCCGCATCAGGTTTGCCCGCTTTGCAGCCATCTCAGGCGAATCGGTTTGCATCGCGTCGAGCGCCGAGAGGGACTCGTCGACGGTGCCCTGCAGCTGCGTCTGCAGATCCTGCTCGCTCGAGATTGCCTGGGCGAGCAGGCTCCGCGACGCTACCAGCCGATCCAGAATCGCCTTCTTCGAACTGCGGCTTCGCTGCAACGTCGCCTGGGCGTGGCCAAGCGCAACGTCATCGGCCTGCACCGAGCGCACCATGTCGCGCTCCCGATCGATGAGGACGTCACCGTAGCCAATGGTTTCCAGCAGGCCGCCAAAGCCGCCGGCGCGGATGAGATTGACAAAGAAGTTGTCCTGGTGCTTGTAGAGGCGGCGAACCACCCCAGCTAGAAGGGCCCGGTCCCTCTGTAGCCGAGCCGAAAGCTGCTCGTGCTGGGCGCTGACGGTGCTGATCCGGGTGTCGAGCTGATCGACCTGCTTTTCGCTGTCCATGATCTGCTGACCCAGCGCCACCAGGCTGAACTGCGATTGGTTCAGCGATTTTTCCAGCATCAGCGCGTGGGCTTCGGAGGCCGTCAGGTCGGCGATCAGCTGCGACTGCGCCTCCTTGTTCTGCAGGTGATCTTTGGGCGCGCTCGGTGAGGAGGCGCTGGGCGCTGGACTCCCCGCCGCCGTTGGGGCGGGCGTCGATGACGGGAGGGCGCCTGGATTCGGACTCGGCGACGCGCTTGGGGATGCCGCAGGCAGTGGACTTGCCGTCGCCGACGCCGTGTCCGCCCAGGCCGAGCCTGGCACCAGGCTCAGCCCGAGGCTGGTGGCAAGCACGCACGCGATGAGGCCGGAATTAACGGCTCTACCCAAGTCTTTACAGCTTTTTAGGCCTGGGCGAGCGCCCGGTAGCCCGTTCGACCCCAATACGCCTGCCTCCGCGGGCCCCTTCTCGCCCGGTTTGAATTCGCCTGCTGGTCAGCCCGCCACCCTTCCTGGGCAGGAACTCGTCGGACCTGACTGTGACCTATTTTCACAGATTTGTCATCACATGGCCGATTCCACCTTTCTGGGTAACGCCTCCGGGCACTTGCGGGGGCCAAAGGTGTGCTATCCTGCGTGAAAACCAACTCGGGCTATCACGGGGGAAGTGATCTGGCACAGAGCCGGTTTTTGACGCACACGCTTGTTCTGTTAGCGGCGGCGGTGATCCCGGTACTGACAGCATTCGACCGACTCCATACCGACACCGCTTACGGCGCGACTCCAACTCCATCGGTTTCACTGCGGACCACGCACGTCGACGACGTGGTGCTGAGTCAGGGTGGATTCATCATGAAGATGAGCACCTCCAGCATCGACACGCCGGTCCGGCGCGACGTCGCGTATTACACGATCAAGCCGGGAGATACGCTGCAGGACGTCGCCGGCCGCTTTGGGCTCACGCTGGACACGCTGCGCTGGGCCAACAACATCAGCGACGTCACGAGTGTCGTCCAGGGTGAACGGATCGTGGTGCCGCCGGTCAACGGCATCCTGGTGAAGGTCGGGCCCAACACGCAGCTGAGCGCGCTCGCGATCCAGTATCACGTCAATACCCAGGACATCATCGACTTCAACTTGATTCGCGACCCCAATCAGCTGCGGCCCGGCACCATGCTGATGCTCCCCGACGGCGTCGGGCCGGCGCTCGATTCTGGCGGGATCGGCAAGAAGACGATCAAGACGGTCACCTGGAACCGATTCGGCCGGCAGGTCACCAACTACACGATCACCTACAGCGCGTCCCCGGTGTATGGGTCGGGCGGCAAGTTCCCCTACGGCTACTGCACCTGGTGGGTGGCGCACAAACGCTACGTTCCCTGGTCGGGTGATGCCTACCAGTGGTGGTTCGCAGCCCGGCAGTTTGGTTTCGCCGAGGGCCAGGTGCCGATGGTAGGCGCCATCATGGTGCAGGGCATCAGCTGGTCATCACCGGTGGGACACGTGGCCTACGTCGAGTCGGTCAATGCCGACGGGTCGTTCACCGTTTCCGAGATGAACTATGGCGGCTGGGGCCGGGTCGACTACCGAACCATCAAGTCCACCGCGGGTCTGGATCTCCTCGGCTTCATCTACTAGTCATCGCGATCTCGTCCATCACCGGCTGACCGAGAATAGGCCTGTGGCGACCACCGAGCAGTTCCTCGACGAGACGCGCGAGCAGGGCCTGAAACAGCTCGACGACTTCCTGCGGATTCCAAGCATCTCCAGCGATCCCGAGCGGGCGGACGACGTCCGCCGGGCGGCGGGGCATCTGGCGGAGCAATTCGAGCGGGTCGGGCTGGAGAATGCCACCGTCATCGAAACCGGCGGCCATCCGGTCGTGTATGCAGACTGGTTGAAGGCGCCCGGTAAGCCGACGGTCTTGCTCTACGGCCATTACGATGTCCAGCCGGTCGACCCGCTGGACCTCTGGACCTCGCCGCCGTTCGATCCGGTGCAGCAGGACGGCCAGCTGCTCGCCCGCGGGTCGTCGGATGACAAGGGTCAGATCGCCATGCACTGGCAGGCGATCGATGCCTGGCTCAAAACCACGGGCGAACTGCCGGTGAACCTCAAGTTCATCGCCGAGGGTGAGGAGGAGATCTCGAGCCAGCACTTCGGCGACTTCGTCAGGGGCAACCTGGAGCGGCTCCGGGCAGATTATTGCGTGGTCAGCGACACGGCCATGGTCGCGAAGGGCTTCCCGGCGATCACGTATGGACTGCGTGGGATGGTCTACGTCGAAGTGCGGGTCACGGCCGCGAATGTCGACATGCACTCGGGCCTGATGGGTGGCGTGGCGCCGAACCCGGCGCAGGTGCTGGCCGAGCTCATCGTCCGCCTCAAGGACCCGGCGGGGCACATCCTGGTGCCGGGCTTCTACGACGGGGTGCGGCCGCTCAGCGAGGAGGAGCGGCGCGAGTTCGCCAGGATCCCGTTCGACGAGGCGGAGCTGAAGCAAACCTACGGTCTGCAAGCGCTGGCCGGCGAAGCGGGATTCACACCGACCGAGCGGAACTGGGCGCGTCCGACGCTCGACGTCAACGGTATCTGGGGCGGCTATCAGGGCCCGGGCGCCAAGACCATCATCCCGGCGTGGGCCGCCGCGAAGATCAGCTGCCGCCTGGTGCCGGACCAGGATCCGAAGGCGGTCGCGCAGGCACTTCGCGATTACGTGGACGAAATCCGGCCGCGGGGTGTGCGGGTCAGCCTGACCGAGCTGACCGGCCCCAGCCCATCCTGGATCATGCCGGTCGACCACCCGCTGATTCAGGCCGGCCGCCGAGCCCTGGAGCGCGTCTACGACCGGGAGCCGGCGCTGGTTCGAAGCGGAGGATCGATCGGCGCGGTCGAAATTATGGCCCGAGAACTGCAGACCCCCTGCCTGCTGGTTGGCTTCGTGTTACCCGATTGCTTCGCCCATGCACCCAACGAGCGGTTGGACCTGGATAGCTTTTACCTGGGTCGCAAAGCCGCCGCCCAACTCTGGGACGAGATCGGGCGAATCCCTCGCTGATACCGGGCGGGGATCAGCCGGCGCGGACCGGCTGGAAGTGCTCGACGAGCCGGCGGGCGTAGTACCGCTCCCAGGGCTCATCCTGTTTGGACGCGTTGAAGTCGCGGTCGAGCTTGACCAGCATATAGATGAGCTCGCTACGGACTGGCGCGGTCTCGAGGATGTTCGGGAGCTCGGTCAGCCGGATCAGCCAATCTGCGTACCAGGACGCCCAGTCGGGATCGACGCCATCGCGGTATCGATACACGGTGTGGTGCGTCTCACCGGCTTCCTTGACCAAATCTGCAACGCGCGCGATATCATCAGCCACGGCTCCACCTCCAGCATGAAACCTACCATGGGAGCGAACGCCGTGCTCGTCAGCGACGTCGGGCGCGGTAGTCGGGCTTGAGCCGCTCCTGGTAATCGAGGAATCCGAAAGAGAAGGCGTGGTTCGGCTCGAAGAGGAGGGCCTGCTTCGGCCAGAACAGGTCCAACGCCGCCTTTTCGCCGGGAGCATCGCCGAGGACGGGCTGCCAGTCGCCGGTGGCGGTCGCTTCCAGGTCGAGCTGGTGGCTTTCAAAGGCGTAGTCGGTCAGCTCCATCGCGGCGCGAGCCAACTCCGACCGCGCCACGTCGATCTGGCCGCTGAGTCGTGCAAACG
>DASTJZ010000058.1:0-2072 GCA_035716185.1 Candidatus Dormiibacterota bacterium
AACGGCATCACGCCCGACGAGATGGTGGAGAAATATGGGGCCGATACCGGCCGGGTGTACGAGCTGTTCATCGGCCCGCCCGACCAGGATGCGGAGTGGAACGATCGCGGCGTCGATGGGGTGGCCCGCTTCCTGCAGCGCGTCTGGCGCCAGATCATCGGTGAGGAAGACGACATCGTCGCCGGCGCGGCGCCGGTCTCCACCCAGGATCTCACCCGCAAGCTGCACGAGACGATCGAGAAGGTCAGCCGTGACGTCGATAACTTTCACTTCAACACGGCGATGTCGGCGTTGATGGAACTGTCCAACGCGATGCAGGATTATCTCCAGGCCGGCGGCCAACGCAGCGAGGCCTGGGACGCCGTGTGTCGTGACCTGACCCGGATGCTGGGTCCCTTTGCCCCGCACCTGGCCGAGGAGCTCTGGCAGCGGCAGGGGGGAGAAGGCTTGCTCGTGTTCCAACCCTGGCCCGAAGCGGACGAGATCGTGCTGCACCGGGCGCAGGTCACGGTGGTGGTCCAGGTCGACGGGCGGCTGCGCGATCGGATCGAGATGCCGGCCGGGATCGACCAGGAGGAGGCGCAGCGGCGGGCGCAGCGCAGCCCCAACGTCCAGCGCTCGATCGGCGACCGGCGTGTCCAGCGCGCGGTCTACGTCCCTGACCGGCTGATCAACCTGGTCACCCAGTAGGTCGAGCGAGCTCCATGTCCAGCGCTCGACCGCGCCCAGCGTGATTAGCCTGCACAACTACACAAGGCTGTTTCGGAGCGCGTCGCAGCGTGCTCGCGGCTGGCTGTACCGGCACGACTGGCAGCTCGCCGCCGGCCTGGCCGTGGCGATCCTCGGCGTCGGCATCTATGTGCTGTGGCCCCGCTCGCCCGCAGCGTCGATGCTCCCAGCGCCCGCCATCTCGGCGGCGGACGTCGAGTCGGCCCAGGAGCGAACGGTGATCGTGTACGTGAGCGGGGCGGTGCAGCATCCCGGGCTCTACACCATCGGCGCCACCCTGCGGGTGAGCGACGCGATCGTCGCCGCGGGTGGGCTGACTGAAGACGCCGATCCCGGCTGCCTGCCAAACCTCGCCGCTCACGTCAAGGACGCCAAGCAGGTCGCGGTGCCGCTCCTCGGCCACTGCGCAAAAACCAAGAAGGGCAAGCTCGACATCAACACCGCGAGCCGCGACCAACTCTTGCAGGTCGCCGGGATGGACCCGTCGCTGGCCGACGCCATCATCAAATACCGGACCGACTTCGGCGGCTTCCTGGCGCTCACCGAGCTCAAATCGGCGATGGGACTCGACGCCAACACCTACAAGCAGCTCGCCAAATCGCTGACCGTGAACTGACGCTCCCCTGGTGGACGCTCGCCGTCCTGCTGACCAGCTGGAGCGCCGGCATCATCGGCGCGGTATTGTTGAGCCCGCTGGCGCCGTGGCTGCTAGGCGCTGCGGCGTCGTCCCTTGTCCTGGTGGTCGCTTACCCGCGCCTCGTTCTCGTGATCGCGTTGGCGTTCACCGCCTTGATGCTCGGCGCGGGACGCGGGGCATTGTCGCCAGGCGCGGAACTCCCGCCGATCCTGGTTGGGCAGAACGTGCTGGTTACGGGCACCGTGGACGACGACCCGGTCGACCGGAAAGCCACCCGCCGGCTAACCGTACACGTCGATCGGGTGCTCACCGGCGTCGGACAGGTTGCCCACAATCTGCGCGTCTCGGCAACCATTTATGGGCTGACACCCGTGCACTACGGCGATCTGGTCCTGCTGGGTGGCGAGATCCAGGAGCCGCCGCGATTCGAGCAATTCGACTATCGCGCCTACCTGGCGGAGCAGGGCATCGCCGGCGTGATGCCGTCGGCCCGCCTCATCCGGGTGACGCCGCATCCGGGTGAGCCGTTTCACACCGCGCTCTTCGCCCTGCGACACGCCCTTATCGATGCCGTCGACCGCGCCCTCCCGGAACCGCAGGCGGCCCTGGTGCTGGGGGTTGTCTTCGGCTATCGGGCGGCGCTGCCCCCACTGCTGCAGCAGCAGATGATTGCCAGCGGGCTCATCCATATCGTGGTGATCTCGGG
>DASTJZ010000059.1:0-2453 GCA_035716185.1 Candidatus Dormiibacterota bacterium
AAGATCTCGATAAACGGATCGGTGCGGCGCGTCAAATCTTCGGCCTCTGCCAGCGACGGGGGGACTGAACCGTTGAGCTCGCTCGGTGACGCCTTTGCGATTGCGGCGACCGCGTCAGCGGCGCGCTGCTTCAGCACGTCGTCCTGGGCAGTGCCCTGGTTGCTCGCGACCAGCGTATAGACGAGCCAGCCAAAGGCCAGCAGGGTCGCGGCTACCAGCGCGGCACCAAAGAGCGTCAAGCGCAGACGGAAGGACATCAGTCCTCGCGCAGGCTGTAGCCGAAGCCGCGCACGGTCTGAATCAGCCTCGGCTCGCCCGGGCCTTCGAGCTTCGATCGCAAATAACCGATGTACACCGCAACCACGTTGTCATCGGTTTCCTCATCGCGCCAGACCGCCGCCAGCAGCTGTTCGCGGGTCAGGACCTGGCGCGGATGGCGAAGGAAGTGCGTCAGGAGAGCGAACTCGCGCGCGGTGAGCGGGATTCGACGATCGCCGCGGCGGACGTCGGCGGCGCCGATGTCGACCCGCAAGTCGGCGAAGCTGAGGGTAGCGGGTGGCGGCGGCGTGCGGCGGAGCAGCGCCCGAACGCGCGCCAGCAGCTCCGCGTAGGCAAAGGGCTTGACCAGGTAGTCGTCGGCGCCGGTGTCGAGACCGCGAACCCGGTCGGCGGTGCCGCCACGGGCGGTAAGGAGGAGGATCGGCAGGTTGCCATCAACGCGCAGCCGCCGGCAGACCTCGAGGCCATCGATCCCGGGCATCATGACGTCGAGCACGACCAGGTCGGGGCGCTGTCGCTGAGCCTGTTCGAGCGCGGCCGCTCCGCTGAGCGCGACATCGACCTCGTAGCCTTCGGGACGGAGCACCCGCTGTACCGTCGTGGCGATCATTGGATCGTCGTCCACGACCAGGATTCGATGGGGATCGGGGCTCACGCCCCGTATATCCTCCGCCTCTTTCGTAAGGATGCAGTAAGCCGGAGATGGGTAGTTGACACCGATTAGTCGGCATGGTATAGTCGGTCTCGACTAAGCGATGGCGACTAAAAAGGAACTGCCGCGGACGCCACTAGCGCTGGCGGTCATGAACCTGCTGATGGAGCATCCGATGCATCCATACGAGATGAAGGCCAAGATGAAGGAGCGGGGCCACGACCAGGTCATCAAGCTCAAGGGCGGCTCGATCTACGACACGGTCGAGCGGCTGGAGCAGGGCGGCTTCATCCAAGCCCACGAGACCAGCCGAGAGGGACGCCGCCCGGAGCGAACGGTTTACGCCATCACCGAGATTGGCCGGGAGGAAATCACGGCCTGGCTTCGGGAATTGCTGGCCGAGCCCATCCACGAGTACCCCCAGTTCGGGGCGGCACTCGCATTCTTTGCCGCGCTCGACAAGGAGGAGGTCGTCCGTTTGCTCAAGCTACGGGCGGCACTCCTCGACAGCCAGGCCACCGGCACCGAAAAAAGCCTGAAAAACTTCCACGACATGGGGCTCCCGCGCCTGTTCCTGGTTGAGGGCGAGTATGCGGTGGCCATGAAGCGTGCCGAGTTCGAGTGGGTTTGCAACCTGATCCGCGACATCGAAGCCGGAAATCTATGGATCACGAAAGAGCAAGCCAAGACCGTCGATAAGGAATTCCACAACCGTCTAGAAGGAGGTGAGGCCTAATGAACAACAACGACCTCCGGCGAAGTGTTCTGACCACTCCGTCAGAGGTCGTGTTCCTCGAGTCGATCCCGCAAGGGGACCTGGTGCTCAAGGGCGCGCAACCCCGAGTATAACCAGGGTTTCGAGGAGGGGACTCGCTGGCTGAAACGAAATCGATGAATCCGATGCCCAAGGAGGGTCTAACCAACCATGTCTGAAACACGTCGATCGTCCGCGCCCTGGCTGGCTCTGACGGTGCTCGCCCTGGGTCTCTTCATGACCCTGCTCGACCTGACGATCGTCAACGTCGCCATCCCCAGCATCGTCGACGACCTGCACTCGTCGCTCGACCAGATTCTCTGGGTGCTCAACGGCTACAGCCTGGTCTACGCGGTGCTGCTGATCACCTCCGGCCGGCTGGGTGACATCTTCGGTCCCCGCAACATGTTCGCCGCGGGCGTCGTGGTGTTCACGCTGGCCTCTGCCTTCAGCGGGTTGGCCCAGGATCCGGTCCAGTTGATCCTGGCGCGCGGCGCCCAGGGACTGGGCGCGGCGATGCTCGCCCCCCAGGGCCTGCCGATCATGTTGTCGCTCTTCCCGCCGGAACGGCGCGGCGGCGTCTTTGCCATCTACGGCTCGCTCGCCGGGCTGGCCGTGCTGCTGGGGCCGGTGCTCGGCGGATTCATCGTCACGCACTTCGGCTGGCGCTGGATCTTCTACGTCAACCTGCCAGTCGGCCTGCTGACCTTCGCGCTGGCCTTCCTCTTCGTGCCGGATCTTCGCCCGGGCCGACGTCATCGACTCGAT
>DASTJZ010000060.1:0-3330 GCA_035716185.1 Candidatus Dormiibacterota bacterium
GCCCTCATGGTCTTCGCGGTTCGGTTGTGGTCGAGGCATGGGGGAGGGAAGCTGGCCTGGCCATTTCTGCTGAGCGCGCCGGTTTTCGCCGTCATCTGGATCGACCAGCTCCAAGCGGCTCTCGGCCTGGCAGCGCTCAGCCTGGCCATCTGGGCGCAGCGGCGTGAGAAATGGTGGCTGGTGGGGATCGCGGCCGTCATCGGCATGATTCGGGTGCTGAACGCGGTCCCGGTGCTCTGCATCCTGCTGTTGGGCGTCTGGGGCAAGCCGCGACAGCTCGCCCTCGCGGTCGGCGCCGCCGGTGCATTCCTGGCGCCGTTGCTCGTCATCAGCTACTTGTGGGATCACACCTTCGTCAGCGATTACATCGCCGGCCTCACGGCGTATCCGTACAACGGCGCTCCCAAAGTCGCGACCCAGTCATTCGGCATCTGGGGGTTGGTGCTGTTACTGGCGATCAATTGCGCCGTGGCGCTGTGGCTGCTACGGAGGAACGTTGGCCAGCCGCTCGACCCCGGACGTGCCGGCCTGGCGATGGCCTTCAGTGTGGCGATCACCCCGGTGGGTGGGCTCTACCCGGCGATCTTCACGCTGCCGGCCTTGATCCGGTTGGGGTTGCGCCCGGGATTCGCCGCCGTGCCCTGGACCGTCGCGCTTGCTCCCTGGCTGGTGATCCTGGTGCTGTCGCCAGTGTTGCTTGGTAGCGCTCCTGGGATGACATTGAACTACGTCAGCTTCATCGACTACGGCCTCATTCTTCTCTGCTATCCGCTGCTGCGGATCCCGCCGGAAGAAGGTGACCGGTTAACGGACCGGGCGGCCGTCGCATCGGTGGCATGACGGCGAGCAAAGCCGCACTGGTTGCGCTCGTGGCGCTGGTGGGCACGGTGTACGCCGTGGTGGTGCTGAATGCCGTACCGCCACATCCAGACCTGGACGTCTACCTCCGTGCTGGGAAGGATCTCGCCGAGGGCCGGCCGCTCTATGACGCGTTCGTCAACGGATCGGGAGACCCAGCCCTTCGATACGCCTTCATCTATCCGCCGCTGTTCGCCATCGTGATGCTGCCCTTCCTTCTGCTGCCGGCGGCGCTCGCGCCAATCGCCTGGCTGGTCGTGACCCATGGGGCGCTCGCCCTGACGTTCGTGATCGTCTTCCGCCGGCTTCGAGCCAACCAGCTGGTGGTGTTGCTGAGCCTGCTGATCACGCTCGCCTTCTATCCGCTGTGGGTCGACGCCTCGCAAGCACAGGCCAATCTCCCCATCCTGCTGCTGGTCACGCTCGGGATGGTGGGCATCAGCGAGGGAAAGTCGAGGGCCGGCATCTGGCTTGGCGTGGCCGCGGCCCTCAAGCTGACCCCCGGCCTGCTGCTCATCTGGCTGCTGGTTGAGCGTCGCTTTCGAGCCGCCGCCCTAATGGTTGCCGGATTCCTGGGGGTTACCGCCCTTGCCGCGTTGCTTCGTCCTGCGGATTCATTGACCTACGCCCGCTCCGTCGCGCCGCAACTGGCCGGGGGCACCGCCTACTGGAGCAATCAATCGATCGAGGGGGTGATCTCTCGGCTCTTCACGATGAATCCCTATACGACGCCCCTGGTAGATCTGTCCTGGGCCCACGTCCTGGTGGTGGTCCTGGCGGTTACGGCGATCGCATTCTGGGTGTGGGCGCGCCGGGGGCAGACCGCGCTCACGCGCGCCTTCGTCTTTCTTCCGCTGCTGCCGCTCGCCTCGACGGTGAGCTGGGAGCATCACCTGGTGATCCTGCTGCCACTTGTCTGGCTGATCGTGGCGGTCCTCGCCGAGCGCGGCTGGCCACTCGGAGAGACCGCCGTCGCCACACTGGCGATGGCGACGCTGCTGGCCATCCCACATCTTCCGATCGGGCCACCCTATGCGACGGAATTCGCCAGGGCAGCGCACACGCATAACCCGCTGCTGCTGGCCGCCGCCAACCGGCTGTTTGCCGGCGCGGCGTTGTTGCTCGTCGTCAGCCCGTGGCTGCTCTCGCGGGTGGGGTCCGCCGGTCGACGCTGGATGGAACGGACGCCCCATCCACTAACGCCGCCTGGCGCCGCAGCCTGACATACACCACGGCCAGCACCAGCAGCATGACCGGTACCACGGGCAACAGGTGCGCCCAGAGCGGGTCGATCATGCCGCGACGCAGCATGTCGATCTGTCCCACCAGCGGTGCATATCGTGGGTCGAAGTCGATGCTCTGGTTGACGATCTCCATGCGCCGGTGCAGGGTGCAGCTGCCACAGGCCTGCACCACCGCCGGGCTCTGGCTGAGTTGGTTTGCCACCCGACCGAAGTACATCCCGTAGGGCACCAGCTGGCCGACAACCTCGACGGCGATGCTCAGCGCGGCGAGGGGGATGACGATGGCGGGCAGCCAGCGGCGCGCCGGGACAAAGGCGATCAGGACGAAGAGCAGCGGTAGCACCGGTACCAGAAAGCGGGGTCCCCAGGTGCTTCCTCCGTCCCATCCATTCCAAAGGGCGTAGAAGAGAAGTCGGATCAGGATGAGACTGCTGAGCAACATGGCGACGCTCGGTCGATGGCGGTACAGGGCGCGTACGCCGAACGGGGCGAGGATTACCAGCGGGACATACACGATGAGACCGACTCCTGGGCTGAACAGCAGACCGTAGAGCCCCGTCAGGAGTGGCGTCGAGAAGCCACCGACGGCGCCGTAGCCGAGCGGGCGCCCGTAGCGCAGGACGTCGTAGGCGAGATTGATCGCGACGACGATAAAGAGGGGCGCAGCAAATGCGAGGGCATCGACGACTTCACGGGCTCCCACCCTGTTCCTCAGTTGCGGGAGGGCCCGCGCAACGAGAAAGCCGCCGATTGGCAAGGCGACGAGGAGGGCGGCATCCCAGCGCGCCAGTACCGCCAATCCAAGCGCCGCGCCGGTGGCCAAGGCCCATCGTCGCTGCTGCGTGGTGTCATAACGCAGCGCCCCTAGCACACCAACCGTCAGCATCAAGCCGACCAGCTGATCGCTATACAGGACGCCGCTGTAGTACCAGGCGACGCTGCCAAAGCCGTAGAGCAGCGCCATGCTCAGGCTCTTGCGCCAGCTCAACCCCAGCTCGACCAGGAGGCGAAGCAGCGCCACGACGGTTAGGGCGGCCACCAGTGGTTCGTAGATGCTGAGCAGAACGACGCCGTCGTGAAACAGCAGCTGGCCGAGTGCGAAGAGCGGTACCAGGAGGAGTGATACGGCCAGCCCGAAGTACGAGTAGGGCTCACTGAGATGCATCACCGGGTCCTGGATGCGCAGCGAATGCTGGGTGACCAGGCTCCTGGTGACCCTGATCATCAT
>DASTJZ010000061.1:0-2643 GCA_035716185.1 Candidatus Dormiibacterota bacterium
TCGTCCCCGGTGCGAGAGTCGAGGTTGCCGGTCGGTTCATCGGCGAGGATCACGCGGGGCTCGTTGGCCAGGGCGCGTGCAATGGCGACCCGCTGCTGCTCGCCACCGGATAGCTGCGACGGCAGGTGCCGGGTGCGATCGGCCAGTCCGACCTCCTCGAGCAACCCGCGAGATCGGGCGGCACGATCCGCAGCCTTCATCCTCCGCGGCGCGAGGGCCGCCTCCACGTTCTCCCGGGCGCTGAGGGTCGGAATCAAATTGAACTGCTGGAACACGAAGCCGAGGCTTTTCGATCGCAGGTCCGTCAGTTCGCTATCGGACATGCGGGCCATGTCCCGGGTTTCGAAGAAGACCTGCCCCGACGACGGCACGTCCAGGCCACCGAGGAGCTGGAGGAGTGTGCTCTTACCGGAGCCGCTGCGGCCCTCAATCACCAGAAAGTTCCCGGGCTCGATCTTGAGATTCACGCCGTCAACCGCACGAATCGTCGCGCTCCCCTGACGGTAGAGGCGGCTGACATCCTTGAGCTCGTACATCGATCAGCCCAAGTCCCGCAGCGCGCTGGCCGGGCGCAGCCGAGCGGCTCGCATCGCACCGACCGTTCCAGCCAGCATCCCGCCCAGTAGGGCCAGGCCGACGGCGATGAGTAACAGCACAAGGTCGACAGGAGCCTGCAGACGGACGTCGATGCTGGTGGGACCACTCGCGGCGCGGCCAAGACCGAAGGCGGCCAGCCCGGACGACGGACCGGGCAGTGGGGCAGCCGTCGCTTTGAGTGGAGGCGCGAGCGCCACGATGATGGTGGCGGCCAGCAAGCCAAGAGCCACGCCGGCTGCCGCCCCAAGCAGGCCCTGGGCCAGCGATTCGCCGAGAATCTGCCGCACCACTCGAGCCTTGCGCCAGCCGATCGCTCGCAACGTGCCGAGCTCGCGGACCCGCTTGCCCACCGAGGCGAGCGTCAGCAGGCCGGCCATCAAGAAGGCGGCGCCGAGCACGACCAGCGCCAGCACGAACCCGAGCCGGCTCGCCAGATTCGCCGCGTCGACGAGCGACCCGCTCACGGCCTTGGCGACGTCTTTCGAGCTCGTGACCTGAGCCCCTGGAAACGCATCGACGATCTCTCGCTCGACCCGATCGACCTGCGAGGCACTGGCGGCCCGAACCAGCAGCACATTGGCACGATCCTGGCGACCACTGAGCGCCTGCAGGTTCGAGAGCGAGAGGTAGACATCCGCGGGCTGTCCGCCAAGCGGCGGACGGGCGAGGCCCACCACCGTGTAGCTGACCCCGTTGATGGCCAGCGTTCCGCCGACGCTCGAGTTTTTCTGCTGGGCGTAGGCCTCCGCCAGGACAACCTCTTTCGCGTCGGATTGCGGGGCCAGGAAGCGGCCTTTTGTCACCTGGGCCCGGGTGACCAGGCCGATGTCCGGCGTCGCCGGATCGACGCCGGCGATGGTGTAGGTCGACGTATTGATATCGGTCTTCGGCGGCGCCAGGACCTGCTGATAGACCTGCTGCTGGATCACGAAGCGGCGGAATCGATCCGGCAGGCAGTTGATGAAGCCGGGCGGGAGATTGAACGACGGCCGCTGTCCCGGAGGTGGCGGCGTGGGTGGCGTGCTTGGCTGCAGTTTCTGGACGCAGGCCTGGATCTGGGCCTGTTCCGCGGCCGTCGGTGGGGAAAATTCGACGGTCTGCCCCGGCGTCTTGAATTCCGCGACGATCTCCGGGATGGTGCCTTCCTGGTGATTGGCCACCAGCGTGAGGCCGCTCGACACGGCGGCGACTCCGGGGAGTTGTCCGACTGTTTGGGCTTCCTGAGCCGGGAAGGTCAGTTGCGTCGCTGGAAGGAAGAAGTCATGCACGAAGTGGTCGCCCGGCTTGCCCAATTTCGAAAGATCGGTAATCGCCGCCTGGGCGGCGGACTGCGCCTCGTTCTGGAGCGCCTGGACGTCTTGAAGCGTTGGCGAAGGCTGATTGGACGGCCCCCCGGACTGACCCTGCCCGAGCTGCTGAAGGTTGACCGGCCGGGTGATGAGCAGGTCGGTCCCCACACTGCCCAGCGGGTCGAGAACGCGCGCCTGCGCCTGGTTGAGCCCGGTGGTCAGTGCGGTGATCGCGATCACCAGCCCCACGCCGATGGCCAGGCCGAGTACGGTCAGGATGGTGCGGGCCAGCCGTCGAGTGAGCTCGTGCCGGATATAGGTGAGCTCGAACATGAGCGGTCAAAGAATAGAGCACCGCCGGCTTTGCAAAGATGACATCGGTGAGTGCCCAGAGTGCCGGGTTGCTGGTGTATCGGCGGCGCGACGGCACACTCGAGGTGCTGCTGGTCCATCCCGGCGGTCCGTTCTGGCAGAAACGCGACGACGGGGCGTGGTCGATTCCCAAGGGCGAGGTTGGCGAGAATGAAGCCGGCATGGATGTGGCACGGCGCGAATTTGAAGAAGAGCTGGGGGTGGCGGCGCCCGAGGGACCGTTCGTCCCCCTGGGCCGGGTGCGCCAGGCGGGCGGCAAGGTCGTCGACGCCTGGGCGGCGCAGGCTGACGTCGACGTGAGCGCAATGCGAAGCAATACGTTCGAGATCGAGTGGCCGCCTCGCTCGGGAAAAATGCGAGAGTTTCCAGAAGTGGATCGAGCGGG
>DASTJZ010000062.1:0-5567 GCA_035716185.1 Candidatus Dormiibacterota bacterium
AGCCGGCCTCCAGGTTGGGCGAGGCCAGACTGGCAGCAGCGTCGCGCTGCCGGCTGGGATCCCAACCCAGATCGCGCAGCAGATCCAGCATGTCGCGCACCTGGTCTTCACCCAGGCGTTCGTCGATGCCATGCGGCCAACCATGGCGCTGGCCATCGCGGTCATTCTCGTGGCGGCGGTCGGCTCGATGGCCGCTCGGAACCGCGGCCGGTCGGGACAGGCCCAGCCGGCGCCCGAAGTAGCGGGTCGAAACGAGGAGATAGTGGAATGGAACCGATCAAGCGCTTCGTGACGTCGAACGACGGCACGACCATCGGGTATCGCCAAGTCGGCGAGGGACCAGGCCTGGTAGTCCTGCACGGCTCGATGTCTACCGGTTACAACCACATTCAACTCGCCGAGCAACTTGCCGACCGATTCACCGTTTACCTGCCCGATCGACGCGGTCGCGGGTTGAGCGGCCCGTACCGACAGGGCGACACCATCGAATCCGAAGTTGAGGATCTCATCGCCGTCTTGACCGAGACGGGCGCCCAGGATCTTGCCGGGGTCAGCTATGGCGCCATCATCTGCCTCGAGGCGGCCGTCGGGCGCTCGTCCCTCGGGAAGATTGCGCTTTACGAACCGCCGCTTCGCATGAAAAACCAGAAGGCGGTTCTTGAGCGGCTTGAGTCTGAGCTGGCCAGTGGCAACGTTCCGGCCGCTCTCGTTACGGCGATGAAAGGCACGCAGATGGGGCCTCAGTTCTTCGACGTCATGCCTCGATGGCTCCTCGTCCTCATGACGCGACAGATGATCGCCGCGATGGATCGAAAAGGCACGGGTGAGTACGAGTCGTTCCGCGCGCTGGCGCCCACCCTGCAGTACGAGGCAAGGGCCATCATGACGGCGTCAGCCCGGATCGATCGAATTTCGGCGATTCGCAACGAGGTGCTGCTGGTTGGGGGGAGCAAGAGTGCCGGCCACTTCAAGAACGCCCTTGACCTGCTGGCCGACGTTCTGCCCCGAGCCGAGCGAATCGAACTTCCTGGGCTCGGTCACCCGGGTGCCTGGAACAGGGACGTCGGTGGCAAGCCGGAAGTCGTCGCGTCGGCATTTGAGGCATTCTTCCGCGGCGTTACGGCGGCCGATCGGTCGGGTCGTGCACCGGTGTCGCTACGTGGGTGAGGCGACGGCAACGAGTCGCCTGGTCTTCCCCCATGGCGTGGCCAACTTGACGATCAGGGTCGACGCATCGATCAGGGAGACGTATCGGGCGGAGTTCTACGGACCCAAGCCCCAAGTGAGCGAGTCAGATGGGGTCGTCACCATCGACTATCCACGCTTCAATCCGCTGATCTGGGGCCGGACCTCGGCCAGCGTTAGCCTCAACCCGGCCAGAGCCTGGGCCATCGAAATCCGCGGCGGCGTATCTCGCCTGGATGGCGACCTGCGCCGGCTCGAGCTGGCCGGGATTGACGTCGTCGGAGGGGCGAGCCAATTCGATGTGCAGCTGCCCCGGCCGACCGGCCCGGTGCGAATCGGCGTCTCGGGCGGCGCCAGCAATCTGACCTTGCGGCGACCTGCCACCGTTCCAGCGCGGCTCCACGTCGGTGGCGGCGCCAGCAAGCTCGCCCTCGACGACCTGTTCTTCGGCGCTGTCGGCGGTCCGGTCCGCCTGGAGTCGCCGGGCTATCCGGCCGCGGACGACCGCTACGAGGTCGAGATCGGCGGCGGGGCGAGCAAGATCACGGTCGGACGCGAATAGGGAGAACAACCCCACCCTACCCGCCCCCGCGAGCGGGAAGAGGGAGGGTGGGTCGTTGCGAACCCGTCACAGCGGCCGATGCATTTGAGGTTTCAATTTTTGCTGAGCTGTGTAATAATGAGCTACCCCAATATGAGCACCGAAAAGATGAGCCACGAAAAGATCGCAGCCCCTTCCCATCTCGATTTTGCCGTCGGCGAATTTCCGGCGGATGCCAGCGGCTGTCGCTACGATCCCCGGTTGCGGGAGATCCTGACCCGAGCCGGCCGCAAGGTCGACCCTGGGACGGAGGCCCTGGCCGCCGTGCGGATGCTCGGCAAGAAGATGCACATGATGATGGAGCGCTGGGCCGAGCACCATGGCCTGAGCGAAGGGCGCTTTCAGATCCTGGTGAGGCTTCAGCACTTCCCCGACGGCCGGACGACGATGGGGCAACTCGCCGAGATGCTCGAGGTTTCGCCGCGAACCGTCACCGGCCTGGTCGACAACCTCGAGCGCGATGGATTCGTCCGGCGGGTCGATGATCCGAAGGATCGCCGGTCGGTCTACGCCGAGCTCACCGAACAGGGCCGGGAGCGGCTGAAGATGATCTGGCGCGAGGCGGCGATCGGCCAGGGAAAGCTGACGCGGAATTTCAAGGAGTCTGAGCTTGTTCAGTTACGAGACATTTCGTTGCGGCTCATCGAGGGGATGAGCGCGGAGGAGGCCAATACCCATGCCAGCTGAGCTGTCTACGCGTGTCAAGGTTTTCGCCACCGCCGGCATCATGCTGGCGCTGTTGATGGCTGCGCTCGACCAGACCATCGTCGGTACCGCACTGCCCCGCATCGTCGCCGAGCTCAATGGATTGGATCGCTACTCGTGGCTGATCACCGGCTATCTCGTCGCGTCGACTGTGGTGGTGCCAATTGCCGGAAAGATGGGCGACCTGTTCGGTCGCAAACCGTTCCTGATCGCCGGCATGGCCGGCTTTGTTGGGGCCTCCGCACTGTGTGGGCTATCGCAGGACATGAACCAGCTGATCGTCTTCCGGATCATCCAGGGCCTGTTCGGCGGCATGCTGTTCGCCTCGGCATTCACGACGCTGGCCGATATTTTTCCGCCGGCCCAGCGTGCCCGGATGCAGGGCCTCTTTGGTGGGGTCTTCGGTCTGGCGTCGATCGTCGGGCCGGTGGTGGGTGGTTTCCTGACTGATAACTGGGGCTGGCGCTGGGTCTTCTACGTCAACCTGCCGGTCGGGCTGCTGGGCGTCCTGACCGTTGCCGGCTTCCTGCCCTTCGTCCGCACCCGGGCCTCCTGGCGCGACATCGACATCTGGGGCTCGGCGGCGCTGGCTGGTGGGTTGATCCCGATCCTGGTCGCGCTTTCGGTCGCCAAGGATCAGGGCTGGACCTCGTTCGAAGTCCTCGGACTGCTGGTCCTGGGCGTGGCCATGTTGATCACGTTCTTCCTGATCGAGCAGCGCGTCAAGGAACCCATCGTCCCCTTCAGCCTCTTCAAGAACCGGGCCTTTGCCGTCTCCATGGCGGTCGGCTTCCTCAGCGCCCTCGGGATGTTCGGCATGATCATCTTCGTTCCGCTCGAGACGCAGGGCGTGCTCGGCATCAGCGTCACGAATTCCGGCCTGCTCCTGACGCCGATGATGCTCGGGTTGATCGTGGCCAGCGTGCTCACGGGACAGTTGATGGTGCGGATCAAGCACTACCACTATCTGGGCACGATCGGCGCCGCCCTGATGATGGTGGGCATCTACATCGTTGCCCAGACCACGCCGTCCACGTCGCAGTTCACCCTGACCGCGGCGATCATCATCGTGGGCGCCGGACTGGGGATCACCTTCCCGCTCTATATCAATGCCGTGCAAAGCGCGCTACCGCCGCGCTATCTCGGCGTCGGCACCAGCCAGATCCAGTTCTGGCGGAACATCGGCGGCACGGTCAGCTCGGCCGTCCTGGGCTCGTTGCTGGCGCAGCGGCTGCCGGGCGCCATCCAGGACCAGGTGGCGAAATTGCATCTGCCGCCTGGATTCAGTCTGCCGGCGAGCGCCTCGTCGAACAACCCGAATGCCCTGCTGGATCCAGCCAAGATCGCGCAGGCCAAGGCCAAGCTGCCTCCACAGGCGCTCCCCCTGTTCGACCAGGTGATGCATGCCATCCGCGAAGCTTTGGCGGTGACGCTGCATGACATCTTCCTGGTCGCGATCGTCCTGATCGCCCTGGCGCTGATCGCCTCGCTCTTCATGCCCGACGTGCCCTTGCGCGCACGCATGCGGCAACAGCAACCGGCGTTCGGTGAGACGCCCGCCTCTCCCGAGGCGGTGGAGCCCGACGTGGCGGTGGGCTGACCGAGAACCGATGACGGCGCTGCTTCGTCTGCTCTCAACCTACCTGCGACCCTACCGCGGCCCGGCGCTGCTCGTGCTCGTCGTGGTCCTCGTCCAGTCGATCGGAAACCTTTATCTGCCCAACCTGAACGCCGACATCATCAACAACGGGGTGGCCAAGGGTGACGTCGGCTACATCTGGCGAACCGGTGGGATCATGCTGGCGCTGGCGATTGGCGTCGGCATCCTTTCGATCGTCGTCGTCTACTTCGCCTCCCGGACCTCGATGGGTGTCGGCCGGGACGTGCGTCGAGCCGTTTTCGAGCGCGTCCAGGAGTTCTCGGCGCAAGAGATGAATCGGTTCGGGACCGCCTCCTTGATCACGCGGAATACCAACGACGTCCAGCAGGTGCAGATGTTGTTGCAGATGGCGCTCACGATGCTCGTCACCGCCCCAATCATGGGCGTGGGCGGCGTCATCCTTGCCCTGCGTGAGGACGTCACGCTGTCCTGGATCCTGGTCGTCATCGTGCCCCTCGTCGCCACCGTGATCGGCACCTTGATGTATTTCGCCGTTCCGCTGTTTCAGTCGATGCAGGTCAAGATCGACAAGATCAATTCCGTGCTGCGCGAGCAGATCACCGGGGTGCGGGTGATCCGGGCCTTCAACCGGACGCCCGACGAGCGCGATCGGTTCGAGCTCGCGAACCAGATGCTGACCTCGACCGGGTTACGCGTGAACCGAATGTTCGCGCTCAGCCTGCCGGTACTGATGCTGATCATGAACCTGTCGAGCGTGGCGATCGTCTGGTTTGGTGGGCACCTGATCGACGGTGGCCAGATGCCGGTCGGAAATCTCTTTGCCTTCCTCGCCTACATCATGCAGATCTTCTGGGCCATGATGCTGGCCGTGATGATGGTGATCTTCATTCCTCGCGCGGCTGCCAGCGGGGCTCGGCTGCAGCAGGTCATCTCCATGCGGCCGTCGATCGCGGATCCGCTCGACCCGATCGTGCCGGCTGGGGTCAGCGGTGAGGTCGAATTTCGCGAGGTGAGCTTCGGCTACCCCGGTGGCGAAAAGCCCGTTCTCTGCGACCTGTCATTCGCGCTTCGGCCCGGCGCGACGACCGCCATCATCGGCGGGACCGGTGCGGGGAAGACCACGCTGCTCAACCTGGTCCCGCGCCTCTTCGACGTCAGCGCCGGCGCGCTGCTCGTAAACGGCGTCGATGTCCGGAAACAGCGGCTCGATATCCTCTGGCAATCGATCGGGCTGGTTCCGCAGCAGGCCTACCTGTTCCGCGGGACGATTGCCGAAAACCTGCGGTTCGGCAACCCCACGGCGACCGAGGCGGAGCTGTGGCACGCGATCGACGTCGCGCAAGCCCGTGACTTCGTCAGCGCCATGCCCGAGCAACTCGAGGCCCCGGTGGACCAGGGCGGAACCAATTTTTCCGGCGGCCAGCGCCAGCGGCTGGCCATCGCCCGGGCCCTGGT
>DASTJZ010000063.1:0-4386 GCA_035716185.1 Candidatus Dormiibacterota bacterium
CCGCCAGCAGAAAGGCGATCAGCTCGACGGCGAGCACGACCACGTCGAAGTACCACACCAGGTCGGCGAGCGGAAATCCCCAGAAGCTCCCGCTTGCAGACACGCCGATCGCGCCGGCGGCAACCACTGTTCCAGCGATCAGCGCGATCGCCGCGATCTGGATCCGTCGCGCCACCCGACTACCACGGAATACCGCCGCGATGGCACCGACGGTGAGCACGAATGCGACCAGCATCAGCCCATGCAGCAACCAGGCACTGGGTTCGGTCAGGATGTGTGGATTCCGGAAGCGGGCCGAGCCGTGGCGGTCGACGATTGACACCAGCGTGAGGGCGGCCGCCGCCGCCCAGGCGAGCCGAGCGAGTCGCCCAATGGGTCCGGTCCTAGCGTGCTCGCGGTCACCAACAGAAACGTTCATGCTGACCTGACTTACGCCTGTGATCATGTATCGATCCTCCCCAACCGGTGTTAGAGGTCTTTAGGACATGCCCGAATCGTTAGGATCTTATTAGACGATCAAGACGTCTCAACGAGCCCTCGGTCTGCCGCAGGGGATTGGGCTCTACCTGGGCGCCGTCCTCGGAACCGGCATTCTCTTCCTGCCGGCGGTTGGCGCGCAGACCGCCGGCCCTGCATCGTTGCTGGCCTGGGTTGCGCTGATCGTTCTGTCGGTCCCCTTAGCCCTGAGCTATGCGGCGCTCAGTCAGTCGCGGCCGGATGCCGCTGGATTTTCAGAATCGGTCGAGCGCGCCTTCGGCGCCCGTTGGGGTGCGGTGGCTGGCTGGCTCTTCCTGGCGCAGGCGCCGACCGGGCTGGTGATCGTCACCCTTGTCGCAGGGCAGTACGCCGCCACCGCTCTCGGGCAGCCAACCTGGGTGGTCCCAACCGGCGCCGTCCTGGTCGCATGCGCGCTGCTGCTCAACCTGGTCGGCTTGCGGCTGAGTGCCAACGTCCAGCTGGTGGCACTCGCGGTGATCGTCGTCGGAGTCATCGTCGTCGTGACCCGCGCCCTTCTTCATTTGCGAGTCCAGGCATTTACTCCATTCTTTCCCTACGGTCTCGCACCGGTTGGTCTTGCCGCCGCCCAGCTCTTCTGGGCCTTCGTGGGTTGGGAAGCGATCACGCCGCTGGCCGACGAGTTTCGCCGGCCGGCCGATATCTGGCGCGCGAGCGTGATCACGCTTGCCCTCGTCGGCCTGCTCTACCTCGCGCTTTCAGTGGCCACCATCGGGACCCACGCCTACGGTTCCGGCCCTTCGGGACAGGCGGACATTGCCCGAATGGCAGTCGCGGTTTTCGGTGGTTTCGCGGCGCCGGTGGTCGGCCTGGGCGGCTTTCTGCTGTCTTTTCCGACCGTCAACGCCTACATGGCCGGAATGAGCCGGCTCGCCGCTGCGCTGGCACGACGTCGCCAGCTGCCTGGATGGCTGGGGCCGACCGCGAATGGAATTCCCCGAAGGGCGCTTGTTGCGCTGAGCCTCGTCTACGTGGGCGCGCTCGCCGCACTCCTCCTGGCTCGGCTCGATATCGCTCGGGTGTTGCCGCTGCCCGCCGCGAACTTCATCATCATCTACGTCCTCTCGATGGCGGCCGCCGCCCGCCTGCTGCCAGGACTCGCCCGTTACGTGGCCGTGGTCGCCCTCGTCTGCTGCGCCGGCGTCCTGATTTTCTTAGGCCCGGTGCTCGTGTGGCCCGCCGCGATCGCAGTCGCTGCCCTGGTCTATCTGCGGTTATTCCACGACGTCCGCGATCAGGCTCCAGGAGATGTAGACGTTCCAACCGAACATGAACAGCATCACGATCGCCAGTAAGTAGAAGCCGCCGCCGACCTTTAGCATCAAACTCCATCCCGAGGCGAGAAACAACAGGATCCAGGCGGCGCCTCCGAACTCCTCCAGCCTGAGCCGCAGGCGCGAGCGACTCGCGGTGACATGTGGTCGCAGCCGCCTGACCGAGCGTCCGGTAGAACCGCCCCGGCCAGCGCCAGCTGCGTCAGCAGGGAAATCAGGGTCCCGAGCGCCCGGTTGCTCAACAGCGGGTGGGCGATGATCTCCTTGGCGTGGATCGACATCGCCACAAACAGCAGCCCGGTCAGAGCGGCGGCCGCGCCACCGACCATGACGTAGAAGTTCTGCCAGCTCTGGGCGTCGTAGGCCATTACCCCCGGACTGTAGCGCTTGCGGTTTCGGAGGGAGGGAACCAGTCGATGGCCTTCCCTCCCACTCTGGGTGAGGTCCTGTGGTAGAGTACCGCCGTTCGTCCGGCCTTCGGGCGGGCTCACGTGCGGCCGTCTTTCTTCTCTCTCGAACGGGCCGGTGCGTTGTCAGCTTTGTTCGAGAGCAGGAGAAACAGCATGCCAAAGGGCACTGTAAAAAAAGTCGTTTCGGACCGCGGATTCGGGTTCATCGCCGCCGAGGATGGCAAGGAGTATTTCTTCCATCAGAGCGGCGTGGACGGATCTCTGAACTTCGATAGCCTGCGGGGCGGCGAAGCCGTCACGTTCGAGATCGAGCAGAGCCAGAAGGGTCCGCGAGCCAACCGCGTCCGCGCCGCCTAGTTCGTCGCCCGGCGAAAGAAAGGGCGCCTCAAGGGCGCCCTTTCGCGTTTCACGAGTAGTCGACAGCTTACTGGCTGAGACCGCCCGAGATGTTGCAGAACACGTTCTTGACCTGGTTGCCAAGAATGATCAGCACTACGATGACCACGACCGCGATCAAGACGAGGATAAGAGCGTACTCGACCATACCCTGCCCTTCCTCGCGGTTGAGCAGTTGACGAAGGCGGAGATAAAGGTTAGCCAACACTGGTTTCACCTCCTTCTGAGAGAGACTGCCGCCAGTCTGTCAGCAGCGGCAGCACGGTAGGTCAAGGCGAGGAAAGAAGAATGTGTCGAAACGGTGCCGAACTGACAAAGACGACGCCACAGCTCCGATAAATTCCGTAGTGGCGTCGTCCACCTCGGGACGCTTCGGCGGCCTAGCCTTAGCAGCCTAGATAGAGGCTCCCCTCACATAGGTGGCGGACGCGCTCTACCTCAACTTGCAAAGGCCTGGCAGAACAGGCTTTACAAGCGTAGCTCGTCACCCTTGTCAAAACTGTTCCTGCGCAAACGTTCTCTATGCGGATTCGGCCATGCAGATCAGAGCTAGCACTGACCAATCTGAGATCGACCGTTTGGGAGGTGATGCGTAGCCGGCGGGCGGTACGGTGAATCGAAAGATCCTGGTTTCTAGTTATGAGATGGGCACGCTGGGTGAGTGCGGGTTCCATCTTACGGAGGAAGTTCGATGAAAAAGTTATTGGCTTCAGCTGGTGCAGGTTTCCTTCTACTCGGCGTTTTGGCCACCCCGGCCTTTGCCGATTCGTCGCCTCTCAGTGGCATCGGCGGTGGCACCGTGAGCGTTCCTTCCGTTCCGGGTCTGCCAGGTCTAGGGGGCGCCTCGACTAGAGCCGGTCAGGCCGCATCGGGGGCAGCGGGCTCCGCCACCACGACAGCCCTCCCGGGAGCCGCCACCGACCCGAGCGGTAATGGCAAAGGCATGAATGAGCAAAAGGTCCCGCTCGACCACTTTGCTATTGCCCCTTGCTCGACAGGCGCTATCACCTCGGGCATAGGAACGAGTGGTTTTGCCGTCATCAGGCAAACCGGCTCAGGAACCATTGACACCGAGATCGTCGTTCAGAACGCGCAGCCGAACACGAGCTATAACGTGCGCGTGGTTCAAACACCAGGCGGACCGGATTGCTTCCAGTTCGATGGAACCCTCACGACGGACGCCCAGGGAAATGGTGCCGGGCACTTCAGCGAGGCGGTGATCAGCGGGACCACGGGCGCATTCGTGGACCTGTCCTCCATTGGGATCGCGGGCGATTTCTACAACACGCCTAACGTGACCTTCCGCTAAAACACCGATCGGGTAGGGGACGGTGTCTAGCCGTCCCCTCCCACACCACCGGACGTGCGGGCCCGGATCCGGCGGTTCACCAGGTAATCCGCAGTCGGCGCCATGAGGATGTGAACCCCGCAAGGCCGAGGTGGTCCCAGTGTGCGGTCGGAAGGGCTCGGTTCAACGGAGCGGAGCCCGCCATACGCCAGTGGCCCTCAGCTGGTCATGTTCCTGCCCGGGCTGCTGACAATTGCGATCGCTGCGGTTATGGCCGCGGTCGCGGCTTGCTGGTCAGCATCGGATGCCTCTGGCTCGCCGCCGAGGTCTGGCGAGGGGCCTACCCCGTCAGCTGCAGGCCGAATGCGAGGTGACCGTGAAATTCTTGACGGTCACACTGACGTCGCTCTTCACGACGGCGTTGTAATCGGTCCAGGCGGCGATGCTGTACGAAAGGGGATCGGACACGGCTTTCTCGGACGCAATCCTCGCCCAGGTTGCG
>DASTJZ010000064.1:0-11445 GCA_035716185.1 Candidatus Dormiibacterota bacterium
CCCAGTTGATCCAGGCCAAATTTCCTCCATTAGGCTCGATAAACCAGAAGCGGCACCAGGCGCTCGGCATCGGTCAGCGATCCGTGGTGACCGTGCAGGCGAGCCTGCGACGGATCGACATCCCGCTGCACGATGCCCACCCGATCGAAGGCGGTGGCGACGATATCACCGATGCGCTCTCGCGCCGCAGCGGTGACCAGCGGCCCGAAGATGCCGGTGGCGATCGCCTCCTCCCGCGTCCAGATCCACATCCGATCGCCCAGGACCGCTCGCCAGCAGTCGAGCACGTCGGCGGTCGCTCCGGGAAACGTTCGAACATAACGGGCGCGCGCCTCGCCGGACAGCAGTGCGACCCCGGCGGCCAGCTCGGGATATTCCGCCAGGTCGAGACGCTCGCGTTCGCGCAGCTCGACCATCCCGTGGTCGCCGGTCACAACCATCACCGTTCCTTCGGGCAGTTGCTCCGCCAGGCCGCGAACGCCGTTGTCGACGGCGACCAGCTCGTCGTGCCAGGCCTGTGAGGCAACCCCCTGCACGTGTCCGGCAAAGTCGAGCCGGGGATGGTAGCCGGACACAAAAATCCTGGGACGTGCCAGCAGCCGAAGGGCGATCTTGCTGACCGCTTCGAGCGAGTCGGCGGCATGGAATCGCTCGCCTCGCCCAATCGCCCGGGTCAGCCCCGAATCCTCGTGGAAGGCGGGGCCCAGGTGGTGACTTTCGAGGCCAGCCACCGCCGCCCGCTGGGCGAGCGTTGGCACCCGTTGAAAGTCCTCCGGCGGCAGCTCCTGCAGCAGCTCGGTGCGGGGTCCCAGGCCATACAGCGACCAGGACAGCGCGTTCATGGCGCGGTCGAATCCTGGGATCGGCATCGTGTAGCCGGTGATACCATGCTCGCCGGGCGGCACCCCGGTCGCCAGCGTCGTCAGGCTGGCGGCGGTGGTCGCCGGGAAGCCGGTCGTGAGGGGCTCCTGCGCAATCGAGTTCAAAAATGGTGCTGCCGCTGGGTTTGCTTTCAGTCCCTCCCAGCCAAGCCCGTCGACCAGCAGCAGGCAGGCTCGGTCGGCCGACCCGAGCGACAATCGATCGGCAAAACCAGCGAGCCCAAGTGCGCCCAGAATCGACGGCACCACCTCGGCCAGCGACCGCGTGCCGTATCTTGGAACCGGAACTGGCGGCGAAATCACGGCGTCACGCTGGGCCGACTGATGACTGGTAAGCTAGCTCGATCTTGGTCAACGGCGGTACCATGAAGCGTTTGACTTTGACACGGTACTTTTGTATACAAGAAGCCAGTGCCCAAGGCTAAGCAACCGCGCCCTGCGGCTGGGCGCCAGACCCCCGCTACGGGCGCAAGCGTGACAAACGGAGCATCCCGGGTAGCGGCCAACCGGCGCAACGGCCAGGGGATTTCAGCCGAGGATGCCGAGCGCATCCTGACGGTCCTCCGCGAGGTCAAGAAGGGCAACGTCGCCGTCCGGATGCCGGTCTCCCTCGACGGCGCCATGGGCAAGATCGCGGCTGAGGTCAACGCGATCATCGAGCTCAACGAGCGGAACGCGAAGAACCTCTCGGGCGTCGCGCGCGTCATCGGCGCCGTCGCCGAAGGCGACCTCTATCAGACGATGGACATCGAGCTCGATGGCCGGCCGCTCGAGGGCCAGTTCCTCCGAACCGCCCGCACCGTCAACTCGATGGTTCATCAACTCCGCTCGTTCACCTCGGAAGTGACGCGCGTTGCCGAAGAGGTCGGCACCATGGGCAAGCTCGGCGGCCAGGCGCGGGTCCGGGGCGCAGCCGGCGTCTGGAAGGACCTCACCGACAACGTCAACCTGATGGCGGCCAACCTCACCGGCCAGGTTCGCAACATCGCCGAGGTGACCACCGCGGTCGCCACCGGCGACCTCTCGAAAAAGATCACGGTTGATGTCAGCGGCGAGATCCTCGAGCTCAAGAACACGATCAATACCATGGTCGACCAGCTCAACGCGTTTGCCTCGGAAGTCACCCGCGTGGCGCGCGAGGTCGGCACCGAAGGCAAGCTGGGTGGCCAGGCCCAGGTCCGTGGTGTCGACGGTGTCTGGAAAGACCTGACCGACAACGTCAACTTCATGGCCAGCAACCTCACGGCCCAGGTGCGCAACATCGCCGAGGTCACCACCGCGGTGCAGAAAGGCGATCTCTCAAAGAAGATCACCGTCGAGGTCCAGGGGGAGATCCTCCAGCTGAAGAACACCATCAATGTCATGGTCGACCAGCTGAACGCCTTCGCCCGCGAGGTCACCCGCGTTGCCCGCGAGGTCGGCACCGAGGGCAACCTCGGTGGCCAGGCGCAGGTCGAAGGCGTCGCCGGTGTCTGGAAAGACCTCACCGACAACGTCAACTACATGGCCGGCAACCTCACCGCCCAGGTGCGCAACATCGCCGAAGTCACCACCGCCGTCGCCCAGGGCGATCTGTCCAAGAAGATCACGGTCGACGTTCGCGGCGAGATTCTCCAGCTCAAGAACACCATCAACTCGATGGTCGACCAGCTGAACGGCTTCGCCAGCGAAGTCACGCGTGTGGCCCGCGAGGTCGGTACCGAAGGTCGCCTGGGCGGCCAGGCGAGCGTGCCCGGCGCATCGGGCACCTGGAAGGACCTGACCCAGCAGGTCAACCAGCTGGCTGCCAACCTCACCACCCAGGTGCGCAACATCGCCGAAGTCACGACGGCCGTCCAGCGCGGCGACCTGTCGCGCAAGATCACCGTCGAGGTCCAGGGCGAGATCCTCCAGCTGAAAAACACCATCAACGTCATGGTCGATCAGCTCAACGCCTTCGCCTCCGAAGTCACGCGCGTGGCGCGCGAGGTCGGCACCGAGGGCCGGCTGGGCGGTCAGGCGCACGTCGCCGGTGCCTCTGGAACCTGGAAGGACCTGACCGACAACGTGAACTCGATGGCGGGCAACCTCACCGCCCAGGTGCGCAACATCGCGGCGGTGACCACCGCGGTCGCCCGCGGCGACCTCTCCAAGAAGATCACCGTCGACGTCCGGGGCGAGATCGCCGAGCTCAAGGACACCATCAACACCATGGTCGATCAGCTCAATGGCTTCGCGTCGGAAGTCACTCGCGTGGCTCGAGAAGTCGGCATCGATGGCCGCCTGGGCGGCCAGGCCTATGTGGTGGGCGCCTCGGGCACCTGGAAAGACCTCACCGACAACGTCAACCAGCTGGCTGCCAACCTGACGACCCAGGTACGCAACATCGCCGAAGTCACCGCGGCAGTGCAGAAAGGCGACCTTTCCAAGAAGATCACGGTTGACGTTCGAGGCGAGATCCTTGAACTCAAGGACACCATCAACCTGATGGTCGATCAGCTCAACGGCTTCGCCTCGGAAGTCACCCGGGTGGCGCGCGAGGTCGGCACCGAAGGCAAGCTGGGCGGCCAGGCGCAGGTGCAGGGCGTTGCCGGCACCTGGAAGGACCTGACCGACAGCGTGAACCTGATGGCGGGTAACCTGACCGACCAGGTGCGTGGTATCGCCCGGGTCGTCACCGCGGTCGCGCAGGGCGACCTGCGCCGCAAGGTCGTCTTCGAAGCCAAGGGTGAGATCGCCGCCCTCGCCGACACGATCAACGACATGACGGATACCCTCGCCACCTTCGCCGAGCAGGTCACCAGCGTGGCGCGGGAGGTCGGTTTCGAGGGCAGGCTGGGCGGCCAGGCGAGCGTGCCCGGGGCCGCAGGGACCTGGAAGGACCTCACCGACAACCTCAATCAGCTCGCCGCCACCCTGACCAATCAAGTGCGCGCGATCGCGGAAGTCGCCACCGCTGTCACCGAGGGCGACCTCACCCGCGCCATCGGTGTGGAGGCCAGGGGCGAAGTTGCGCTGCTCGCAGACAAACTCAACGAGATGATCAGCAACCTGAAAGTGACGACCGAGAAGAACATGGAGCAGGACTGGCTCAAGACCAACATCGCTAAGTTCAACCGGATGCTCCAGGGACAGCGCGACCTGCGCACCGTCGCCGACTTGATCCTGATGGAAGTCGCCCCGCTGGTCAACGCGCACTTCGGCGGCTTCTACATCGTGCAGAACCGCGAGGGCGAAGAACCGATCCTGCGGATGGCAGCGGGCTACGCGGTCGGACCCGGCGATACGCCGATCAAGAGCTTCCGCTGGGGCGAAGGCCTGGTCGGCCAGTGCGCCCGCGATGGCAGGCGGATCATCCTCAGCAATGTGCCACCGGGTTACGTATCGGTCCGGTCCGGGCTCGGAGAATCGACGCCCAGCAGCATCGTCGTATTGCCGGTCGTCTTCGAGGGTCGCGTCAAAGCCGTGGTCGAGCTTGCATCGATGCAAGCTTTCGTCCCCACCCATCTCGATTTCCTCGATCAGCTCACCGATAGCGTTGGCGTTGTGCTCAACACGATCGAGGCCAACATGCGCACCGAAGATCTGCTCAAGCAATCGCAGATTCTCTTCGCCGAAGCCCAGGAAGCGAGCAAGAGCAAGAGCGCCTTCCTCAGCATGGCGGCGCACGAGCTGCGCACCCCGCTGTCGGTGATCACCGGCTACCTCTCGATGCTGCAGGATGGAACTCTCACTGCGGATAAGTGGGAGCGCCCACTGCGGGTGTTGATGGGTAAGGCAACCGAGCTGAACAGCATCGTCGACGACCTGCTCACCGCTGCCCGGATCGAAGGCGGCAAGGTGCCCATCGATACCAAGACGCTCGACCTCAGGGAGATGGCTCGCCAGGCGATCGCCCGCGCCGAGGCCCGGGCCGGTCTGCTGAAAGCGGAAATGATCTACGTCGAGCCCGAGGAGCCGGTGATGGTCAACGCCGACCGCGAGCAGCTGGCCCGCATCATCGACAACCTGATCAACAATGCGTTGACCTATACCGCGCAACGGCCCTGGGTGATGCTGACCGTCAGTAACGAGGGTGGTCCGTCGCTGATCGTGGAGGATCGAGGCATCGGCATCCCGCACGACAAGCACGAGAAGGTCTTCGAGCGCTTCTTCCGCATCGACGACCCGAGCCTTGGGCCGCAGCCAGGCACCGGCCTGGGCTTGTTTATCAGCCGCGAACTGGCCGAGCGGCACGGCGGGACCCTGACCCTGGATCGAAGCGAGGTCGGTAAGGGCAGCACCTTCGTTCTCAGCCTCCCGGCGGCGGGCTCTCAGTACACCCCGACGGCGCCCTTCCCCAGCCTGGAAAGCATCACCGTCCCCCAGGCCATTTCCTTCCCCTGAGAACATCCCCCTCCCCCTTGTGGCGAGGGTTGGGGAGGGGGCAAGCCGCAGGGCATCCCCCCAAATTTCGATGTAGCCGATATGGCCCCGGCTCGCTCCTCCTGGCTCGCTTGGCTTCCGCGGCCCTACCAGCTGGCCGGAACGCGGATCGAGGTCCTTGCCGCTGCCCTATGCTCCGCAGGCCTGATTGCGGTGTTTGTTGCGGACGTCCTGACTCCCGCCGACGTCCTCCTGAGCTCGCTGGCCCTCTTCCCCATCCTGTTCGCGGTCTGGACGCTGTCCGCGGTACCGGCCGTCCTGATCCCGCTCCTGGCCGGAGTGTTGCTCACCCTCGAGGTGTTGCTGGGGTCGGCCGACGCCATCACCGTCGCCAGCGAGGTCACGGCCTACGCCGTCCTGGCCATCGTCACCCGCCTGTATGCCCGCCGGATCATCCTCTCCCCTCCCATGCCGCCCCCAGCAACGCCCAGACGCCTCGCGGTCCTCACCCGGCGTGAGCGCGAGGTGATCGTCCTGGCGGCGCATGGCCGGACGGCCTCCGAGATCGCCGACATGCTGCACATCGGCGAGCGAACGGTCGAGACTCACCTGGCGAACGCCTATCCGAAGCTGGGCGTTCGGTCCAAGTTGGAACTCGTCAAGCAAGCCACGACCCTGGGCGTCTGAGCCGAATACGGAGCGGGCTCCGTACAGAATTCCGTACAGATGCCGAAGATATTGTCGCCACAAATAGCTACCGTTGCGGCTATGCGGCAGGTCCAAGTTTTCCGGGTGCTCAGCTCGAAAGCCGAGCTCTACGCCCTGGGTGACATGTCAGAACCGGTCCGGCAGTTCGAGCCGATCGCGACCGAGTTCTTCCCCACGGTCGAGGCTGCCGTCGATTACGCCAAAGGGCGCGGCTGGCAGGTGCTTCGGATCGAGGCTAGCGCAGCCTAGGCGCTGGCGAGTCCTGGCGTCGGATCCGGAACCAGCAAGCGGAAGGCGATAAACCAGAAGGTAAAGAGCCAGACCACCAGCATCAGCGTGCCGCCGTAGTCATGGAACAGGACGGCGGGAAGGTAACCGGCGGCCGCGGCCAGTAAGCAGACGATCGCAATCCGGGTGATGTTGACGAGCACCGTACCCAGGATCCCGAACAGGATCACCTCAATGCGGGAGCCAGGGCTCATCGGGCCGCGAAGTCCAACGACCAGGCTGATAGCGAGCACGATCAGGCTCTGCCAGCCGACGCAGTTCCACGAAATGAACAGGGTTTGCGCCGCCCCCCTCGAATTCCAGACGACCAGCTGATCACCCGCGGCTGCGGCATGAACGCCAAACACGCCCAGCAGCACGACGGTGACCCGCACTTCCGCCGGCACGATCGCCTGCAGCGGTCCGGCGATGCCCAGATGCATGCCAACCGCCGTCAGGAGATCGTCAAAGGTGGTGACGAACGGGAGGATCACCAGCACGACCGCGGTAATGGCCATCAGCATCGCAAACACCGGCGTCGTGCGTGGTTGGGTCATCGGACTCTCACCATCAGGCGCACCTGCGGACGCCGAATCCATCGCTGCGCTGCCAGAGGAATCAGAAGCGCCAGGCCCAGCAGCGGAGTCCCATGCTCGGGCACGACGATCGACGGTGTCGTGATCGACGTCTGCTGACGGTTGCTGTCATAGCGAAGATCCAGACCACCGTTATTCACCGCCGCCACGGTGACCTGCCAGCAGAGGTAGGAGCTGGCGGGTAGGAGGACGGCCGGCATGTTCGTCGAGGTGGTCGACCCGCCGCCGTTCACCAGTGTGGACTGCCAGGTTGCGATCGGCACGATGACCGTGCAGTCGGCGGTCGCGCTATAGCCGAAGGTCAGGAGGGCTGTCACCGTCGAGTTCCCTTGGCCCGACGTCCAGTACGTGAAGGTGTAGCTGCCGGCGGGGATCGTCTGCCCTGTATACGCATAGGTGGTTGCCCATGCCTGGGTCGCTCCCGGGGTGTCCATCGGGAAATGGGCAGGCGAGCCATTCGACGACGAGTTGTTGTCGATCGTATACGCGCCGTTTGGATCATGGAGGTAATAGGTGTTGGCCGCCAGCACGGTCGGTGCCGTTGCGGCCCCGAGGCCGAGGATGGTCAATACCAGGATCGGGCCAACGATGCACACCAGCCGGAATGCCCGGCTCGGTCGGCGCGGATTGGCCGGCCTCTCGACTGCGGCCGTCGTGTTGCTCGGCCGCGGCCGTAGCCAGCGCTTCAGGCTTTTCTTCTGCGGCAGATGCTCGACGTGATCCGTGATCCGCCCCGTCTTGGGTGTCCGAAACCATGGACCTTCACGCCTCTCGAACAAACCCTTTAGCGAGGCCCAGGCCTGGAAGGGAACCAGGAGGAAGGACAGCGCCACCGCGCCCAGGACGCCGTTGTAGTCCTTTCGCGGTGAGCCCTCCAGCAACAGCCCGCCGAGATTCATCAGCGGCAGCGAGAACAGGTTGGAGAAAAGCAGCGACCACCCAAGCAGGGCGGTCCAGGTCGGAATATGCACATGGAGGACAAGCTCGGACGCCAGCCAGGCGCCGGAACCGAGCATGAACAATGCGGCCTGCAGGTAGTAGAGACCGTAGTAGAGGAACTCGGTCTTCTCCAACAGGCTCAGGTGCCGCGAACGGAGGATGGTGAGGAACCATTTGTTGACGTTGTAGCTGTGGCCTTCGGCCCAGCGCATCCGCTGCCGCGCCAGCCGGCCGAAGGTCGCGACGCACTCCGCCGGCGTTTCCGCGTATGGCGTATAGACGACCTTGTATCCCTTGGCGTACATCCTGAGCGTCAGCTCCCAGTCTTCGGTCAGGCTGCGGCCCCAGCCGAGCTCCTTCAGGAGCCCCGCCCGGATCATGTACGCGGTGCCGGCGATCATCTTCATCGAGCCCAGCACCTGCTGGAAGGGACGCTCCACCATGTAGCTACCGGCGTATTCGGTCCGCACCGCCGCCGTCAGCCAGCTCTCGCTCTTGTTCAGGACGTGCCACTGGTAGCTCTGCACCGCGCCGATTTCGGCGATCGGCTGTGGTATCTTGCCGCCACTCGAATAGAAGTGGTAGAGCAGGTCTCTCAGCACATCAGGAAATGGGACGGCGTCGGCGTCGAAGATCGCGATGTACTCGGCGCGAGGATCCGTCGCGCGGAGCGCGTAGGTCAAGGCGCCACCTTTAAAGCCATCGCGGGTGTCGCGGTGGATGATCTTGAAGCGCTCGACTTTCGTCCACGGTTCGAGGACCTCCATTGAGCCGTCCGTGGAGTCGTCGACCAGGATCACCTCGTAGTTCGAGTAGTTCAGCTTTGAGCAGGCTTCGAGCAGGCGGCCGACGACCCGCTTCTCGTTGTAGGTCGCGATATGGATCGAGATAAACGGCTCATAGCCGAGGTCGAAGCGACCCCGCCGTTCCCACGCTGGCTGCAGGCCCCCGTCCAGCCCCCGCTGCTCAATACGCCGCAGCTGATCATCCCTCCCCCTCTGGGGGAGGGCAGGGTGGGGGCTCTTCCTCCCGGGCCCGAAGTACGCCAGCAGGAGCATGGTGGCCGTGGCCAGGTAGTACTTGAGCGAATACGCGAAGAAGAAGGCACCCATGCCCAGGGCGACCAGGGCCAATTCCAGCCCGAGCCATTCCAGCAGGGTGGCGTTGCCCGCCCGCGCCAGCGCGATACCCGCTGAGGTGCCGCGCACGATGGCAAAAAGCGGCAGGGCGGCGATGAAGATCGAGGTGAAAACGAGAGCGCCAATCAGGAATCCCCACAACCGCTCGGCCGCCGTCCGGGCGGGCCGGGGCGGCGGTGCGTCGTGTGGATCGGGATCGTGCTGCGGGCGCCGAAGGGCCATGCCCATCCGCGTTCACACTATTTCGGCGGAGTTACGCCTCTTGTAGCGTGCGTCCGGTAAATGCAACCGCCTTGTTACGGGCTCGTGTACAGGCGCCACGATCACCCATCGTTGCTGGCATATGGCCCGGCAACAGGGGAGTTGGCGTCCGGGCGACGCTCAGCTGGGCTGGATTGTCGAGAACCGGATCGACGAGGCCTACGTGCTCTCCTGGCCTGGTCCGCTCGAGATCTACGTGCCGGTCCATGACACCGGTGGCTTCGATCGCGCCCGCGCGCCCATGGGGACGTACGACTTTCGACTCGACCAAATCAAGGGCACGGCAAGCTTGCATTCGGGGAATGAGGTCAGGATCTCGTTCGATGCGCCGGCGCTCCGGCCGCGAAAAGGTCTTGATTTCACGTTCGCCTACTACGACCTGCCCACCCGCGAGGTGCTCGACCCTTTGTGGAAGGTGCCCAGCGTGGAGCTCGACCGGGTTTGCGACCGCGACCTCGGTCACCGCAACATCATTTATCACTTCGTTGCCAATCGATCCGGCTCCGCGCGTGATCGGGCCGCAAAATATCAGATCGGTTTGAGCGAGCTCGCTGGAAGCCGCGGCTGGTCAGTTCTCCCTGCCTCTCCCGTATCGGTCTCTCGCCAACCCGTCGAAGCCAACACGTTCTTCCTGCGCCACTTCGACGCGGCGTTCTTAGAGGCGGCGACCGGCGACGAGGTGCTGATGTCCGCGCAGCCCGACACATTCGACCGTCATCGGCTGGCATTTTCCAAGTCGACTGGTCTCTGGGCATCGCTCGCAATCCACGGCGGCACAATTGCCAGCGAGACCGACCTGATCCAGGCGAACATTCATCGGGCGACCTTCTCCCCTCACCGATGCCACTACATCCTCATCCAGCACTACGACGGTCGCCGTCGCGAGTGGTATCCATGGAGTTGGTTGATTCGCTCGACTGACTTCGTAAAGCTAGCTCGAGAAGCGGGGCCGTATTTGCTCTTCACGACAACGCTGAATCCCGACCACGTCAATCGGTGGACCCCCTTCCGGACTCTGACGACCGATGTGGCCAGCAAGTTTCTGGCGGCCCTCCACCAGTCCGCCTCTCGAAGGGCCGCATGATTTCACCAAGGCGCGATGAATCGCTCGATGTGTATGGGCTCATTCGGCAGGCGATCGAGCGAAAGCAGCAAGTCCTCGGCTTCTATCACGGGTACTACCGAGAGATGTGCCCGCACGCCATCGGACTCAACAAGCGTAGCGAACCACAAGCCCTCTTCTACCAATTCGCCGGCGGGAGCAGCCGCCCACTGGGTCCACCGGCGTCACCTCAGAACTGGCGCTGCATTCGGATTGACGACTTAAGCAATGTGTCCCTTCGCGATGGCGAATGGCATACCGCCAGCGACCACAGAAGCAACGAAACCTGCGTCTTTCAGCGACTCGACCTGTCGGTTACTCCTTAGCCGGGAGCCGCCGCACGCTCGCTATCGGCTGTCGCCATTTCCTTAAGCCAGAAGTGTCCAGCGATGCCTACATCTGAGATGTAATTCTGCCGCCAACTTGGCGCTTAGGATTGGCTAGGCAGCCCGTCGTTTGTTGGCAGCTCTTCGTTCACGCCGCCAACTGGCAAAGGCCCCAGGCTCCTGCCTGAGGTGAGGTTCAACGCACCACTTTGGGACGTTGAAGAAGACGACAAGGTGGATCAAGACTGCCGTGAGAACAAGCGCGAATTCAAGCAGAAGGGGTATCGCTTGTGGGATAACGTTTCGCGTTCTCAGCGGCTCTAACCACCCGACCGCGACCAGTAGAAAGCCTGACGCGAATAACAAGCGGCCTGACCTGCGCCACCCTTGCCAGGTGTATTTACCTAATGGCCACCACTGTCAATGGCCATCTCAAAGTCCCCGGTTTTGGCCAAGTGAAAGTCCCCACCCTGTGAGGCTCCTCAGCCCTTTCGCTTAGGTGGTCCACCTCCTCTCGTCTTGGCTTCCTTCATGCGAAACGACTCGCCCTCGGTGACCACCACCACGGCGTGATGGAGGATGCGATCGATCATGGAGACCGCTGTGGTTTCGTCTGGGAGGAACCGGCCCCATTGGTCGAAGGGCCAATGGCTGGCGATGCCGAGACTGCGACGCTCGTAGGCCGCGGCGATGAAGCGGAAGAAGAGCTGGCTGCCGGTCGCGTCGAGCGGCGCAAAGCCAAGTTCGTCAAGGATGACGAGGTCGACGCGGAGCACGGTGTCGATCACGCGGCCCACCGAGTTGTCGGCCAAGCCGCGATAGAGCGTCTCCACCAGGTCGGCGGCGGTGAAGTAGCGCACGCGCAGACCCGACTCCACCGCG
>DASTJZ010000065.1:0-19106 GCA_035716185.1 Candidatus Dormiibacterota bacterium
TGGCCCGGTCAATTGCGCCAGCCCGATTCCCATCTTCCGGTCATTGTCGAGCGCGTCGAAGCGAATATTGCGAAAGCCGCTCTCCGAGAACCAGCGCTGAATGCTGTCGATCACCGCCGGCTCTTTCCAGTGTCGAGTCCAGATCACGGCGGCACCTTCCGCGCAGAGCATCGACAGATGCCGGACGGTGCCCTCCAGGTCAACGTCGCTGATGTTGCCGAAGATGCCGCAGGCGAGCACGATGTCGGCGGGTACGTAGGGGGCATACTCGTCGCTCATCGAGGCGTCTGTCTGGACGACGTGGAGCTGGGGCAGCTCAGCCTCGACTGCCGCTTTTCTCGCCAGCGCCACATTTTCAGGGTCGAGCTCGAGCAGCACGGCTTGGACGTCGGCTTTTCGCGCATGACGCTTCAGCACGGGAATGACATCCCGCCCCTGACCGGCGCACATGCTCACGAGCCGCAGCCGGCCGCGCGGCGCGGCAGAGAGACGGTCGTGCAGACGCTGCTGAACAACGACCAGCCGCTGGGAGAGCGAGCTGGTCGGGTCGTCGTAGTCCTTGTGCCAGGCGCGATAATCGCGAATCGGTTTAGGGGTAAATGCCGCGAATCGTGGTGGCCTGGGCGACCTTGTCGACCGCCAGCACGTAGGCCGCCGTGCGCATCATCACCTTCTTCTCCAGGCTCACCTTCAGCGTGTTGTCGAAGGCGCGCAGCATGATCCGCTCCAGCCGGTCGTTGATGTCGTGCTCGTCCCAGAAGAACTCCTGGAGGTCCTGCACCCACTCGAAGTACGAAACCGTCACGCCGCCGGCATTGGCCAGGATGTCGGGGATCACGAAGACCCCCTTGTCGTAGAGGATCTCGTCGGCTTCGGGAGTCGTGGGCCCGTTGGCGCCTTCGCAGATGATCTTCGCCTTGATCCGGTTGGCGTTGCCCCGATGGATCTGATTCTCGAGCGCCGCCGGCACCAGCACCGTCACGGGCAGCTCCAGGAGCTCCTCGTTGCTGATGAACTCACAGATCTTCTGGCGGAGGCGGCCGTTCAGCTCCTTCTCGCGGACGACCTCATCCAGCTCGATGCCGCCGTCGTTGTAACACGCTCCGTTGGAATCGCTGACCGCGATCACCTTGCAGCCCCTCTCCGCCAGCAGCTTGGCCGTGGTGTATCCGACGTTGCCAACGCCCTGGACCGCGACGGTCGCATCCTCCGGACGGATGCCGAGGTGCTTCAGAGCCGCGATCGTCGTCAGCATGCAACCGCGGCCGGTCGCCTCGGGACGCCCCTCCGAACCGCCGATGCCGAGCGGCTTCCCGGTGACCACCGCCGGCACCGAGTGGCCGGCGTGCATGCTGATCGTGTCCATCATCCACGCCATGATCTGGGCATTGGTGTTGACGTCGGGCGCCGGGATGTCGCGGTCCGGCCCGATCAGAATGCTGATCTCGCTCGTGTAACGGCGGGTCATGTTTTCCAGCTCGTTGCGGCTGAGCTTCTTCGGATCGACGATCACGCCACCCTTGGCGCCGCCATAGGGAATTCCCACCACCGCGCATTTCCAGGTCATCCACATGGCCAGCGCCTTGACCTCATCGATCGTGACGTCGGGGTGATAGCGGATGCCACCCTTGGCCGGCCCGCGATCGATGTTGTGATGAACCCGATAGCCCGTGAACATCTGGACGGTGCGGTCGTCCATGAGCACGGGAAAGCTCACGGTGAGCTCGCGCTTGCACTCACGAAGTACGCGACGCATGTTTGGATCGAGTCCCAGGACCTCAGCAGCGATATCGAATTGGCGTTGCGCCGTCTTCCAGGGGTTGGCTGCGTCGGGTTCGACCTCGGCAAACCCGCGCAGTGGCGACGCCTCAACCTTCTGAGCCATTGTTCCTCCCGGCTATTCAGGCGAAATTTGAGCGATTCTTTGCAGATCGGCACCCATTACACTACATGGCACCGTGCAGCCGCGGATGACTGTGCTGGCGAGCGTTTCGCTCGCCACGTTCCTCGTCACGGCGCTCGCCGCCACGCAGTTCCGAAGCCAGCCGCTCCCCCCGTCCAACCGGCTGGCCCGCGACGAGGCACTGCGCAAGAGCGTCAACCAGCTTGAAGAGCGCAACCGGGCCCTCAAGGCGCAGGTGCACGATCTCCAGGCCGCGGTGAAAGCCGGCGAGGACGAAACGGCTCGCCGGTCCAGCGCCGCCCAGGAGGTCAAGGCGCAGCTCGACGAGCAGCGCTCCGTCGCGGGATTGTCTCCGCTCCATGGGCCGGGCCTGACGGTGTTACTGCACGATGGCTCGGACCCCAACGATCCCAACGATCGGTCGCTGGGCTGGACGGTGCACTACCAGGACCTGCAGGACATCGTCAACTTGCTCTGGGCCAGCGGCGCCGAGGCGATCTCGGTCAATGGGCAGCGAGTCGTGCCGACCACCGCATTCCACTACGCCGGCATCAACATCCTGGTCAACAATGCCAGCCGCCTCAGCGGTCCGTACACGGTGACCGCCATCGGCAACCCATCCGGCCTGGCCAACGGCGTGGGCGACTCGGACCAGCTCGCCGAGCTCAAGAGCCGCAACCGCATCTACGGTCTCGGTCTCAGCTGGGTGCGCAACACCCAGCTCAGCATCCCCGGCTTCGACGCCACCTTCCTGGTGAAATATGCCCAGCCAGTCGGCTGAACAGACCGCCCGAATCCAGCGGCTGATCATCATCAGCCTGATCGCCATTGCCCTCGGCTTCCTGGTCGTGGTCCAGCTCCGATCGCAGGCTGCGGTGGCGCGCACCCTCGCCGCCCAGGATGACACCAGCGTCGCGCTGCTGATCAACGACCTGAACCAGGCCAACAACCAGCTGCTGCAACAGAGCGAGTCGTTGACCCAGCAGGAGGCGCAGCTTCGCCAGGCGCTGGCCGCCGGCGGCGCGGACGCGCGCGGCATTCAGAAAGAGCTGACGACCCTCCAGGAGGTCAACGGCATGATCCCGGTGCACGGCGCCGGGCTGGCGATCCGGATCCAGGGATCGATGATGGACTTCGAGCTCCAGGATCTGCTCAACAACCTGCGGAACGCCGGCGCCGAGGCGTTCGACTTGAACGGCTATCGCATCATCAGCAGCACGCCCATCATCAGCAAGGGCAACAGTCTGCTCATCAGCGGCCACGCCGTGACAGCGCCGCTGGTCCTCAATGCCATCGGTGACCCGGAACAGCTGGGGCCCGCGGCGGACCTGGCCGTCAGCAGCCTTCAGACGCGCGTGCAGGTGGATATCCAGCGCAAGACCGACCTGGCCATCACCGAGGTGGTGACGCCCCGTCCGCTGATTTACGCCCAACTCGGAAAGTAGACTCTGCTGATGCGGACCGTCGAGTTGCGCAGCGATACGTTCACGCTGCCCACTGAATCGATGCGAGACGCGATGCGCTCCGCCGAGGTTGGCGACGACGTCTGGGACGAGGACCCGACCATCCATCGGCTGCAGGCAAGAGCGGCCGAGATGGTCGGCAAGGAGGCGTCGCTCTTCGTCCCCAGCGGCACGATGGGCAATCTTTGCGCGCTGCTGAGCCACACCCAGGCTGGCGATGAAGTCATCGTCGAGGTCGACAGCCATATCTTTCAGAACGAGACCGCCAGCGCTGCGGTGGTCGGAGGGCTGCAGCTTCGTCCCCTCGACACCGTGGATGGCCGGCTCCGACCCGAGCAGGTGCGGCGCGCGATCCGCGAGCCCGACATCCATGCGCCCCGCACCGGCCTGCTCTGCATCGAGAACACCCACAACATGAAAGGTGGGACCTGCCTGAACCCCGAACAGACGGCAGCGCTGGGCGACCTGGCCCACGAGTCGCGCTTCCCCGTCCACCTCGATGGTGCCCGCGTGTTCAATGCAGCGGTCGCGCTGGGCGTTGATGTGCGCGAGCTGACCGAGCCGGTCGACTCGGTGATGTTCTGTCTTTCAAAGGGACTGAGCGCGCCGGTGGGGTCGATGCTGGCCGGGTCGGCGCCATTCATCGAACGGGCGCGCCGCATGCGAAAGATGCTCGGTGGCGGCATGCGACAGGCTGGCGTGCTGGCCGCGGCCGGACTGATCTCGCTTAATGAGATGGTCGACCGGCTGGCCGAGGATCACGCCAATGCCCGACGGCTGGCCGAGGGTCTCCAGGGATTGCCGGGCATCGACATCGACCTGTCTCGGGTAGAGACGAACATGGTGTTCGGCGAATGCCGGCCGCCGCTGACCGCGCGCGAGTTCGTCCGCCGCTGCCGGGAGGTCGGCGTCCTTCTCGATCAGGGCTCCCCCTCTCGCTGGCGGATGGTCACCCATCGCGGCGTCTCGGCTGATGACATCGATTACGCCATCGGGCAAGTGCGGAGCGTCTTCACGCCCCTTCGCGCCGCCGGCTAACGCAGCGGCAGACCGGTCGACCGGTCGAACATCGGCCCGGCGAAGGTGGTATCCGGAAGCAGGAGCAGGCTCCCAAAGGTCTGCCAGTCGCCGCTCGCATCGGTGACGATGCCCGCCGGGGCCTGCACGGTGCCGGCCAGCGTGATGCCCGCGGGCTGGCCGGGCAGCGTCCAGCTCATTGGGGCGGCCGTAAGCGCGCCATCGCTACCGGCGAAGGGGTGCAGTGCGCCCGCGCTGTCGAGCGCGATCCCGCTGTGCGTGCTGGGAAAGAGCGCGGCATCGACCAGGCTTTCGCCGGCAGGCAGCCCGACCTGCTCGCCCGAACCACCCGAGCCGGCGAGGATCTTACCGCCGGCGTCGACCGCAATCGGCGTACCGTCGAGCGCGGCCAGCAACCGGACCGGCGCGCTCAGGCTGAACGCGGGGCCGGGGCTGCCGTCCGGGGTCCAGGTCGAGCCGTCGGCGAGCAGCAACAGCGATCCAGTCGTGGTCGTGGCAATGTCCACCGCTGCTGCGGTCGAAGCCGGCGCGGTCACGGCTGCCGTACGGGTTTGTCCAAGTCCCTGGACCGACGCGTCGGCCGACAGCAGCCTCGCGCCCTGGTAGGCGGGATGCTCCTGACGAAGGCCACCGGGCGGGGCAGTCCCATCCGGCTGTTCGGGCAATTCTCCCAGGATGGCCCGATCATTCACGGTTGCGGGTGGGCCGGCAGCCGCCGGGATGGTCGCGTTGACAACTACCGGCGGCGCCGCATTGCGGGCCGCGTCGCGGACCGAGAGCCGCAGTCGGAACTGCGATCCCGGCTGCCCGAGGAAGCGAATGCCGCCCAGCGCGGTGCCGGCGGACGGCTGGTCGATCGACCTGGAGAGCCAGGGACGAAAGCCGGCATTGCCTTGGGCAACGTCGATCGCGACATACTTGACACCGGACAGGTTGTCATTGCCCGTCCAGTGCACGGTTACTCCCGTGGCGTTCGCCGGATCGACCCGCAGCGTCGAGGTCGGCGGCTCGACGTCGTATAGATATAGGTAGGTGATGTCGGCGCTGGCGCCGGCCCGGTCGAAGACCCGCAGGTGCAGCGTGTGCGACCCGGGACCGGGAACCGCCGCCGTACCACTGATCGACATCGTGCGCGCCGCGGCTGGCCCCGGGTCGGCATCCCAGGCTGCGGCAAAGCCGGCCAGCCCGTGGCCGCCATCTCGCAGGTGCCAGGTGATCGGCGACGGGGGACCATCGCTCCCGTACCAGTAGTTCCAGCGCGCGCCTCCAAAAAACGCCAGCGGCAGCAGGAACGGCACCGGCGGATTGCTCGTCCACAGGTAGCCGGCGTCCCAACTCCAGGGATCCTGGCCCCTTCCGGTCCAGCCATAGGGATCGATCGAATGCCAGGGCGTCAGCAGGTCACGGACCTCGAAGTGCACGTGCGGCCCGGTGGAGTTGCCGGTGCTGCCGCTCAGCGCGATCAACTGGCCGCGCGAGACATGTTGCCCCGGATAGACAAACAGCTGGTTGTTGTGGAAATAGGCCGTGCGGTTGGTGGCGTGATCGATCACGACGCCCCATCCACCGCTGTCGCTCCACTCGCTGTAGATGACCGTCCCATCGTCGGCCGCCACCACCGGCGTATTGGAGGGAACGGCATAGTCGGTGCCGCGGTGGCCGTCGTAGGCATAGCCGCTCGCGCCGTCGAAGCGGATCATGATCCCGTCCTCGTGCCGATCCGGGTAGTGGTGGTCCATCCAGGAGGTGATCCTGGGATTGGGGATGTTGAAGGGCAGGGTCAGGTTGCCCGCGGCCAGCACCGGTTGCATGCCGGCGAGCGACAGAACGAGGGCTAGCGTGACGGCTCTGTGGACCCTTAAGAACCGTCTTACAACGGGGCCGTAACGCGTTCTGAAAGAAAGCCGCAACAGGCCCGCGACGGCACCGTCACGATGCGAGCCCTCTCTTGGGGCGCCGACAGGCTTTCGCATAGGCTGGCGTTGATTTGCGAAGGAGCAATAGGTTCTTGCCTGCTTTGCCATGGTTTTTGGAACTCGCGCAGGCGGATTGTAAGCGCTCCCAGCGATCGAGAATGATGGAAAGGCACTCAGCTTTACGCCGGAAGCGGGCCCAGGCTTTGGCCGAGATGGCGGTCATGGTGCCCTTCCTCATCATCGGCATGATGGGGATGCTCGATCTTGGCCGCGCCTTCTATTACCAGATCGCCATTACCAACGCGGTGCGGGAGGGGGCGCGCTACGCGGTGACGCCCTTCTACCTCGGCCTGAACGCGAGCTGCCAGGTTGCTCCTCCGTTTCCCGATCCCGGGGCGAACTGCGTGACGCCGAGCGACGACGCGATCGTGGCGCGCATCAATCAAGAGCTTCAGTATCAAGGCGCTGGCATCCAGATCCCCTCTTCACAAATACTCATTCAGCCCAACCAGGCTCAGCGGGCGACGGCCTTCAACGATGGAACTTCGCCGCAGTATCCGATCACAGTGTCGGCCAGTTACCAGTTCTACTTCATCACCCCGATCATCGGTAGCCTCATCGGGGACCCGCTGACAATCCACACCAGCGCGGTCTTCAGGGCGGAGTACTGATGCGGACAGGATTCTTCCGCCGCCACCACGGCCAGTCGATGATCGAGTTCGCTCTGCTGGCACCGATCTTCTTTCTCCTTCTCTTTGGCACGATCGACCTGGGCCGGGGCATCTACATCTACAACAGCATCTCGGACGCGGCGCGCGAGGGCACGCGGGCGGCCGTCCCCTTCGACTCGCCGCTACCCACCAGCGCCACGGCTCTGGCAGCGGTTCAGAGCAAGCTCGGCGGGGCTATCGCGCTCAGCGTCGATCCGTGCATCGCCAACAGCAGCAGCCCCTGCCCATCGACGCCAACGGTCCCTAACACCGGCACCATCTGGTACAGCTCGGGGATCGGCACGCCGGGGCGTCAGCCGGTGACGGTCAAGATCTCATACCTCTTCCAGCCCTGGGTCCCGATCGTCAGGGAAGCATCTGGAAACGGCGTCGTGATCTCGGCGCAATCCACCATGGTCACGGAGTACTGAACAATGTTGACAAGACTTCGTCGCGGTAAGCGCGCCCAAAGCATCGTCATCGTCGCCCTGTCGGCAACCGCTCTGTTTGGAATCATCGCCCTCGGGCTCGACGCCGGCCGGCTCTACTTCCAGCGTCGTGACGTGCAGAATGCAGCCGACGCCGGCGCGCTGGCCGGCGCTCAGGAATTGCTTCCCAACGGCGCCTTTATTGGGGTGAGCTCGCAGATGCAGACCGCCGCCAACTGCCAGGCGGCTAACTACGCGCTGCTCGGCCTGCAGGCAGCGCCTCGAGATGGCGGCTGCAGCCCGTCGCCGTCCAGCGCCTATGACGGAAGCAGCATCACCGAGCCGGCCGCGAACAACTTCCCAGCGACGGTCCAGGTCTGGACACCATCACGCAACAACCCGAACGAAATCCACGTTCGAGTCACCTACAACGTTCCGCTAACCTTCGCCGCCGTCCTCGGCTTCACCAGCTCGGCCGTGGTGTCCGATGCCTACGCACACGGCGGCTTCCGCAACAAGACCTATACGATCTTCGGCTTCGACGCCGGCGGTAACGGCAACAGTGTTAACTACGACCAGATCGGCAACATCCAGATCGACGACGGCAAGAACGGCCAGGACATCTGCCGCCCGGACCCCGACCAGGGCCGGTTGGTTTCAAATGCCAAGTGGCACGCGCCCATCCCGGGCGGTGGCTGGAACAACCTGAACGGACAGTTCTTCTATTCCCAGGCCGCCGATACGCATGCCCTCGTCACCTACTGGTATGGCAATGTCGGCACGTCGCAGCCGACCGAGCAGACCCCGAACTACGAGCCGCCGCTTAAGCCGGCAGATGCCATGGGACCATCGGGAACGAACCCGGTCGTGTACCACCCCGGGACCTATCACAACAACATCAACCTCACGGCCAGCAACGTTCGGTACGAGTTCGAGAACGGCATCTACTACTTCGACAACGTCAACTTCACGATCACCGGCGGTACCGTCTCGAACACCTCCGACGGACAGCCCCATTACGTCGGGTTCGGCGGTGTGACCGATCTTCAGGCCAACCCGCAGGACCACACGAACGGGGTCGAGTTCGTCTTCGACGGCAACTCGAAGTTCAGTGTCAGCACGAGTGGGAACACGTCGCCGAGCGTCTTCTTCGTTGGTCCGAGCTTCGTGTCCAGCGGCACCGATAGCCTCGTCTTCTTCATCAAGAGCACGGACACGATCAGCGGGCCGAATGGCACGCCGTGGTCGGAGACCATCGACGGAACGAAACCAACTGCCGGCGGCTATCCCTTCCAGATCTGGGGTTCGATATTCGACGCCGACACGAACGGCTCGCACGGCACCGTCGTCACACTCCAGGCAGCCGCTTCGGCGAATGGCACGCCGGTCCGTCCGAACGCTTACGCCGTCAATGGTGAGGTCATTGGCCCGCAGGTCGACCTGGATGGCGGCAACCTGGCCAACGGACCCTACAGCCCAAGCAACCCTGGGCCGGGAAATCCCCCGAATCCGTGCAATCCCAATGGCCTCCCCAACAATGGCTATGTCAGCAACCCCGCCGGCTTGGTTGACCAGTTCAACCCGCACTACGTACCGCACTGGCGCGGGCTCGCCTACCTCGTGAAGTAGTCGGCCCTGCCCTTCCCCCTGAGGGCGGGAGGACCTTAGAATGCGGGAAGCGTGGCGCACGCCATCTATTGCTTCCTCGACGGCGAGACGCTGCACGGTGACCCGCCCAAGCGGGAGCTGGATTCGCCGGTGGTCGAGACGACAGTGCACAACCTGGGCACCAACAATCGCGGTGCCTTCGTCCCGCTGAGCAGTCTCAAGTACGTCCTGCTCGATTCCCGGGCGCCAAGCAATCCTGTCGACATGACTCAGCATCAGCGGGTCGCAATCCATTTCGTCGACCACGAGGTGCTCCGCGGCTACAGCGACCGCATGATCCGGCCCTCTCGCTACGGCGTGACCCTCTCCCTCATCTCTCCTGACCAGAGCGAGATCAAGGATCTCGCGATTCCATTCACCGCCCTGAAGGGCATTTTCTATCTGAAGACCTGGGAGGGCGGCGAGTCGCCCATGCTGGAGTCCGATTGGGTGCCCCGCGTGCTGGAAGCCCGGGAGCAGGAGCAGGTCCGCCGCCAGTACGGCGTCGACGGCAAGCCCCGCCGCCGAATGCCGTTGTTAGAAAGGATCATCCGCCGCCGGAAGATCGCCGACTAACCCGGCTCGGCGCTCGAACCCTGATATGTTGAATAGTAAGATGCAGCCCGCCGCCGTCCCGCCGGAGACGGCGGTCTCGCGGTCCGCGCTCCGTGACCGCCTTCTCGATCTTCGAACGCTGATCTCGTTCGCCATCCTGGCGGTCGTGCTCTTCGTCGTGCTCACCCACGTCCAGCTGGACTACGGCGCCAGCCTGCGGGCCATCCGGCAGACGAATCTGGCCATCTACGTCCTGGCCATCGCAGCCTTCTATTTCTCCTTCGTGATCCGGACGGTGCGCTGGCAGCTGCTGCTGCGGAACACCGGAGAATCGGAAAAATTCGGCGAACTCTTTCACATCATCATCCTCGCCTGGTTCGCCAACTGCGTGCTACCCGCGAAGATGGGCGACTTTTATCGCGCCTATCTGCTTCGCCAGCAGACCGACGTCTCCGGTTCCAAGGGACTCGGCACGGTCTTCAGCGAACGGGCTCTCGATTTCCTCGTCCTGATGAGTCTGCTGGTCATCAGCGGGCTGATCAGCTTTCACGCCACCGTCCCGCAAAAATTTGTGCCAGCCTTCATCGTCGGCTTGCTGATCTGCGCGGGGCTGATCGCCGGGCTGCTCGTGATCCGCTACAGCGAGGGTCGCTTCTCGCGATTCTTACCTGAGCGGCTGCGCGAGCGAGCCGCTCGCTTCAAGCACGGACTGCTCAGCGCGTTTGCCGGGAGGCTGCCGCTCCTGCTCGGGCTCACGGTGGTGGTCTGGATGGCGGAATCGGCCCGCCTCTTCCTGGTGGTCCAGGCTCTGCCGCTGCATCTGTCGCTTGGAGTGGCGCAGGTGGTGTTCATCGCCCTGGTCGCCTCCCTGCTCACCACCATCCCCGCGCTTCCCGGTGGCCTGGTGCTGGTCGAAGGCGGCATCATCGCCGTGCTGGTGGTCTTCGGGTTGACCCCGTCCCAGGGATTCACCGTTGCCATCCTCGACCGCTTGATCAGCTACTGGAGCCTGATCGGGGTGGGGCTGGTCGTCTTCCTGCTCAGTCACCGCCGATGAAGGTCCTCGTGACAGGTGGAGCCGGCTTCATCGGCTCGCACATCGCGGACGCGCTCATCGCCGCGGGTCACGACGTGGTCGTGCTCGATGACCTGAGCACCGGACATGTCGAGCACCTCCCGCCCAAAGCCCGCTTCTATCAGATGGATCTCAGCTCACCCTGGTTGGATGAGCTGTTCCGAATCGAGCGCCCCGACGCTGTCGCTCACGAAGCGGCCCAGGCCAGCGTTCGCGTCTCCGTCGATGATCCCGTCTTCGACGCGACGGTCAACGTGGTGGGGACCGTCGCCCTGCTGAAGGCCAGCGTGCGCCATGGGGTGCGCCGCTTTCTGTTTGCTTCGACGGGCGGCGCCATTTACGGCGACACCGACGCCATTCCGACCCCCGAAGACGCGCCGGCGGTCCCGGTTTCACCGTATGGGGCGGCCAAGCTCGCCGTCGAGGTCTACCTGCGAACCTTCAAGGCGCTGCATGGGGTGTCCTTCGCCGCGCTGCGCTACGCCAACGTGTATGGACCACGCCAGGACCCGCATGGCGAGGCAGGAGTGGTGGCGATCTTCAGCCAGCGCCTGCTGGCCGGCGAGCCGGCCCGCATCAACGGGGACGGCCAACAGACCCGAGACTTCGTCTATGTCGGCGACGTGGCTGCCGCGAATCTTCTGGCCTTGACCTCGGACGCCGTCGGATCCTTCAACGTCGGGACGGGGGTGGAGACCGACATCAATCAGATCTTCGAGATCATCAAGCGGCTCTCAGGCAGCAGCCGGGCGCCTGAGCACGCACCCGCCAAGCCCGGCGAGCAGCGTCGATCGGTGGTCGACGCCTCGAAGATCGCCAGCGTGATGGGCTGGAGGCCGCGGACCGGCCTGGAGGAAGGCCTCAGGCAGACGGTGAAATATTTCCGCGAGGTGCGGGAAGCTCGGCTGGTAGTTCCCGCCCCGCCTGGCTGAGCGCGGCGTCTCCCGCATCGAGGAGCCGCAGGGCCGCATCGCGGATCAGCGGGTTGCCCAGGCTCTCGCTGCCGATCATCCGGCTGGCCCAGTCGTAGGCTTCGCACGCCCGTCCCAGCTCGGCGCGCGCCGCGCGGAGAGCATCCGGTCCGCTCGCCGGTCGCAGTCGTAGCGTCTGGTAGTAGCCGGTCTGGAAGATCTTCCTCGCCTCGCCCGCGACGTCGTCGAGGTGACCATCCGATTGGTCAGCGAGTGCCTGGCGTAGCCGCGCGGCCGCGCGCTCGACGCTGGTCGCGACGTCGGCAAGGACCACCAGGTAATCCCGCGGCTCCAACCGGGATGGCGTGCCGAGGACACGATAGGCGGCCCACAGCCCGAATCCGGCGACCAGCAGGATCAGCCCATAGAGCCAGAGCATCGCTGCCCTGAGGTTACCGCGACGGGTCGAACTACTTGTAGCGGAAGATGATCCGCCCGCGGGTCAGGTCGTAGGGCGACAGCTCGACCCGGACCCGATCGCCGATCAGGATGCGGATGTAGAACTTTCGCATCTTGCCCGAGGTATAGGCGAGGATCGTCTGGCCCGTCTGCAGCTTGACCTTGAACATGGCGTTCGGCAGCGGCTCGACGACCTCGGCATCCATCTCGATGGTTTCTTCCTTGTCGGCCGGGGTTTCCTTTTGCTCCAGGGTGTCGATACCGGGCCGCAGCGTCGTGGGACCGCCCCGTTTCTTCGGGTAGCTACGTTTCTTGCGCAAATCGTCGCCATCTTACCCGAGTACCGCGTGAGACAATCGGCCGGGTGCAAATCAAAGCCGAACTCACCGGCAATCTGTGGAAGGTCGTGGTCAAGGAAGGCCAGCAGGTTGCGGCCGACGAGACTCTCATGATCCTGGAGTCGATGAAGATGGAAATCCCGGTGACCGCGCCGCAGGCCGGTCGCGTGACGCGCATCCACGCGCAGGAGGGCCAGACGGTTCAGGAAGGGCAGCTGCTCGCCGAGATCGACTGACTAGGCGGCGGCCTGCTCGTGCTCGCGCCGGGCGAAGAAGGCGATCCCCACCACCGACATACCCTTCTTGCAGAAGCGGCAGTAGGTCACCGTCACGGATCCCCGGCTCTCCCAGCGGCGCTGCTCGCGACGACCGCAGTGCTGGCAAACCAGATCGAACATCATCTCAGCCACGTGTGCCGCGACCGTAACACCGCGGCAGGTGCCCGCCGGCAACGTGCGGGTTGCGGGGCTGTAAGAAGATGTAAAGCCACCCCGCCCCGTCCCTTCCCACAAGGGGAGGGAGAACCTAGGCCGGGAGCTGGTCGATGGCGGCCTTGATCTCGTCGCTGGCCGTCGGCCCCTCGAAGCGGGCCTGGATGATCCCCTTGGAATCGATCAGAAAGATCCACGGCTCGCTTTGCAGCCGCCACTCGGCCACGGTCGGCGCAATCTGCTTTTTGGAGGGATCGGGCTTGAAGTTCGTGTAGATCTCGACGTGGATGAAGGTGAGCCGATTCTTGTAGGCCGGCTCGAGGCCCTGCACCACGTGGACCTCCGGACCGCACGTCTGGCTGGTACAGAAGGCGGGCGTCGCGAAGATGACCAGCGTCGGACGATGTTGCTGGATCGCCTCGGCGATCGACACCTGGTGCATATCATCCGGTGGGCGGCCACTGTCGATGTAGCTGGCATCGGGCTGGTCGCGGACCGTCGGACTGTGACTGGGCGGCGCCGGTTGGCCAACGGCCGGCACGATCGGCGCCGAGACCACGTTTATGGGGAGGTTCTGGCGCATCGATTCGCCGTTGGGCCGCGATGCGGTGATCTCCAGGCCCCAGTTGCCGGCTGTGGTCAGGTCGAGATGCGCCACGTATACGCCCTTGCCTTCGAGGCCCTGACCCTCGAAGGGAGCCGCGGACTCGCCTTTGATGACGCCCGTGTTTCCGTTTTGCAGCACGAAGGCGCGGACGTGCACCGTGGCGTCATTGACCGGCGTGTTGTGGTCCAGGATGCCGATCGGAATCCGCTCTTGCGCTCCGGCAACCAGCTCGGTTGCGATCACCTGTGCCTGCAGCTGACTCGAGTCGCTGCCGCCGGTGGCTGGGGTTGACGCCCCGCAAGCACTCAGCAGCAACCCCATGGCCACGAGGGGTGCCGCGACTTTCACCTGGTCCTGGTGCGCTCGATATACAGCTGAGGTCGCTGAATCTCCGCCATGGTGGGCAGCCAATCGGGACCCTGCCAGACCCGGGCGAGCAGTTCTGGTCCGCCCGCATCCCGCAGCGCGCGGCAGAACCGCTCGCCGATGACGTACTGGCGCAGCTTCATCTCCATCCCGGTAAGTCGGAGGAACACCTTCTCGAGCGGAGTGCGCTCCTCCTGCCGGCGACGATACGCCCCCTCGAGCAGGGCAAAGTGCGGCAGCTGGCGGCGGCCGATCTCATTCATCACGAGGTTGCTGTACCCCTCGAGCAGACTCATCACGGCCTGCACCTTCGAAATCGCTTTCCATTGCTGACCGACGCCGATCGTCAGGGTGCGGAGCAACTCGAGGCGCCCAGGGCGGTGCCCATCGCCGAGGCGGCCGATCAAGACCTGCTTCAAGAGGCCTTCGAGATAGTCCTGCAGCCAGGGATGGGCCTTGAACTCCCAGGCGTGGGTCATCTCGTGCATGGCCAGCCAACGCCGTAATTCGTCGATCGGCAGCTTGTCCTTCCTGGCCCAGGCCTGCACATTGGGCTCCACCAGGATCAGCGACGACGTTTCAACCGGCTCGCGACCGAGCAGTGCGGGGTCGTACTGGCCGAGGACGCGCCGGGCCAGCAACCCGAGGATCAGACCGAGGTAACGGCTCGCCCCTTTCTGGCCGAAGCTCAGGATCAGCGAGCCCGGAATCATCTCCTGGAGGCGCTCGATCGGCTCGAACATCTGGCGGAAGATCCGGATGTTGAACCGAACCCACTGCCGCCGGCCTACCGCCGTCAACCCGGGATAGAGCTGCGTGCCGGCCGGGGCGGTGCCGGGACCCAGCGCCTCAGCCAGGAGCGGCTCCAATTCGGCGGCGATTGCTCGATAGGTCTGGTCGAGCGCCGGATCGGCCGGCGGATCGGCGGACTCCCCGCAGCGGCTGAGGGCCATCTCCTCGACGCGCCGCCAGTCGATGAGCCGCGCCCTCTCTTCGCGGGGCCGGACCAGTTCGCGAAGGACGACGGCGCCGACGCCGATCGCCACGCCCCAGGCCATGGCGCGACCGACGCGTCGAGTGGGCTCAGTTTCGGGGAATGCCATTGAGGGCCGCCCTGCGGCGGCGACGATCATTTTACCGGGCATTCGCATCCCTCCCCTCTGCGGGACTACCCTCGTATTGGGGGTAGGGTTGGGGGTTGGCGCTCGCCCCGGCCGACTGCTAGCACTCGCCGTTTAAGAGTGCTAAAATGCGGGTACCTAAACGCCCGGAATTACTGTCCGTTTGCCCACTCATCACTAGCAGGAAGGAGGACGATCGCATGGCGAAACAACTGGCTTACGATGCCGATGCCCGCTCCGCGCTGAAGCGAGGCGTCGACAAAGTCGCCGACGCGGTTCGAATTACCATCGGCCCCAAAGGCCGCAACGTCGTACTCGACAAGAAATTCGGCTCCCCGACGATCACGAACGACGGGGTCACGATTGCGAAGGAGATCGAGCTGGAGGATCCCTTCGAGAACATGGGGGCGCAGCTCGTCAAGGAAGTCGCGAGCAAGACCAACGACATCGCCGGTGACGGCACGACCACCTCGGTTGTGCTGGCCTCAGCGATCATCGGCGAGGGTCTGCGCAACGTGACCGCAGGCGCCAACCCGATGCAATTGAAGATCGGCATCCAGAAGGCCGTCGACGAAGTCGTCAAGGCCATCAAGGAGCAGTCGGTCCAGATTTCGGAGCGCGAGCGGATCGCCCAGGTCGCCACAATTTCTTCGGGCGATCTCAAAATCGGCGAAATGGTCGCCAACGCCATGGAGAAGGTCGGCAAAGACGGCGTCATCACCGTCGAAGAGTCGAAGGGCATCGAGGACGAGCTGAAGCTCGTCGACGGGATGCAGTTCGATAAGGGCTACATCTCGCCCTACATGGTCACCGACGCCACTCGGATGGAAGCGGTCCTCGAGGATCCGTACATCCTGATAACCGAGAAGAAGATCTCGGCGGTTGCGGACCTGCTGCCCGTGCTGGAGAAGGTCGTGCAGAGCGGCCGGCCGCTGTTGATCATCGCCGAGGACGTCGAGGGCGAGGCACAGGCCACCCTGATCGTCAACAAGTTGCGTGGGACCTTCACCGCGGTCGCCGTCAAGGCGCCCGGCTTCGGTGATCGCCGCAAGGCCATGCTGCAGGACATCGCGATCCTGACCGGCGGCCAGGTCATTTCCGAGGAGCTGGGCCTGAAGCTCGACTCGGTCCGCCTTGACCAGCTGGGCAAGGCTCGCCGCGTCACGGTGACCAAGGACGACACGACCGTCGTCGAGGGCGCCGGCAAGCAGGACGAGATCAAGGGCCGGATCAATCAGATCAAGGCCGAGATCGAGAAGACGACCTCCGACTGGGACAAGGAAAAGCTGCAGGAGCGGCTGGCCAAGCTGGCCGGCGGCGTGGCGGTCATCAAGGTGGGTGCCGCGACCGAGACCGAGCTCAAGGAGAAGAAGCACCGGATGGAGGACGCCGTGTCGGCCACCCGTGCCGCGGTCGAGGAAGGTATCGTGCCCGGCGGTGGCGCCGTGCTGGTGTTCGCCCAGAAGTCCCTCGACAACCTGAAGGTGTCGGGTGACGAGGCCACTGGTGTCGCGCTGGTGCGTCGCGCGCTCGAGGAGCCGCTGCGTCAGATCGTGAACAACGCCGGCTGGGAAGGCTCGGTCGTGGTGGAGAAGGTCCGGAACTTGCCGAAGGGCCAGGGCTTCGACGCCAACAAGGGCGAGTACACCGACATGGTGAAGGCCGGCATCATCGACCCGACCAAGGTGACCCGTTCGGCACTGCAGAACGCGGCGAGCATCGCCGCCATGCTGCTGACGACGGAAGCACTCGTCTCCGACATTCCGGAGAAGAAGAAGGAAGCGCCCGCACCGGCAATGCCGGATTACTAGGCCGAGAGCGTAGCTGGAGAGCCGCCCCATTCGGGGGCGGCTCTTTTTTTGCTCTGCCTCCTTCTCGGGAGGATCGGGCTGGGGCCGCTAGCATGGCGTGGCATGACCGCGAGCGGGATCGTGACACTGCTGACGGACTTTGGTCTCGACGACGCCTACGTCGGGGCGATGAAGGGCGCGATCCTCGCGGTGAATCCCAAAGCCACGCTCATCGATCTGACCCACGGCGTCCGACCGTTCCAGGTGTTGCAAGGGGCGTTTCTGCTCGACAGCGCCTGGCGGAGTTTTCCAGCAGGCTCGGTGCATGTCGCGGTCGTCGATCCCGGCGTTGGCACCGATCGCAAAGCCATCGCGTTCAAGGCTGCCGAGCATTACTTCGTGGGACCGGACAACGGACTCTTCACCTTCCTCACCGACCCCATCAGTGAGACGGTTGAACTGCCGACACCCCCCGAGGCCGCTCCGACCTTCCACGGTCGCGACGTCTTCGGTCCCGCCGGCGCCCGCATCGCCGCCGGCGCGACACTCGCCGCCCTGGGAACCGCCCGCCGGCAGGACCCGATCCGGCTCAGCCAGGCGTGGGCGTCGAAAGTCGGCGAAGCCTGGAAAGCTCTGGCATTGCACTGCGATCACTTCGGCGACGTGGTTAGCAACCTTCCCATCCGCGCGCTGGCTCGGATCAAGGCGGTCAACGGCGCCCGGGTCCGCACCGTCGAGACCTACGAAGATGCGGAGCCGAACGAGCTGGTGGCGCTGGTCGGCAGCAGCGGTCGGATCGAGTTCGCCCTGCGCGAAGGCTCGGCGGCCTCCCGGCTGCACGTCGCGCCCGGCGATACCCTCGTCGTGACGTGACCTGGCCGGCGATTCCCTGGAGCCAGGCCCCTCCTGTGACGTCCTCCGCACTGCGCCAGGCCGACGCGGCGGCCAGTACCCAGTTCGGCATCGAGCCACTGCAACTCATGGAGGTTGCCGGCGAGCAGGTGGCCCGCTTCGTCAACACCTTCTTCGATGGGATCGGCGGAAAGCGCGTGCTGGTGGTGGCCGGCAGCGGGAACAATGGCGGCGACGCCCTGGTGGCGGCACGCTTCCTGCACCAGCGTGGGGCGATCGTCAGCGTCTCGCTGGTTTCGTCGCGCGACCCAAAGAGCCTGTCAGCCCATCATGCCCGCGCGATTGAGCAGCTGGGCATTCCGGTCGCCGACGCGCCGGCCGGCGTCGACGCATCGCCGGATGTGATCGTCGATGGTTTACTCGGAACCGGGATCCGCCCACCGCTCCGCGAGCCGGCGCCGGCAATCATCGGCGCGATGAACGCCGCGGGGCAGCCGATCGTCGCCATCGATGTTCCTTCGGGAATGGATGCCGATAGCGGCGCCGGTGCCAACGACGCCGTGCGGGCTGTCGCGACCGTCACCCTGGCCGCACCGAAGGCCGGCCTCATGGTTGCGCCCAACGCGGGCCGGGTCTTCCTGGCCGATATCGGCATGCCGGCCAGGCTGTTTTCCACAGCGGAGACGGCGATCTCGGCAATCTTCCGGATCGCCGATCTGGTGGAGTTGATACGACCCGTGAGTTGACGAAATGCCGCCGTCTGACTAGTATGCTGCCATCCGCCCAACGTCCCAGTAATGGATCAGGTACACGTCGAAGCGCCGGCCTCGAACGCCAGGACGGCGTCCGTGGAACGCGAGTTCTATTCCGACTTCCCCCTTGTCGTCAATTACGTCGCGCGTCTGATCGACGACATCGACGCTGCGACGGGGATCACCTGTGCTGCCTTCCGGCAGGTTGCCGGCGGGATCAAGCCGCGCTCGGCCGGCGACGGGCTGCAGCGCACCGCCGTCTTTCGAGCGGCAACCGAGCTCAGCCGGCAGGCGGTGCGGCCGCAGCGCTGGTTCCGGCGTCGGCACCGCGGGCAATTTCTGACGCTCGAGGGCTTTCCACAGCCCGAGGCGCGTCGGGCGTTGCGCCGTGATACGGTGCAGCGTGCGCTCAGCGCCATGCCGTTCGAGGCGCGCGTCATAGTCCTGCTGCGGGACTTTGCCAGGCTCAGTTACGACGAGTTGGCGGAGATCGTGGAGCTGGCACCGCGTAAGCTGATCCACGCGCTTGACCGGAGTCGCGCCGAGCTTGCGGAGATTTATGACTACATCAAGTTCTGATCGCTGCAACCGAATTTCACCGAGCGCGGTGCTCGACGACCGCCTCGACGGGAAAGAGCTCGAGTGGGCGCGCGACCACCTGCGCCGTTGCGAGTCCTGTCGCGAGCGAGTCGAGGACTTCCGCGAAATGCTGCTGCGGGTCGGCCGCCTGCCGAAGGCTCCGGT